>CALJVA010000176.1 GCA_937975135.1 uncultured Thermoactinomycetaceae bacterium | reverse complement strand
ACTGCTCCTTCCTCCAGCTTTTCAGCAGTGATTGCCTGGTCGGCAATTTGTTCATTGGTTATGGAACCATTACAAAGATGTACGGTAGAGATTGATTGTGGTGAAATATTTCGTGCGGTTACTGCTTTTTCTGCCAGATGTTTGGAATCGACGGCTCCTGTTTGAAGGTGTTGGCTGCCAATGGCTTTGGGTGCAATATGGCGTTCTTCAATGGCTCGCTGATCGATCTTATTTGAAGTGACTGCTTTATCCGCCAGTTGTGAGTTGGTAATTGCTTCATGGGTTAAATGTGTAGAGGAGATGGACTGAGCTGCAATGGAGCGTGCAGTTACTGCATCGTCAGCTAAATGCTTGGATTGGATCGTTTCGGGACGAAGATGCTGACTATTAATTACACCATGGGAAATGTGATGCTCTTCGATTGCTCCTTGATCTAACTTACTGGAGGTAACGGCATTTTCCGCCAATTGACGGGTTGTGACGGATTCGTTTGCTAAGTGGATAGTGGTAATCGATTGTGGAATCATGTGATGGGAATCAACTGTATTTTCAGCCAAATGGTGATTAACAATGCTATTTGGCGCAATTTTACTAGAGGTTACAGAACCTTCTCCTAGCTTGCTGTTGGTAATGGCATGGTCAACAATTTTATCAGCAGTGATTGAGCTACTTTCCAACTTGGATGAGGTGATGGCACGGTTTTGAATTTTGGCACTGGAGACAGCATCGTCTGCCAGCTTTGCTGTGTTTATACTATTATTTGCTAAGTGGTTTGTGGTGATAGATCCACTTTTGATTTTACGTGAACCAATTGACTTTACGTGAACCAATTGACTGATCCGCTAGATGTCTTTCTTGAATATGGCCAAGTCCGATATGTTTTGCTTTAATGGCCCTCTCTTTTAACTTGGTACCATCAATACTTCCATCAGCAATCCGATTTCCTGGGATACTATTTTCAGCCAAATGCTTACCGTGAATCGTTTCACGTCGGATTTTTTCTCCACTAATTGCATCAGGTGCAATGTGTGCTTCTTTTACTGTTCCGAAGGAAATTTTTGAAGATGTAACGGCTTTATCTTGTAACTTAGAAGAATCCACTGCACCATCGATTAGATGATCATTGGTGATTGTATTATATTGCAGCTTCGAGCGATCAATGGAGTTATTGGCTAACTTTTCATTGGTGATGCTTTCATTGGCTAGGTCGTCTGTGTAAATCAGTTGTTTTTTTGACTCTTTACGGGAAGCTTCCTCTTTTTTTTGCTGATTTGGCTTTTGGTTCTTCAGAAATAGACAAGTTTGCTTCATTTGATTCATCGAAATTTTCTATCTCCCCTAATGTGGGCTCATCGGTAAAAAAATCATCACTAATCAGGGGCTGCTGTACCTTTTTGCGATGTGACACACGTTGGGCCCGATTTCTCAATGATCCCATTCCTTTCTTCCTAAATGTCTACAGTAGGTATATTCATCAGGTTCAAACATGGAACTGGGATCCATGGAAATTGGGCGGTTTTAGGAAACATGAGGAAAAAAACTAGAGATATATTTGGCATACTCTAGGAGACTAAAAAATGAATCTTCAACCTTTTGGGGGCCATATGCTTGATAAAGTGAGTCTTTGGCGGGTTTTGCATTAGGTTCAATGAGCCAGATTCCCCCTTTTTGGTCTAAAGCGAAGTCAATATCCATTTCGCCAAAGGGACCACCGTAAGATTTTTCAATGGCCTGATAAGTGGTGAGTAAGAAGTGCTCCACTTCTTTTTTTATCGTTTCGATATCTAGGGTTGAAAATAGAGTGGAATGTTTTTCGAAAAATTCTTCCCAACGATATACTTTCGATCCTGTTCTGAAGTTTGTTATGGGACTCATTGCAAGGCCTAATCGAACCACGATGGAATGAATTTTCAGGTTGCCTGCACCATCCCGTTGCAGGGTAGCGCGCATATCGATGTTTCGATGGTCGATCTGAAATAAGGGAATCGCTTGCTGGATAATCAATTTGTCTTTGCCAAAGAAAGAACGGATCACACGATCAGCGGAGTACACGCTTCTTACTTTTCGACGTATCAGTCGCTTTGTATAATAGCTGTAAATTACCCCAACGCTGTTTTCTTTCTGAAGACGTAGGACACGTCTGCCCATACTACTAATTCGTGATTTTATATAAACGGCTGGATGATGATTCATAATCCGTTCGAGCTTGGCGGGCCAGGTATAAAGTGTGGTGGGTGGCAAATATTTCCGGAGTTCTTGATGGTTTGTAAAAAGGGTCTTATATAAATCCCATTTATCAAAATAGTGAACCGGGTTAAGGAATTTAATCTTAGGATGCTTTTGGAACACTTTTTTGGCTGCACGGTATTTTGCATGTGGGCGACGGAGGATATGACCTCGATGATGGATTATATCAGGAAAAGGAAAAATACCTTGTACCCACCGTTTTTCCCTTGGATGATAGTAGGTGCCACGGATTTTTCGCTGTTGAAAGTGAATATCATGAATTGAAAAGTAAATGAGGATGGTTTTGGCGTGACCATTTGCTTTTTCTAATTCCACACTCCGAAAGGATGGCTGTTGCTTTTCTAGTAATGTGTAAATATATTTTGTGTCCACAAAGATCGCGATGAGAGGTCCAATCCGAAGGATTTGGTCAGAGATCGTGAGATGACATTTCATATGAGAATCCAATCCAAAGGTATCAAATAAAGTAGGGGAGACTTCCAGTTCATCGTTGGTATCGTTTATTCTTACCTGCACCTTTTTTACCAACTTTTGGCCGAATCGCATCTGTAAAATGCGATTATTGGTATGGTGATCAAGGATTTTTTTAGGGAGGGAGATGATATTTTCTTTTGTTTCATGAAATCCCTTTTTCAGTGTAACGACCCAAGCTCCTTTTCCCATTTTAAGACCCCTTTCACGGTCCAAGGAATTTCTATGATCGATGTAGTTTTCGATTCAAATTTTGCCTACCCTGTCTAAGCATCATATTCTCCGCTGATTCTCTTGTATAGACAAATACCCGTATAATGGGTCTATTTTTTCTTGACTTTTGTGAAACTAGGCTTGTTAGTTGCTTTTATGTATACTGGGATAAAGTAGAGAATACCGCGTAGGCATGATAAGAGAAATAGCAGAGAAGGGAAAGGAGAAGTAAGAATGATAAAGGTGCCTGAAGAGATTCTCCGTCAGGTGAAGGAAGAGGTAATTGAATGGAGACGACATCTTCATCAATATCCTGAGCTTTCATTTCAAGAAGAAAAGACAGCTCAATTTGTTTTTGAGAAATTGGAATCATTTGGAAATCTGGAGTTATCTCGGCCAACACCGACCAGTGTGATGGCTCGTTTAATTGGCAACAAACCAGGGAAAGTGATTGCTATTCGCGCTGATATGGATGCGCTGCCCATTCAAGAGAAAAACACCTTTCCCTATGCTTCCAAAAACCCGGGAGTTATGCATGCCTGTGGGCATGATGGGCATACAGCAATGCTTCTTGGAACTGCAAAGGTGCTTTCCACAATGAAGGATGAGATTGCAGGAGAAGTTCGCTTTTTGTTTCAACATGCAGAAGAAGTTTTGCCTGGTGGAGCGGAGGAGATGGTGGCTGCAGGGGTAATGGATGGTGTCGATGCAGTCATCGGAAGCCATTTATGGTCTTCTTTGGAAACGGGCAAAATTGGGATTGTATATGGGCCAATGATGGCTGCTCCTGACGTGTTTCGGATTACGATTCAAGGGAAGGGAGGGCATGCCGCAAGTCCCCATCAGACCGTTGACAGTATTGCAATTGGGGCACAAGTAGTGACCAACTTGCAGCATATTGTTTCCCGAAAGACGGATCCTTTGGAACGGCTGGTTGTTTCTGTGACACAGTTTATTGCGGGAACGACACATAATATCATTCCGGAAAAAGCAGAAATTGTGGGTACGGTACGCAGTTTTAATCCTGAGCTGCGAAAAGAAGTACCAGGGTGGATCGAGCAGATCGTAAAGGGAATTACAACCGCTCATGGAGCGACCTATCAATTTTCCTATGAGTACGGTTACCGTCCAGTAATCAATGATCAAAAAATCACTAAGATTGTAGAAGAAACGGTCCGTGAAATTTTTGGGGAAGAGACAATTGCTTATTTAGAGCCCAATATGGGTGGGGAAGACTTTTCCGCATTCCAGCAGAAAGCACCAGGTTGTTTCTTTTATACCGGTTCGGGGAACCCAGCAAAGGAGAGCACTTATCCCCATCATCATCCTCGTTTTACCATTGATGAAGATGCCTTGGAAAACGGTATGAAGGTATTTATCTATTCTACTTTTAAGTTATTAGCCTCATAAATAAAGGAGAAAGATTCTCACCCTTGTTATCTCCAATGATTGCGATCTTCTATTTCCATTATTTTGACCTGAATTTAATGGTAGGGGTATTTCGGAGGTTTTTTTATTGTAGAATGGGTCAAAGGGAAGCATCCCAAGAGAAGGGAGAGAAGGCAATGGCGGATGAAGAAAAGCTTCGCCAATATGCGGAGGAACGGGTGAAGTCAAAACAGGCTTTTTACATTCATTTGCTAGTATATATCCTAGTGAACTCCTTTTTTGTAGTTACCCGTTATATTACCGCAACGATTGATGAAACGTTGATTTATACGACTCTGCCTTGGGGAATTGGATTAGCTTTTCATTGGTTTTTTACCTTTTTTCGTAGCGACCCTTTTACTTACGAACGGAAAGTGCAGAAAGAGATGGAGCGATTAAGGGGATCCAAACCGGAAGAAGATGAGTGATAGAAATTAAATATTTCTTTTGCCAGGGGAAGGGAGAGACCTAATCCCCTTTTTTATTTTTGTAGGATCAGAGACACTCTCTTAGCCAGGCGAAGTTGCCTCCGTTCCTTTCCAGCCCCTCTTCTGATATAATAAGCAGTATTGTTAGCAATTAGGAGACGTTGTCAGGAGAAAAAGAGGTGAGCCTATTGCCTTCTTTACGTGAACAAGCCTTGCGGTTACATCGCGAGAATCAAGGCAAGTTACGTGTAGCACCTAAAGTCTCTGTGTCAGAAGAATCGGATCTTAGTCTGGCTTATTCTCCTGGCGTGGCAGAGCCTTGTAAAGAGATTTATACTGATCAGGAAGCCGCTTATGATTATACAATGAAGGGAAATTTGGTAGCGGTAGTCACAGACGGTACATCAGTATTGGGCTTGGGAAATATCGGTCCTCAGGCAGCGATGCCCGTGATGGAGGGAAAAGCACTTCTGTTTAAGGCTTTTGCTGGCGTAGATGCTTTTCCTCTATGTATTGATTGTACCGATCCCGAAGATGTTATTGAGACAGTTAAACGGCTCGCTCCGACCTTTGGTGGGATTAATTTAGAAGATATTGCTGCTCCCAAATGTTTTCTGATTGAGGAACGATTAAAACAGGAATTGGAGATTCCAGTATTTCATGATGATCAGCATGGGACAGCAATTGTCACATTAGCAGGTTTAATTAATGCCCTGAAGGTTGTTAATAAAGATATGAAGCAAATTCGAGTCGTAATTAATGGTGCCGGTGCCGCAGGAATTGCGATTATTAAGTTGTTGCTTCAGGTAGGCGTGGATGATGTAATTTTATGCGATAGCCAAGGCACGATTTATGAAGGAAGAGAAGTAGGTATGAATGCGATCAAGAAATCTGTGGCACAGATGACGAACCGCCGAAAGTTAAAGGGAAGTTTAGCAGAGGCGTTGGTAGGAGCCGATGTGTTTATCGGAGTCTCTGTAGCTAAAGCTGTGACACAAGAGATGGTCGCTTCAATGAATAAAGATCCGATTATTTTTGCCTTGGCTAATCCTCTTCCGGAAATTATGCCTGATCAAGCGATAGCAGCAGGCGCAAAAGTAGTAGGAACGGGTCGGTCTGATTTTCCCAATCAGGTAAATAATGTGCTAGCTTTTCCTGGTATATTTCGAGGAGCCCTTGATGTGCGGGCACGGCAGATTAATGAGGGGATGAAGGTGGCTGCGGCTTATGCCATTGCTAATCTCATCGATCAGGAAAAATTAGCTCCTGATTATGTTATTCCTGCTGCACTGGACTTTCGGGTTGCTCCTACGGTGGCTGCTGAGGTTGCCCGGGTAGCAATGGAAACAGGTGAAGCAAGGATCCAGGTGGATCCACAAGCCATCTATGACAAAACAGTAAGACTAATTTCTAATTTTAAATAACTGCGAAAGAGCTTGAGCCAGATTAAAACAGGGCAAGCTGGAAGGTGAACCAAAGTTAAGCTGGAGGCTGTGCTCTGTGATTAGAGATAAAAGCTGATGAGTTTTGAAAGCTCGGATGAGGTGGGTCTAATCGTGTTAAAAGATTTTTTCAGGAAACAGCGAAGGTATGCGACGATTCCCTCTGAACAAGCCAAACGAGAGATTCCAGAAGGGATTATGAAAAAGTGTGAGCGCTGTGGAACAATCAGTTATGCACGAGAGCTGGAAAAAAACCTAAAAGTATGTAAATCCTGCGGTTTTCATTTTACACTTACCGCACAGGAGCGCATCTTAGTAACTGTGGATAAGGGGCGTTTTTTTGAGTATGATGTGGACTTGTTCTCTGAAGATCCGCTTTCCTTTCCCGGTTATCCAGACAAGCTCAAATCGGATATGGAAAAATCAGGTTTGAATGAAGCGGTTGTCACTGGAGAAGGTACAATTGGTGGCTATCCAATTGTGATTGGTGTAATGGACTCCCGTTTTCGAATGGGGAGCATGGGATCTGTTGTTGGTGAAAAAATTACCCGTGCGGCGAACCGTGCTGCCACGAAGAAGTATCCCTTCCTTTTATTCTCAGCCTCTGGTGGAGCACGTATGCAGGAGGGAGTTTTGTCCCTGATGCAAATGGCTAAAACAAGTGCAGCACTGGAGCGGTTACATCGGAAAAAGGTCTTGTTTATTTCCATTCTTACTCATCCGACAACAGGTGGCGTTGCGGCCAGCTTTTCTTCCTTAGGTGATATTAATATCGCAGAGCCTGGTGCTCTGATTGGTTTTGCAGGTCGACGTGTGATTG
Source organism: uncultured Thermoactinomycetaceae bacterium (assembly GCA_937975135.1). GTDB lineage: Bacteria > Bacillota > Bacilli > Thermoactinomycetales > CALJVA01 > CALJVA01. The sequence goes on along the minus strand of CALJVA010000176.1, from coordinate 43,886 downwards.
AGCAGACGGTGCGCCAAAAATTGCCCGATGATTTCCAGACTGCTGAATTTCTCTTGAAGCATGGTCAGTTGGATCTCGTTGTTCCACGGACTGAACTAAGGAGCCTTCTCATTCAAATCTTAAGTTTGCATGCAGATAGGAGGAAGAACGGGTGAAGTCGGGAGAGCTACCATTTGAGCGTCCAATCATTGAATTGCGTAACAAAATTGATGAATTAAAGCGGTTCATGGAAGAGCAATCCCTTGATCTATCTGAGGAAATTAGGACGTTGGAGGAGCGAGCACAACGTTTAGAAAATGAAATTTACGGGAATCTGACTCCTTGGCAGAAGGTAAAGATTGCTCGGCATCCCAGTCGTCCTACAACCTCTGACTATATTAAGGGCTTGTTTACCGATTTTATCGAATTGCACGGCGACCGTTTGTATGGGGATGATCCGGCGATCATTGGTGGGATTGGCCGTTTTGAAGGTTTGGCCGTCACAGTGATCGGCCATGAACGAGGAAAAGATACAAAAGATAAAATTGCGCGTAACTTTGGTCTTCCTCACCCTGAAGGATATCGGAAAGCACTTCGATTGATGAAGCAGGCAAATAAGTTTGGGCGTCCCATTATCTGTTTTATTGATACACAAGGAGCTCATCCTGGAGTGCAAGCGGAAGAGCGAGGACAAAGTGAAGCCATCGCTCGAAACTTATTGGAAATGGCTGGTTTTACAGTTCCTATAGTTTGTGTGATAACTGGAGAAGGGGGAAGCGGTGGAGCACTTGCGATTGGAGTAGGCAATCGCTTGTTAATGCTTGAGCACGCATACTATTCTGTCATTTCGCCAGAAGGAGCCGCTGCTATTTTGTGGCGGGATGCGTCAAAAGCAGAAGAAGCTGCAGATGCATTGCGAATTACAGCACAAGACCTGAAAAGCTTGGGCGTAATCGATCGGATCATCCCTGAGCCCAAAGGTGGTGCACACAAAGACCCGGAAATGCAGATCGAAGAAATAAGAAAAGGTATTTTGGAGGAACTTACGCCTCTATTGGAAATGAGTGGAGAAGAATTGCGGGAAGATCGGTATAAGAAGTATGCTCAAATTGGCGTTTATACAAATTTAGCGTAAAAAAGAGAAGACCTACGGTTTTCTCTTTTTTGTCATGGGAGTCTTTAAAGCTTTTACCACCCATTCTTTCCATATAAATGTATAGGAACAAAATAAAGGAGTGAACAATGATGAAGCGCCTAGCAGTGCTTACAAGTGGTGGGGATGCTCCTGGGATGAATGCGGCAATTCGTGCTGTGGTTCGCAAAGGTTTGTACCATGGACTTGAGTTATTTGGAGTGATGCGGGGATACAGCGGATTGATCCAAGGTACCTTTATTTCCCTCTCTCTAGGATCAGTAGGAGACATTATTCATCGTGGTGGTACCCTACTATACAGCGCGCGTTGTGAAGAGTTTAAATCGCCGGAGGGGCAAGCCAAGGGAATTCAACGTTTAAAAGAACAAGAAATCGACGGGTTGATCGTGATCGGTGGGGATGGCACGCTAAAGGGAGCCCAAGCTTTACACGCTTTAGGATTCCCAGTCATTGGAATCCCGGCCACGATAGATAATGATATTCCTGGAACAGACTTTACGATTGGCTTTGACACTGCTGTGAATACAGCTATTCAAGCCATTGACAAAATCCGGGACACAGCCACCTCCCATGAACGCACTTATGTGGTTGAAGTGATGGGCCGAGATGCGGGTGATCTTGCGCTTTGGTCCGGATTGGCTGATGGTGCAGAGTCGATTTTGATCCCAGAGGCACCCTATGATATAGGAGAGATTGTCGAGCGCCTAAAGCGTGGAAGTGCGCGGGGTAAAAAGCATAGTATCATTATTGTTGCGGAAGGAGCAGCAAGTGGCCCAGAGATTGGACGCCAGCTTCAAGAGTATACAGGACAAGAAATTCGCGTGACCGTTTTGGGGTATATTCAACGGGGTGGCTCGCCTACTGCCTTGGATCGGGTACTGGCTGCCCGTATGGGAGCAAAGGCGATCGACTTATTGTTGGCAGGAGAAACAGGACAAATGGTGGCAAGTCAAAATAATAATATTGTTGGTGTCCCTTTAGAAGATGTGTTCACCCAAAAGCATCGTCCCGATATGGAATTGTTCAATCTGGCGAGCATCTTAGCGATATAGTTACCTGGATCCTTGATCCTAAAAAGAGAGATCGTTATGAAATGAGGGATAGGTTATGCGAAAAACAAAGATTGTGTGCACGATTGGTCCAGCAAGTGAAGATCCAGCGATTCTGCGTCAATTGATTCAAGCGGGTATGAATGTAGCCCGCCTTAACTTTTCACACGGGTCCCACGAAGAACATGGGTGGCGAATTGATCAAATTCGGCAAGCCGCTAAGGAAGTAGGTAAAACTGTAGCAATTTTATTGGATACCAAGGGTCCTGAAATTCGTACTGGAGATTTGAAAGAGCCGGAGGTGGTGTTGGAATCCGGTCAATCATTTATTTTAACAGCGAAGGAAATATTGGGGGATGCTTCTCGAGTTTCTATCTCCTACTCGGGCCTTATAGCGGATGTTTCACCAAACTCCACCATTCTTATTGATGATGGTCTGATCAGTTTACGGGTAGAAAAAATCGAAGGGGACGAAATCCATACGACTGTAATTAACGGAGGTATACTTAAGAGTCGCAAAGGAGTGAATGTGCCAGGAGTAAAGGTGAATCTACCAGGGATCACTGCAAAGGATGCAGAAGATATTCGCTTTGGGATCGAGAAGAAGGTTGACTTTATCGCCGCCTCTTTTGTGCGCAAGCCTGAAGATGTACTGCAAATTCGTGAGATTTTGGAACAGCACGATTCAGACATCCAGATTATCGCTAAAATTGAAAATCGGGAAGGCTTGGACAATCTGGACAGTATTTTGGAGACGGCAGATGGGATTATGGTGGCTCGAGGTGATTTGGGTGTAGAAATATCTGCAGAAGAGGTACCCTTGGTACAAAAAGAGATGATTCAAAAATGCAACCAGATAGGTAAACCGGTTATTACTGCCACACAGATGCTAGATTCTATGGAGCGGCAACCACGACCAACACGAGCAGAGGCAAGTGACGTAGCCAATGCAATATTAGATGGAACGGATGCCGTTATGCTTTCTGGAGAAACAGCTGCGGGTAAATATCCAGTGGAAGCAGTGCAAACCATGGATCGGATTGCTACGCATGCGGAATCAGCTCTTAGTCATCCAGATTTATTAAAAAAGCGTAGCAGAGAATTGGATGCCAGTATTACCGATTCAATTAGTCAGGCAGTGGTACATACGGCACACAGTTTAAACTGCTCAGCGATTATTACTTCTACGGAAAGCGGCTTTACAGCACGGATGGTTTCCAAGTATCGCCCCCTTGCACCAATTATCGCTGTAACTCCTCATGAATCGGTGATGCGTAAGTTAGCCCTCGTTTGGGGAGTGTATCCTGTGAAGGGAAAAAGGGTTACATCAACGGATGAGATGTTGCAGACTGCCATTACGAGTGCCTTGGACTCGAAACAAGTGCGCCATGGTGATCTGGTAGTAATTACCGCAGGGGTTCCAGTTAGCCAGTCAGGGACGACAAATTTAATGAAAGTACATGTGATTAGTGATGTATTGGCAATGGGACAAGGGATTGGTAAACAAGTGGTAACTGGTCCGGTTGTTGTGGGTCATCAAATCGATGAATTACGCACCAAAATGAAGCCGGGATCAATCTTGGTAACCTATGGAACAGACCGGGATATGATCGATGTCTTTAAGCAAGCTGCCGCCGTTGTCACAGAGGAGGGCGGGCTTACCTCACACGCTGCTGTGGTTGGGCTAAGTTTGGGGATTCCCGTGATTGTAGGAGTAAAAAGAGCAACCGAAGTATTGAAAGATGGAATGGAAATTACAATTGATGCGGAGCGAGGATATATTTATGCTGGGCGGGCAAAAGTGCTGTAATAAATAAAAGGTGGTAGGCAATCTTAAGTCTTCATGCCTACCACCTTTACAAGATGATAGAGAAAAAAGTCCATTAATTGACGCGCAACCGAGGATAAATCCACCAACGCAAATTTCTGCGCCTTTTTCTTCGCTGGCGTGTTTTCACTGAAATTGGGCAAATTAAACCTACTGTGGTCCTACTGGACAGAAAAATGTGTAGATGATTTGCCCTTACCTCCTTTATTATGATAGTAAGATGCCTTGTGTGCATCTTTTCTTATCTTCATTATGTGTGAGTTACACTTGTTATATGTACAAGTCCGTGAATGGATGGGTGTTCTTGGGAAGGGAGTTTATAAAGGAAATGCAAGTTGACGAAACAAAAATTCGGGTAAGATATCAAGAAACAGATCAGATGGGAGTAGTTTATCACGCTAATTATATTGTTTGGTTTGAAGTGGGCCGGACTCATCTGATTCGTCAATCTGGGTTTTCTTATCGGGAGTTGGAGAAGCAGGGGATCTTGCTACCTGTTGTGGATGTTCATTGTAAGTATCGGGCCCCTGCTCGCTATGAGGATGAAATTAAGATTCTTACAAAAATAGATGAACTGACTCCTTACAAGATTATTTTTTCCTATGAGGTGAAAAGGGATTCTGATGATGCTCTCTTAGCTTATGGATCCACAACACATATGTGGGTTAATCGTGATATGCGGCCAACCAATGTGAAACGGGCTTACCCGGAGCTGTATGAGACACTTACCCAGCTACTTTGATATTCTAAAGATACCCGATTTCTCAAGCCGTAAATCTTCTCTTTTCGGGTGATTCCTAAACTAGGTCATGCATACTTCTGTCCCATGCAGTTGGAACCTATGTAACAAATTCAAAAACGAAAAACCTATTATACACAAAATTGTTGCTCCAAGCATCCCATGAAAGGGATCACTGAGCAACGCCGCCTTAATCCCACTTCAGTCTGCAAACATTCATAAAAGGAGAGTGGAAGGTGTTGCTCCGACTCATTGTTCTACTGGTCATTCTTGTACCTGCAATTGAGCTGTGGGGAATAATAACGGTGGGAAGGTTTATTGGAGCTGGTCCTACTGTATTAATCATTATCTTAACAGGAATTCTTGGAGGTTATTTTGCTAAGCAGCAAGGGTGGCAAACGCTACGTTTGGCACAAATTCAGTTAAATCGAGGAGAACTTCCAACAGAAGCTTTATTGGACGGGGTGTGTATTTTAGCTGGTGGAGTCCTGTTAATAACGCCTGGATTTATTACAGATCTGATCGGCGTACTTCTGTTAATTCCGTTAACACGGGGTATTATTAAATTATGGACCAAAGCCTACTTATTAAAAAAGATCCGAAGTGGTGGGCGAATCATCTGGTATCGCCGGTAAGTTTACACAGCTGGGCGTCCTTCTGACAGATTGTGAAAGGGAGCAATTCAATTCCAATGGGAAAGCAAAATGATCAAGAGAGGGCATGATAATGTCTGTAGGAGAGTAACATAATGAAGTAATAGGTCCTTTTGGATCTGGAACTTGGCGCCACAGAGATTATTGTGCAGTTCATATTGAGGAAACTAAAAAGTGTTGGGCTTTTCTACCCAACACTTTCTCCAGTATCTTTTTTAAATTCGGTTTGATTAGGCTTTCCTTTAATGTATCCCCAGAGATCACGAAAAACCCCTGAACGGTAAAATGTGACGATCATTACCCCAAAAATTGGACCAAGAATCAGGCCACTGATACCAAGTAATTGTAATCCAACAAATAGAGCGACCAGGGTTAACAGAGGATTAAGTCCGATATTTGCTGAAACCAGTTTAGGTTCGAGAAGCTGACGAACTACTGTCACCACGCCATAGACGACTAAAATACCAATTCCCAAAGGATAGTTTCCTACTAACAGTAGATAAACACCCCAGGGAATCAGGAGGCTTCCTACCCCTAAGTATGGAAGGAGGTCGATTACACAAGTAATGATGGCGATTGTAAAGGCATATTCAATGCCTAAGATCCATAATCCCATGAGAACAATGATCCCTGTTACTACGACTAGGGTGAGTTGAGCTCTTGCAAATCCTACCAAAGACCTTCGCAAGTCTTTGAAAATTACCTTCCCCGTTTGGCTAATGTAGGAAGGGAGAATTTTGATCAATCCTTGGCGCAAACGAGGCCAATCGAGGGAAATAAAAAAAGCTGCCAGTAGGCTAAAGAGAAGAACCGTGATGAAAAAGGGGAGATTTCCCAGAAAAGATCCTATCCCGGCAATAACGCTTGTAATCAAGTCTGTACCAATTTCCGTCAGCGACCCGATGTTGTTTCGAATGGATTCTACAATTTCCTTCTGGTGCTCTGGGTGCTGCTCTAAATACTCTTGAACAGTCAGTATCAGTCCTGTAATTGTAGAGTCTGGACTCAAAATTGTATCAAATAGATATTGCGAAAAACTGTCTAGGTACTCAGGTAGAGAAGTGGCGAGTCGCGTTAACTCACTTACCACTTTTGATATAAGTAGGACCAATAGGGTCGAGATGATGCTAACTGTAAGTAATAGCAAAAAAGTAACTGATGCCCAGCGTGGCATTCGTAATCTACGGTGTAAGAATTGTACACCTGGTTCAATAGCCATGGCAATTAACCAGCCAATTAGAAAGGGGTAGACCAAGGGAACTAAGAAAATGATCCCGTAATAGCATGCTACAGCAATGGCCAGTACAATGGCGAAACGTATTCCAATTCCTAACCATTCTTTATTGACCATTTCTAGGCCTCCATTAAGGTGAGTAGGCTCGTCTGAAATGTGGGAATGATAATTCGCCTGTGCTATAATAGATGACGGAAAAAGAGTTGCTGTGTAATCTCACAGGGTATGGGTAGCAAAAAAAGAAAAAAGGAGTGTTGTTACATATCTGTTTTGAGAAAACATTTCATCCCATCTTGAATACCAACAAAATCAATTTTATTATATCATTGGCTACTTGAAAAACAATAATAGGCAGATACTGTTCTTGCATAAAGTGATCCTACTTTTTTTTTGTGGTACACTGTAGTGGGTCCTTTATTTTGTTCCGTGGAAAGATCCATTGAGAATGCAACACAACAGGGAGCAGTAGATGCAGGTCTAATGGCATCCAAACTACGTATGGGATCTATGTAGACAAATGGTGGATTTCCCATCAAAGAGAGATCATCCCTTTGATGTTTGGAAACATCATAAGAAGGAGGGAAGGCGATTACTCCTGTTTTATAAAAACGGAGGTTTATACGCCGAAATACATGACAGTATCCAAAGGTTTGGAAGGCGTGGTTGCACTCACGTCAAAAATTAGCTCCATTATAGATGGTGTCTTAACATACCGTGGTATGAACATTGATGAGTTGGCCGATCAAGCTAAGTTTGAAGAGGTAATTTTCCTATTGTGGGAGGGACGACTGCCAACACAATCAGAACTGGATCAACTCAAACAGGAGTTGGATTCTGAGCTTGAGATTCCTGAGGAGCTGCTAAAGCAATTGGCTACCTACCCGGAAACGGTTCATCCCATGGCAGCCCTGCGTACAGCTGTTTCTAGTTTGGCGCTGTTTGATGAAGAAGCGGATGTGAATACTCCAGAAGCAAATCGCCGAAAAGCGATTCGTCTCACAGCGAAGATGCCTACAATTATTGCTGCATTTGCACGCTTACGTCAGGGATTGGAGCCAGTCGCTCCGAAAAAAGGAGTTAGCTTGGCAACGAACTTTTTAACCATGTTGAATGGGAAAGAGCCAGATGAGGTAGCAATCAATGCTCTGAATAAAGCCTTAATCCTTCATGCAGACCATGAGCTTAACGCATCTACATTTGCTGCACGGGTAACAGCAGCTACTTTGTCAGATATGTATTCTTCCATCACAACAGCAATTGGTGCTTTAAAAGGACCGCTCCACGGTGGGGCCAACGAACGAGTGATGGCCATGTTGGAAGAGATCAATACCCCAGATCGAGTAGAGAGCGTCATTATGCAAAAGCTTAATAATAAAGAAAAGATTATGGGCTTTGGCCATCGAGTTTATAAGAATGGAGATCCTCGGGCCAAACACTTGCAAGAGATGTCCCGTCAACTATCTGAGCTGACAGGAGACAAAAAGTGGTATGAAATGTCAGTCCAGATTCATGAGCTGGTGGAAAAAGAGAAAGGTCTCAAGCCGAATGTGGACTTCTACTCGGCCTCTGTCTATCATTATTTAGGAATTTCGCGAGACCTATTTACCCCGATCTTCGCAATGAGTCGGGTAACAGGCTGGACTGCCCATATTATGGAACAGTATGCTGATAACCGCTTGATTCGTCCACGGGCAGAGTATGTGGGTCCAAAGCATCAATCTTATGTACCGATCGATCAGCGGTAAAAGATATATTCAGGGGCGGGGCTACCCGTTCCCTTTTTACCATGTCTTTATTTCCTTATTTTTTGTTGAGGAGGGGTCTTTTTGACTATTTTTAAGAACTTAGAGCAACCAAAATCAGGAGAAAAGATTACGTTAAAAAATGGTTCACTCAATGTGCCTGATAACCCCATTATTCCTTTTATTGAAGGGGATGGAACAGGCCCTGATATTTGGGCTGCAGCACGGCGCGTACTGGATGCTGCAGTTTCGCGTGCTTACAATGACCAGAAGAAAATTGCTTGGTTTGAAGTGTATGCTGGTGAAAAAGCATATAAGCGCTTTAATGAATGGCTGCCAGAAGATACACTGACTGCCATTCGGGAATACTTAGTTGCAATCAAAGGACCGCTTACCACACCAGTGGGTGGGGGAATTCGTTCCTTGAATGTGGCGCTTCGCCAAGAACTTGATCTATATGTATGTTTGCGCCCAGTTCGTTACTTCCAGGGAGTACCTTCCCCAGTAAAGCATCCAGAGTTGGTCGATATGGTGGTGTTCCGGGAGAATTCTGAAGATATTTATGCAGGAATTGAATGGGAAGCAGGTACGGAAGAAGTAGCCCAGGTAATCCAATTTTTACAGGAAAAAATGGGTGTAAAGAAAATACGCTTCCCAGAGACTTCAGGAATTGGCATTAAGCCTGTCTCCCGTGAAGGAACAGAACGGTTGGTAGCTGCAGCGATTGAGTATGCTATTCAACATAAACGGAAAAGTGTCACCCTCGTTCATAAAGGAAATATTATGAAGTTTACTGAAGGTGCCTTTAAGAACTGGGGTTACGAAGTAGCCGAGCGGGAATTTGGAGATCACGTCTTTACTTGGGCAGAATACGATCGGATCAAGGAGAAAGAGGGAGTAGATGCCGCTAACCGTGCCCAAGCCGAAGCGGAAGAAGCGGGCAAGATCATTATTAAAGATGCGATTGCCGATGCTTTCCTCCAACAAATTTTGACTCGTCCAGCAGAATACGATGTGATCGCTACCCTGAATCTGAATGGAGATTATATTTCCGATGCTTTGGCGGCACAAGTGGGCGGAATTGGAATTGCACCAGGGGCCAATATCAATTACAAAACAGGACATGCAATCTTTGAAGCTACTCACGGGACAGCGCCTAAGTACGCTGGTCTAGACAAAGTAAACCCTGGATCTGTTATCTTATCTGGCGTACTCATGCTGGAACATTTGGGCTGGCAGGAAGCTGCAGATTTGATCTATAAAGCAATGGAGCGAACAATCGGCAATAAGACTGTTACCTATGACTTTGCTCGTTTGATGGATGATGCAAAAGAAGTAAAGTGCTCAGAGTTTGCCGATTATTTGATTCAGAATTTGTAAATTAAAGAAATGCAGTCAGAGATCGGAGGTAGGCGAGAGTGGCTATTCGGAGAAGAAAAATTTCGGTAATTGGAGCCGGATTTACTGGAGCAACAACGGCATTGATGTTGGCTCAAAAAGAGTTGGGGGACATTGTGTTGGTTGATATCCCACAACTTGAAGGGCCTACCAAAGGAAAGGCCCTTGATATGCTGCAAGCAGGGCCCGTACAGGGATTTGACGCCAATATTATTGGAACCACAACCTATGAAGAGACAGCTGACTCAGATCTGGTCATTATTACAGCGGGTATTGCACGTAAACCAGGAATGAGTCGGGACGACTTGGTAAGCACCAATGGGAAAATTATGAAAGATGTTACCAAGCAAGTAGTAAAGTATTCGCCAAACTCCATTATTATTGTTCTTTCGAACCCTGTTGATGCGATGGCTTATGAAGTATATCGCACTTCCGGATTTCCGAAAGAACGGGTAATGGGTCAATCCGGAGTCTTGGATACTGCACGTTTCCGCACCTTTGTTGCTCAGGAATTAAATGTCTCTGTAGAAGATGTAACCGGGTTTGTTCTGGGAGGCCATGGAGATGATATGGTTCCCTTGGTTCGCTATTCCTATGCCGGAGGAATCCCTTTGGAGCGACTCCTACCCAAGGAAAAGCTAGATGCCATTGTTGAGCGAACCCGAAAAGGTGGCGGTGAAATCGTCAACCTCCTTGGAAACGGTAGTGCATATTATGCCCCCGCCGCTTCATTAGTGCAAATGGCTGAGGCCATACTAAAAGATAAAAAACGGATTCTCCCAGCGGTTGCCTATCTAGAAGGGGAATATGGATATAATGATATGTATCTGGGAGTACCTGTTATTCTTGGGGGTAACGGTATAGAAAAGGTAATTCAGCTAGAGTTGACCGAAGAAGAGCGTCAAGCCCTTGATAAATCAGCCAACTCAGTACGTAATGTAATGAAGATGCTGGATTAAACTAGGACAATCCCAGAGAAATCTCTGGGATTGTTTTTCTATTCCTCTAGACTTGGTGTTCAAGTAAGCAAGGATTAGCATTGGAAGCGAGATCACTTCATCTTCACTGATTGGTTTATGAGCCCCTTGTGGATCGCAAGGGAAGTAGTTTAAAAAGGGGATGTAGAAAAGGTGCGTCCAGCTCCAAGTAACCGTATTGATGAACGGGCACTTTCCGTATGGAGATTAACAGGCTTAATCATATCTATGATCGTTTTTTTGCTTAGTATAGTTGCTACAATTCTGTTATTCTCATGGCTGGAAATACAATGGTTGCTTGCTGTGCTCCCCGTTGTACTTAGTTTTATTCTTGGGATCTTGCTTACTTTGGTTATTCCCAAGGTCCGATATCGTCGGTGGCGCTATCAGGTTAGTGAAGGTTATGTCGATTTCCAGCATGGGATTCTTATAATCAAGCGAACACTAATCCCGATGGCCCGGGTGCAGTATGTAGATACAGTTCAAGGCCCACTTCTACGTTACTACGGCTTGGCTAGTATTACTATTTCCACAGCGGGTGGCAGTCATGAGATTCCCGCTTTAGCCGGAGAAGTAGCCGACAATTTACGGGATCATATTGCCCAGTTAGCGCAGGTGGCAGACGATGTATAAGCCACGCAATCAGCATCCTACATCCATGTTATTTTATTCCTTTCATGTGATTCGTTTTGTTATCTTTCCTTTGGTCTTGTCTCTTTTTACCATGATAAAAAGAGAAGACTACCTGATTTGGGTGGGCCTTGCCCTTGGATTACTTTTAATAATCGCTGGTGGATGGGGAATTCTTTCTTGGGCTCGCTATACATACCAAGTCGTAGACGGTGAGCTAAGAGTGAATCAAGGGGTAATCATTCGTGAGCGCCGCTATATTCCCCAGGAGCGAATTCAAGCGATTGATATCACAGAAAATATTTTTCATCGCTTGTTAGGTGTTGTGCAGGTAAATGTGGAGACTGCAGGGGGATCTGAGCCAGAGGTTTCCTTAATGGCTGTCAAACGAGAGGAGGCAGAACGACTTCGGAAACAATTAATGACCCGAACAAAAGAAGAAGAGCCTTCTCAAGAAACACCGCTTCTGGTTCACAGGTTATCTTTTCAGGAGCTGTTACTTGCAGGAGCTACTTCAGATCAGATTGGGATTGCCCTCTCCTTTTTGGGAATCTTTTCATCAGGATTGGATCGGATCTTTGAGTGGTTTAATCCCTTTTCGGCTTTTGATATTCCTTTGGATATGATTGTAGATCATTCTACAGCGATTTGGTTTGCCATATTTTCTGTTCTGTTTTTGCTTTTTCTCTCTTGGATTATTGTGATCGGAGGAACGGTTTTCTCGTATGCCGGTTTTACGATCCAACGTGTCAATGGAGAGCTCTTGATACAGCGGGGATTGTTAGAACGGCGTCGCTCTACAATTCCCCTCCAGCGCATTCAAGCCATTCGGATTGTAGAGGGTGTATTGCGCCAGCCCTTTGGTTTGGTCTCTGTTTATGTAGAAAGCGCTGGCTATGGAGTGGATGCTGATGCAGAATCGACGGTTCTGTTTCCCCTATTGAAGCGGCAGGAAGTGAAGCCCTTTTTGCAGCAATTTGCGCCGGAGTTTGTTGGTTCAATCGAACTTAAGCCCCTTCCTCAACGCGCCCGAAGGCGGTATATTGTTCGTTCCTGTTTACCGATGCTATTCCCTATTCTTTTTCTTTCTCTCTTCTTTTTCCCTTTCGGTCTCTTCTCTTTACTCCTCTTGATACCATCCTATTTTTGGGGGAGGCTGAAATATCGAGATGCTGGATGGTCAGAGGCAGAGGGTAGGTTACTGATGCGTTTTCGTCGTCTCGGACGGATAACGGTAATTATTCCTCGCCGTCGGATTCAATCGGGAACCGTTTCCGCCACTCCCTTTCAGCGTCGGGCCAACCTGGTCACTTTGGGAGTTACGGTAGCTTCTTCCGCCATTTTTCGTGTAGCAAATTTGGAAGCAACCACGGGAGAGTCTTTGTTGGAATGGATTCGTACTGGACAAAGACCCCTTTACTGGGGCAAAACGAAAGAAAGTGAAAAATCACCTCATACTTGAATATCACAACCTTTTCGTTCACCTGATTGGACCTGGAAGTTAGGCGCCCCGGTATCGGGGCTTTTCTTTTTGGAGTATAGAAATAGGAATGATGGACAAGAAGACAGCGTACTTTAGGATATAGGCCTTTGGGTATGAGTTAATCGGCTTTTTAGTAAAAAGTAAGAAGTACCGTCTTTCTAAAGAAGATGGAATAAAAGGGTATTGGGCCTCTGGAATAAAATCAACTTGTGTTATGATGGAAAAAAGATGGATTACGGGTAGAGCCGGAGGGAATTAAATGAGCAAACAAATTCTAGTGGTTGAGGATGAGCCATCCATTGCGAAATTGGTACAATTCAATTTGGAAAAGGAAGGGTTTCAAGTTGATATTGCCACAGACGGACAAAAGGGTGTCGAGTTTGCACTGGAGCATTCCCCTGACTTGATCGTATTGGATCTGATGTTGCCCGGCCTGGATGGACTGGAGGTTTGTAAACGACTGCGTCAGGAAAAGAGGCATATCCCGATATTAATGTTAACTGCGAAGACCGATGAATTTGATAAAGTGCTTGGTTTAGAACTGGGTGCTGATGATTATATGACCAAGCCTTTTAGTCCGCGGGAGTTGGTCGCACGGGTAAAGGCAATTTTGCGTCGTGTCGAGGCGATTCAAGAAGCAAAAGGAATGGAAGAGGAAAAGCGGATTGTCGTCGGTGATCTAATGATTGATCCAGAAGGATATGAAGTAACCCGAGGAAATGAAACTTTAGAACTAACCCCAAAGGAGTTTGAATTGCTTGTTTATATGGCCCGCAATCGCGGACGTGTCTTGTCTCGAGATCAATTGCTTAATGCGGTGTGGAATTATGATTTTGTCGGGGATTCACGGATTGTTGATGTTCATGTAAGCCATTTGCGGGATAAAATTGAGCAAGATTCACGACGGCCCATCTACATTAAAACGATTCGTGGCATCGGGTACAAATTTGAGGGGCCTAAGGAATAATGCGTTCATTAAGAAACCGCATCCTCTTTTTATTGGGCTTTCTTTTTCTCGTGGCAGGATTATTTACCGGCTTGTTAATCCGTGAAGCAACCCTTACTCCCTTAGGTAACAGCTTATCCCAGAAAGGAAATCAGATCGCTCATACATGGGAGCAGATCGTGGGCGATAAGACAGATTTACAATTAGATAAAGAAATCACTAGACTCTCTCACTCAGTACAGGCACGGGTGATTGTTTATAATTCCCAGGGGGAAACAGTGGTGGACTCGGGTCAGTCTTGGGGGGAGAGTGAAATAAGAACTTCGGATGTGAAAGTACTCTTGGCCACCGAAGGAGAGGAACCATATATTCATCTGGTTGGCAATTACCTTTATGGTACTTTTCCTCTCCTTCATGAAAAAAAAGTTACAGGAGCTTTACAGCTGGTACAGGATGTTCGTGAAACGAGGGGATACTTGACACAGGTATGGATTTCTTTGGCTGGAGGCATGGCCATTCTCTTTATCGGTAGCGGAATGATTGTGTGGCGGATGATGAACCAAGGAACACAAAGGATCAAAGGATACACACATTCTGCTTTAATCTTGGCTGAAAACAACCTTTATCCTGGTTTTTCTGCTTATGGTCATGATGAAGTGGGGCGTCTTGGAAGAGCGATCAGTCGCATGGTGACTAGTATGCAGCAGGAGATTCGACGAGTTCGTAGTAGCGAGCAGCGGTTAATTAGTATTTTTGATACGATGGAGAGCGGATTGTTGATGGTTGATCCCAAAGGGGAGATTCGTTTGGCCAACCGTACTTTTGAACGGTTAACGGGTCTTCGTTCTTCGGATATTATCGGGAAAACGTATTCCCAGATCACCAATCCGACTCAACTGATCCCTTTGATTGAAGAGTGTGTCCAATCGGAGACGAGAATTACCGGAGAGATCCGCAGCTATTTTCCCGAAGAACGGATTCTAGAAGCGCGACTTTCTCCCATGTGGGCAGAGACAGAAGGGATGGGTGTCGTTGTTGTAATCTTTGATGTAACAGCAATCCGGCATTTGGAAAAGGTACGGACGGATTTTGTAGCCAATGTGTCCCACGAGCTAAAAACCCCTGTCACCTCCCTGCGAGGATTTGCCGAAACGTTGCTTGATGGAGCGTTGGATGATCCAAATACAGCTCGGGAATTTCTGGAGATTATACACCGTGAGAGTGTGCGACTGGAACGGCTTATTGAAGACCTGCTCAACTTGTCCCATATTGAATCTAAGAAGATTACGCTTCACCTTACGAAGATCCCTGTAGATCAGCTAATCGATCAAACAGTTCAAACATTAAAAAAACAACTCCAACAGTGTGGACTCACCTTAAAAATATCGATTCCGGAAAGCTTTTTAGTTACAGTAGATCCTGACCGCTTTCACCAGATTTTACTCAACATCCTTTCCAATGCCATCAATTATACCGTCCAGGGAGGGATCACGATCGAAGCTGGACGTGATTCTGACCGGTGGTGGCTACGAATTACTGATACAGGCCTGGGAATCCCCAAGGAAGATCTACCGCGAATCTTTGAACGGTTTTACCGGGTGGATAAAGACCGCTCCCGTGCTTCTGGTGGTACAGGATTGGGACTTGCGATCGTAAAACATCTGGTAGAAGTACATCAGGGAGAGATTTCGGTAGAGAGTGAAATTAAAAAAGGCACTACCGTAACCCTCTCTTTCCCTTTTCTAGATGAAAACGTAGGAATTTCCCATGAGTATAATGAAAGAGATTAAAATTGGAACCACGAAAGTGTTAGGCAACGCTGTACTTCTTCCATTGCTTCCAAGGGTATGAAGTCGTCGAGCCATGGTTTACATGAAGTCTCGCATTATTGCGGGGCTTTTTTTTGCTTAACAAAAGCTTAACAATGCCTTGATATGGGGACAAAAGTACCTCGCTATAGTAAACAGTGAAAAGAGAAATAAAAACTAAGTAGTTTTTAAGGGGGACTTAATTGGAATGTTTAAGAAAAGCATGACCCTACTAGGTGTTACAGCTCTTTGTGCAAGCCTATTAATCGGTTGTGGTCAATCGGGAGAAAAGAAGGATGCTCACGGGGAAGGCAGCCTTTCAGGAACTGTAAAAATCGATGGTTCTAGCACCGTGTACCCCATCTCCCAAGCGGTAGGAGAAGAGTTTATGGCCGCTAATCCAGGAGTGAAAGTTACCGTATCGGAATCTGGTACAGGCGGTGGTTTTGAAAAATGGGCGTTAGGAGAAACCGATATAAATAACGCCTCACGTCCCATCAAAGATGAGGAAAAAGAAGCAGCAGAAAAGAATGGGATTGAAGCATTAGAAGTTCTAATTGGCTATGACGGAGTTTCTGTAGTTGTAAATAAAGAGAATGACTTTGTAGACGAGTTAACCTTTGAGGAACTGAAGAAGATCTGGGAACCAAATAGCAAGGTAAAAACATGGAAAGACGTGCGTCCAGAGTGGCCCAATGAACCGATTAAGCTCTATGGTCCAGGTACGGCCTCGGGTACCTTTGATTACTTCACCGAAGAAATTGTTGGTGAAGAAGGGAAGAGTCGAACTGACTATACCGCCAGTGAAGATGATAACACCTTGGTACAGGGAATCGCTGGGGACAAATATGCCCTTGGCTACTTTGGATACTCTTACTATGCAGAGAACACAGACAAAATAAAAGTGGTCAAATTGAAGAAAGATCAAGAAGCGGTGGAGCCAAATGAGGATACGATCAATGATGGTAGCTATCCACTTTCTCGGGAAATTTACCTCTATGTAAGTAATAAAGCACTGGAGCGACCTGAAGTAAAAGCGTTTATCAAATTTTATCTAACAGAAGGACGTAAGCTAGTAGCCGAGACCGGTTATGTCCCACTTAGTGATTCCCAATATGAGGAAGAACTTAAATCGATTGAAAGCAATTAATGAAAAACATCTGATGGCATATGTGGCATCCCACAAGCGGTCGCCACATTTTGCCGTGAAAAGGAGTCGAAGGATCTCATGTCCCAAGCGACAAAGTCGACTGAACCCGTAATAAGAGGGAGCCGTTTTCAGCGAAAGCCGACTTGGCGCAATCGCATCGAAGCGATGATTCCCAAGTTCCTTTTCCTATTGGCCTCATTATCTGTTTTAACAACGATTGGGATCATCTTTACATTGCTTTTGGAAACGGCTGCTTTCTTTCAGGAAGTGTCCTTGATTCATTTCATCACAGAGAAGGAATGGACTGCTCTTTTTAGTGGAGATCAACAGAAGTTCGGGATTTTGCCCTTGGTTACTGGAACACTACTTGTTACTGTGATTGCTGCTCTTGTAGCGATTCCTTTGGGAATGGGGAGTGCGATTTTCCTGTCGGAATATGCGCCTGAATCCCTACGTCGCATTTTAAAGCCACTTCTAGAAATATTGGCGGGAATTCCGACGATTGTATATGGATTTTTTGCTCTTACTTTTGTGACCCCTTTCTTACGCAATTTTATCCCAGACCTAGGGATTTTTAATGCACTAAGTGCCAGCATCGTTGTGGGAGTAATGATCATCCCCATGATTGCTTCATTAAGCGAAGATGCGATGACAGCAGTTCCTAAGGGAATCCGTGAAGCAGCCTACGCCTTAGGTGCGACACGGCTTGAAACAGCTATACGGGTTGTTGTACCTGCTGCTTTTTCCGGAATTATCGCTTCAATCGTCTTGGCAATCTCCCGGGCCATTGGCGAAACGATGATTGTTACCATTGCTGCAGGAGCAACACCAAATCTTACCTTTAATCCGACAGAGACGATTCAGACGATGACCGCCTATATTGTTCAGGCGGCACGGGGGGATATTTCCTTTGGGACGATTGAATATAAGTCCATTTATGCCGTGGGGATGACCCTGTTTCTATTTACTTTCGTGATGAACCTTTTGGCTCAATGGATTACAAGCCGCTTTAAGGAGGAATACGAATGAAGCTGGAGGATGCACTAAATCTCTCCACTCAGTTGGAAAAACGTAAAGTAAACCATGCTAGTGTTAGCTGGCGTCGGTGGAAAAATCGCTTGGCCTATCTTCTTTTTTTGCTGGCAACGTTAAGTGGGGTAGTCCTTCTAGGGGTCTTGATCTTTGATGTGATAAGTACAGGTTGGAAATGGTTAAGTCCGGACTTCTTCCATAATTTTGCTTCGCGACTTCCGGACCGTTCAGGGATTAAAGCTGCTTTGTGGGGTTCCATCTGGGTGATGGCAGTAACTGCACCACTCACTTTTGTTCTCGGGGTAGCTACAGCGATCTATCTAGAGGAATATGCCAAGAAAAGTTGGTGGAGTCGTTTTATCCAACTCAATATAAGCAATTTAGCAGGAGTTCCCTCGATTGTCTACGGGATTTTGGGATTAACGTTGTTTGTCCGGCAGCTTGCCCTAGGAGAAAGTGTTCTTGCTGGTGGTTTGACCATGACCTTGCTTATTTTACCCATTGTAATCGTGGCTTCTCGGGAAGCGATTGCGAGTGTCCCAGCTTCCCTTAAATATGCCTCACGTGCCATGGGGGCTACGCGCTGGCAGACAATTCAGAAGGTGGTTCTTCCCTATGCCTTTCCTGGTATTTTGACGGGAAATATCTTGGCAATATCTCGAGCGGTGGGAGAGACAGCACCACTGATTATGATTGGCGCAGTTACTTATATTGCCTTTACTCCAAGTAGTGTGATGGATGCTTTTACGGTGCTGCCGATTCAAATTTATAGTTGGATTTCGATGCCACAAGAAGTATTTCATGAATTGGCAGCGGCTGGAATCATCGTGTTACTTGCTTTCTTGCTTACGATGAATGGAATTGCTGTCTATTTGCGCAACCGATTTCAACGGAAACTTCGCTAATGGATTAGAGGAGTGGATGAGATGCAACTAGCAGTTGAGGTGGATCACTTAAATTTATACTATGGTGAAACGCAAGCGCTAAAAGATATTTCTTTGGAGATGGAAGAACGGAAAGTAATTTCCCTGATTGGTCCTTCAGGGTGTGGAAAGTCTACTTTTTTGCGAACCCTAAACCGTATGAATGATCTAATCAATGGGGTACGAATTTCCGGTACCGTTCGAATCCATGGGGAGGATATTTACCAGCGCGAGGTGGATGTAGAAATGCTTCGCAAACGTGTGGGAATGGTTTTCCAGGCCCCGAATCCTTTCCCCAAAAGCATCTATGATAACGTGGCTTATGGTCCCCGGATTCACGGGATAAAAAACAAGTCCCAATTGGATGAGATCGTAGAGAAAAGTTTGCGGGATGCTGCTCTCTGGGATGAAGTGAAAGATCGGCTCAAAGAACGAGCAACAGGTTTGTCAGGAGGACAGCAGCAGCGACTGTGTATTGCCCGGGCTTTAGCTGTGGAACCAGAGGTCGTGCTGATGGACGAACCCACCTCAGCATTAGATCCGGTCTCCACAGGGAAGATTGAGGAATTAATCGTAGAGCTAAAAGAGAAGTATACGATTGTGATTGTAACTCACAATATGCAGCAGGCTGCACGGATTTCCGATAAAACAGCTTTCTTCCTTTCGGGAGAATTGATCGAATACGACGAGACGGAAAAGCTATTTTCCAATCCCAGTCGTAAGCAGACAGAAGACTATATTACGGGCCGCTTTGGATAATAAGGAGGGAGAGGTTAGATGCGATCCTTTGATCAATCATTGATCGAGGTACAAGAGTTGTTAATCCAGATGGGTGGGAAGCTGGAAATCGCGATTGATAAAGCAGTGCGTTCGCTAGCTAAGCTGGATGAACAGATGGCCCGTTCGGTACTGGAGAGTGATCAGCAGATCAATGAGCTGGAGAATCAGATTGATGACAAAGTAGCCCGGCTCATCGCCACTCAACAGCCCGTAGCCACCGATTTGCGCCGTCTCATCGCTGCGATGAAGATGTCGACCAATATGGAGCGTATGGCAGATTTGGCCGGCAATATCGCAGAGGTTACCCTGAAGCTTGTCAAAGAGGAGCAGCAACTCTTTAAACAGTTGGAAGACATTCCGCGGATGGCAGCGATCACCCAGAAGATGGTTCATGATGGAATCAATAGTTACATTGATGGGAACGTGGAATTGGCCAAGATGTTGGCTCGGGCTGATGATGAGGTAGACCAGATTTATGAAGCGATTGTCAAAGAGTTAACGGAATATATGATTGCTAAGCGCCAATTGATCCCAGTTGCCCTTCATCTCAGTTTTGTTGCCCGCTATCTGGAGCGCATTGCCGATCATGCCACCAACATTGCGGAAAGCATCGTTTATATTGAGACAGGAAAACGTGTGGATTTAAATTGAGAAGAAACGTAATTGATAAAAGAAAGCACCATCGTGAAGGAGGATGGGTGCTTTTTTTATATCCCGTATTCTGTGAAAGATGCTTCAGCTTTTTCTCTTCATCGCAGTCGGATATAAGGTTATGATACAATCGGGATAGTAATTGCACGTGTGAATCCATCGATATTTTCCCTTCTGGATTGAAACAATCCCTTTTGAGTTGAGATTATATTCTACTTGTCGGAGGTAGATGGATGGAAAAGCTGGTGTTGATTGATGGGAACAGTATTGCCTTTCGGGCTTTTTTTGCTTTGCCTCCTTTACAAAGTTCCAGCGGAACGTATACCAATGCGGTTTATGGATTTACAATGATGTTGTTGAAGGTATTGGAGGAGGAGCGGCCCACACATCTATTGGTGGCCTTTGACGCCGGACGGGAAACTTTTCGTCACGAGGATTATAAGGAATACAAGGGAACCCGGGATAAAACGCCGGGAGAACTATCGGAGCAGATTCCGCTAATCCATGAAGTACTGGATGCTTTTGGCATTCGTCATTTTGAATTGGATCGATATGAGGCAGACGATATCATCGGAACTTTGGCCAAAACAGCGGAAGAAGCAGGTCTTCCAACCCGGATTGTGAGTGGAGATCGGGATCTATTGCAACTGGTCTCGGATCAAGTACATGTTTTGGTCACCAGAAAAGGAGTTACTGAAGTAGATGTATATGATCCCAAAGCAGTAAAAGAGAAGTACAATCTGAAACCGGAACAGATCATTGATCTGAAAGGGCTAATGGGAGATGCTTCAGACAATATCCCAGGGATTCCTGGGGTTGGTGAGAAGACTGCACTTAAATTGTTACATCAGTATGGCACCTTAGAAAATGTTCTCCAGCATCAAGAGGAGCTCCCAGGTAAAAAATTACGGGAGCGGGTTAAGGAGCACCGAGAGCAGGCAGAATTAAGTAAGCGCCTGGCGACGATTCACCGTGAAGTGCCCCTTGATCTTACTTTGGAGGACCTTCGGTATACCGGCTTTGATCGAGAGAAGGTGTTACCTCTGTTTCGAAAACTGGAATTTCGCCAACTGATAGACCGGTTGGGATCAGAGGAGGAGGCAGCTTCGGAACCTGAGGAAATTTCTTTTCAGATGGTAACACGAGATACTACTTCTTCTTGGGAGTCTTTGTTGGAGAAGAAGCGGCTGGCGCTTTTTGTGGAGCTCTCCAATTCCGATTATCACCGAGGAGATCTTCTGGGCTTAGCACTTTCCGATGGCGAAACACAACTTTTTCTACTTCCCGAAGTGGCTCGAGAATGGCCTTCTTTTATCCAGTGGCTTCAAGATGATAAGAAAGAAAAAATTGTATATGACAGTAAGCGAACTCGGGTGGCCCTTCAGCGTCAAGGCTGGACAGTGCAGGGACTTTCATTTGACCTATTATTAGCCTCCTATTTGCTTGATCCATCAGAATCTGGTCATGAGTTAAGTGATATTGTCCGCCGAAAAACAACATTTCAGCTACCAGAGGATGAAGCGGTTTATGGGAAGGGAGCCAAACGGCGTCAGTTAGAAGGAGAAGAGCTGGCGGAACACTTAGCCCGTAAAACAGCTGTCATGGTGAAGTTGGCCCCGATTTTACTGGAGGAATTAAAACAAGCGGATCTAGAACAGCTTCTCTTTGATTTAGAACAGCCTTTGGCTGAAGTGTTGGCCAAGATGGAAGAGCGGGGGATAAAAATCGATCGGGAACGCTTGGAGGGATTGGGAGAGGAACTGCAAGGACGGCTAGATCAACTCACAGAAGAGATCCATGCTTTAGCAGGAGGTCCATTCAATATTAATTCGCCCAAGCAGTTAGGAGAGGTTCTCTTTGATCGGCTTGGTTTACCGGTGATCAAAAAAACGAAGACCGGCTATTCCACCAGCGCTGATGTGTTGGAAAAACTGGCTCCGCAACACGAGATTGTGGAGAAAATCCTGCATTACCGACAAGTAGGAAAGTTGGTCTCCACTTATGTGGAAGGGTTGTTAAAAGTGATTGATCCAAAAACCGGTAAAGTTCACACCCGGTTTAATCAAGCTATTACTGCGACAGGTCGCTTAAGCAGTACAGATCCGAACTTGCAAAATATCCCTATCCGCTTAGAGGAAGGGCGACGCATACGACAAGTGTTTATCCCCTCTGAGCCTGAATGGTTGATCTTGGGGGCAGATTATTCCCAGATTGAGCTGCGCATCTTGGCCCATTTATCCCAGGATGTTAACTTATGCAATGCATTCCGGTCCGATATGGATATCCATACACGTACAGCAATGGACGTTTTCGGGGTTGCTGAAGATGAGGTTACCCCTCTGATGCGTTATCAGTCCAAGGCCGTAAACTTCGGGATTATTTATGGGATTAGTGACTATGGTTTATCCCAAAACCTGAACATTTCTCGGAAGGAAGCAGGGGAGTTTATTGAGCGTTACTTTACAAGTTATCCTGGTGTGAAGGAGTATATGGATCGTGTGATCCAGCAGGCGAAACGTGATGGCTATGTTACGACCTTGCTCAATCGCCGACGTTATCTCCCTGAGATAAATTCACGCAATTTTAACCGGCGCAGCTTTGCGGAACGGACAGCGATGAATACACCTATCCAGGGAACTGCTGCGGATATTATTAAAACCGCGATGGTAAATCTGGACCGGGAATTGGTCGCACGGAAGCTAAAAAGTCGTATGCTTCTACAAGTACATGACGAATTGATCTTTGAAGTGCTGCCTGAGGAACAGGAAGAGCTCACCGCCTTAGTGCGTGAGGTGATGGAAAATACCGTGGAGCTTTCCGTTCCGTTAAAAGTAGATATTTCTGTCGGAAAAACATGGTATGAGGTGTAGGGGGAGGAAACAGGAGTGCCAGAATTACCAGAAGTAGAAACCGTCAAAAAAACATTGCAGCAATTGATCATTGGCAAAGAGATTCAGGAAGTAGAGGTTCGCTTGCCGCGGATCATCAAAAAACCGGAGGATATAGAAGAGTTTGCTGCCCGGCTAATCGGTACACGAATAACTGGCGTAGGGCGGCGGGGGAAGTTTCTTACCATTGCATGTGATCCTTGGGTTCTCGTCTCCCATTTGCGGATGGAGGGCAGATACAGCGTTGAACCACAGGAGAGTCCGGTTCAGAAGCATACCCATGTTTTTTTCCGTTTTACCGATGGGACAGAGCTTCGTTATCGAGATGTTCGCCAGTTTGGGACCATGCATCTTTTTTCTTTAGGGGAGGAAGAGCAGCATCCGCCTCTAAGCAAGTTGGGGCTGGAGCCTTTTTCCGATGCTTTTACGCCTGATTGGTTTTACGAGAATCTATCCAAGCGAAGAACACGGCTGAAGCCTCTGCTTTTGAATCAGGAATTTCTTGTGGGATTGGGCAATATATATGTGGACGAAGCTTTATTTGCCGCAAGACTGCACCCAGAACGTACCGTGGACACCCTCAGTAGAGAAGAGGCAGACCGGCTATATACTTGTATCAAGGAAACTCTTCAGCGAGCCATCGATGCTGGAGGCTCTTCCGTTCGCTCCTATGTGGATGGAAAAGGGGAGATGGGGATGTTTCAACTGCAGATTCAGGTATACGGTCGTAAAGATGAGCCCTGTGTGCATTGTGGCGAACCTATCCAGCGTCTCGTGGTTGCAGGAAGAGGTACCCACATCTGTCCTGTATGTCAGCCCAACCCGGCGTGAGGTAGAAGTTTTCGCTCTGTACCTTACCTTGATACGCTTAAGTGTTGACAGGGTATACGACATTGATGAAAAAGGTTTTCTTAGTGGTGAGAATGCTAGGTTGATTTGATTCAAGTGGAATCATGACACCCCTTCTCTTTATCTTTCATAGGATAGAGTAATACATCCTGTTGGGGAGGGGATGCCGGTGTGGACCGGCATTTCAGTTTTTTTCCTAGCATTTGCTGTTAGCTTGGATAGCTTTGGTGTTGGAGTTACCTATGGTCTGCGCAATATTCGGATCCCATTCCTTTCCATAGTGGTGATTTCCTGCTTCTCAGGTGGGATGATTCTACTGTCCATGTTTTTGGGTCATGGGATAGCAACTTGGCTTTCGCCCATCGCTGCAAAGCAGATTGGAGCAGGGATCTTGATTGGTATTGGCTTATGGAGCTTGTGGCAAGTCCGGAAGCATAGCATAGTAGAGGAGGGCGTAAAAAGCAGGGAAAAAAGTGATTTGCATCAATCGCAGTCTTACCCTGTAAAGGTTTTTAGAATCCAGATTAAGGCTTTGGGCCTGGTAATTCAGATTTTAAAAACACCCATCGTGGCAGACCAAGACCGGTCGGGAACCATTTCTCCATCGGAAGCGGTGCTCCTAGGAACGGCACTATCTCTAGATGCTTTTGGTGCCGGGTTAGGTGCCTCCTTACTTGGTTATGCACCTGTACTTACCGTCTTGTTGATTGCCGGAATGGGAGGCCTTCTTTTACTCCTAGGGATGAAGGCGGGCTTTCGTTTTTCCCGTCTTCCTTGGATGGGATCCTTCTCCTTTTTTCCGGGGATTTTACTAATGACCATTGGTCTGTTACGATTGATTGGGTAAACTTGGAGGAGCAAAACATGGCACTTATTCTTGGATTGACCGGTGGAATTGCCTCTGGAAAAAGTACAGTAGCCAAGATGTTTCAAGAACGGGGAGCATACATTATCGATGCGGATCAGATTGCCCGGGAAGTGGTAGAGCCTGGGGAAGAGGGATGGCATAGGGTGCGGGAGCGTTTTGGGGCGAAGGTATTTCGCCCCGATGGCACCCTGGATCGGGCCGCCTTACGGAAGATTGTCTTTAATGATGAAGGAGCACGGCAGGATTTGAACAGCCTGCTTCATCCCTTGATTCGTAGCCGCATGCGGGACAAGTCTCGTCAATTAGCGTCACAATTTCCCCAAGGGATTATTATTTTGGACATTCCACTCTTATTTGAATCAAAGTTGACGCACTTAGTGGAAAAGGTTATCGTGGTATATATCCCGGAGCCGATGCAACTGGAGCGGTTAATCGCTCGCAGTGGACTCACCGAAGAGGAAGCACAGAAGATGGTACAAGCCCAGCTTCCCATTGAGGAGAAAAAGGCGCGTGCCGATATTATTATCGATAACTCCGGTTCGATCACGGAAACGGAAAGACAGGTTGATCATTTATGGAAATGGCTGGCCTCAAAAAGTGGATTCGCCCAGCAATGAGGGCATTACCTTCCAAACGCTCACTGTTCATTGGTTTTCTGGCGTTAATCGCCTTTTTATTGATTGCTATACCCTTGTTTAATCGTTGGATGTATCCCATTAAATATGAGGAACAGATCTTTAATAGTGCCGAAGCAACGGGGGCTGATCCGTTTCTAGTGATGGCTGTGATCCGCACCGAATCCAAATTTGATCCGGACAAAGAGTCTCCTAAAGGGGCGATGGGGTTAATGCAGTTGATGCCTGATACGGTGGATGAAATTGTAGAGCGAGGTCCCTTTTCCCCTGCGTATCGGGAGCATCCCTTTGATCCAGGCATGAATATACATATGGGTTCGTGGTATCTAGCAGCACTTAAACGTGAATACAAGGATAATGAAGTGGCGGCTGTAGCAGCCTACAATGCAGGTGCGGGGAATGTGAACAAGTGGCTGCGCGAAGGGACATGGGATGGTAGCCGCCGCAATGTAAGTAATATTCCCTTTGGGGAGACACGCCACTATATCCAACGCGTCTTTTTTTACTACGATAAATATAAGAGTTTGTATGGTCATCTGGAGGATGAAACTCGAAGAAAGTAATCTTTTGTTCACCTTTGGGAGCCATTTCAGATTGCAAAATGTGTCATACTGATTATAATATAAGAGGGAAATGGTATGGTTCATTTAATAGGAAGGAGATAGCCAAGTGCCACTTCGGATTGCAATTAACGGATTTGGTCGTATTGGACGGATGGTATTTCGTCGTGCCATTCTGGATCCTGACATTAACATTGTTGCCATAAATGCTTCTTATCCTGCAGAAACATTGGCCCACTTGATTAAATATGATACCGTTCATGGTCCTTTTACCGAGGAAGTGGTTGCTAAGGACAATCGGCTCGTAGTTGCCGGCCGGGAGGTTCGCTTGACATCGGATCGAAATCCAGAACGTCTCCCCTGGAAAGAGTTGGAGATCGATGTGGTGGTTGAAGCCACCGGTAAATTCCGAGATCGGGAAGGTGCTGGACTCCATTTGAAAGCAGGAGCAAAGAAGGTTGTAATTACCGCTCCTGGTCAGGATGAAGATGTCATGATTGTAATGGGGGTTAACGAGGATGTTTATGACCCAGACAATCATCACATTATCTCCAACGCATCCTGCACCACCAACTGCTTAGCCCCTGTGGTAAAGGTGTTGCACGAAGCTTTCGGCATTGAGCATGGGCTGATGACCACAGTGCATGCCTATACCAATGACCAACTGAACCTGGATAACCCACATAAAGATCTCCGGCGTGCCCGGGCTTGTGCTCAGTCGATCATTCCAACGAAAACCGGTGCAGCCAAGGCGATTGGCAAGGTAATGCCAGAACTAGAAGGCAAGCTCAACGGGATGGCATTGCGGGTTCCTACCCCCAACGTCTCCATCGTAGACCTGGTAGTGGACCTGAAAAAAGGAGCAACCGCAGAGGAAGTAAACAACGCTTTGCGGGAAGCTGCTGCTACCTCGATGAAAGGTTACTTGGAAGTGTGTGATGAGCCCCTCGTCTCCACAGACTTTAACGGTAATGATAACTCTGCAATTATCGATGCCTTGTCCACTATGGCTACCGGTGAGCGGCAAGTGAAGGTTCTCGCTTGGTATGACAACGAGTGGGGTTACTCCTGCCGCGTGGTTGACCTGTTAAAATATATAGGCGAACCCATGCGCAAAAAGAAAAATCAGGAAGTAGCCACTTCATAATATCGAAAGAGACCGTCAATCCCTTCAGGATTGGCGGTTTTTCTTTCAATCTGAAGAAGCAATTCCTCTCTTCCACCTCTTTTTTCCATGATTCAGATGCGTTATGCTAGAATGAGAGGAGGTTGATGGGGATAGAACAGGATCAGCATATCCTTCTTTTTGATGGTGTTTGTAACCTCTGCAATCGATTGGTTCAGTTTGTGATCCTGCGGGATCCCCGAGGAAAATTTTATTTTGCATCCCTTCAGTCGGTACGGGGACAGCAACTGTTACAAGAACACCACCTCTCAACATACGATCTGGACTCCTTTGTTTATATTCGAGGGAATCGTTGCGACACCAAATCCACTGCAGCCCTCCATTTGTTTAAAGAGTTAGGAGGCGGATGGCGGCTCCTCTACGGTTTTATCCTTTTCCCTCGCCCTCTAAGGGATGCCGTCTACAATTGGATTGCCAAAAATCGCTACCGCTGGTTTGGCAAACAGGAGACATGCATGATTCCCACACCAGAGATGAAGAAACGGTTTTTAAAATGAGCCGCTAACTATCTAAAAAATATTTTCCAGGGAAGAGTATGGATTAACCGATAATGGTGATCCGTGATCTTAAGGAGAAAAAAGCGTAGCCCCTTGATGTAACATTCAGTACTTAGGGCATTACAATATTTGAATAAATTGTTAAACATTAAAAACTCTCTTGAAGGCAGGTGGATCGATTGAAGGCATTTGTTTATGAGATGGGTGAATGGAAGCTAAAAGAGATGGAGGATCCGGTGGCGGAACCGGGAGAAGCGGTGGTGGCGCTGAAGGTTTCAGGGCTCAACCGCCGCGACCTGTACATACCGGCCCGGAGGGGATCGGACAAGGAGGCGATCATTATTGGCTCAGACGGCGCTGGTGTCGTTGAGCAAGTAGGAGAAGGGGTGACATCAGTCTCCGTCGGCGATGAAGTGATCATCAACCCTTCACTGGGATGGATGAAACAGTCTCCAGCACCACCTCCTGGGTTTGAAATCCTCGGCATGCCGGACCATGGAACGATGGCGGAGAAGGTTGTTATCTCCGCAGAGCAGCTTGAACCGAAGCCATCTTGGTTAACTTGGGAAGAAGCGGGTGTTCTAGCACTGGCTGCGATGACTGGCTATCGCGCCCTTGTCACTCGTGGCCAAGTTGAGGAAGGACAAACCGTCTTTATCCCCGGCGCCGGCAGCGGTGTTTCAACCTATTTGATCCAGTTTGCCAAAGCCCTTGGTGCGAAAGTCATCGTTACCTCCAGGAGTGAGGAAAAGCGCAACCGTGCACTGGAGCTCGGTGCCGATATCGCTATTGATACCCATGCAGACTGGAAGGAAGAGCTGAAGAACGAAACAATCGATCTTGTGATCGAAAGTGTTGGAAAAGCAACGTTTAATCGGTCGCTTGCAATATTGAAGCAGGGCGGGCGCATTGTCACATTCGGTGCGACGACCGATGATCATATTGACTTTGACCTCCGCGCGTTTTTCTACGGCCAGTACGACTTGCTCGGGTCGACGATGGCTAGCCGAGAGGAGCTTCGCGCGCTACTAAAACTGATGGAAGAGAAGGATATCCATCCGGTCATCGACTCAGTCTATCCCTTGGATAATATCCGAGAAGCCATGAAATTGCTCGAAAAAAGTACACAGTTCGGCAAAGTAGCCATCCGGATCAGCGAATAAATCGCGGCTACTGAAGTAGTGATCTAGAAGATATCTTTATGAAGCTCATTTTGTCGTCAACCCCCAATAGCGCCATAATCCCAGGGGGTCGACGACAATTTTGATACACGAAAAGGAATTTTGGGGTTTAGGAACTACCTACGAGTATTTGAAACTTTTCCACCAACCACTTCCATTGCGGAGGTGGTTTTTTCATCTTGTGTCAGAGTACAACAATCTTCGACTAATTTTTCAAATTTGAGCAGGAGTTTTAAAATGAAAATAGAATAATAATCTCTGAGTGTATTTTTAGGAGGTGGATGGGTGGAATTGCTTCGTGTTACATATCGGATTGTAACGCCTCTTTTTTTGTCTGGGGCGAAACCAGATGATGCGGAATTGCGAGGTCCTTCCATAAAAGGGGCGCTACGATATTGGTATCGGGCAATTGATCCGCGTTACAACTTATCGAAAAATATCGAGTCCCTCAAAAAGGGTGAATCTCCTACATATGAAGGTGATTTATTTGGTGGAACGGGTCAGGAGGAAGGACAGGCCCGGTTTCTTCTACGTCTTCATGGATCGGATTTACAGAAGGAAGTGTGGAAGGGAAAAAGGGAGCATCCTTTTTTTCTGCGCTATTTAGGATTTTCCTTAGATAGGAATAGAAAGTATTTTATCCCAGAACAAACTTTTTCAATTTCCTTTCGTTTACGGCCACTAACAGGCGATGAAGAAAAGGCAAGAGAGGATTGGCAATGTTTGATCGCAAGCATTTGGCTATTGGGCCATATTGGAGGCTTGGGGAGCCGCTCACGCCGGGGGTTTGGAACCGTGGCTTTAGAGTCATGGACAGCCAGTGAGGGATCTGTCGCCCAGGAAGTGCTGCAGAGACTCCCCATTGCCCATGGAGCCAAAAGCAGAACCGAGTGGGTGGAGCGCTTTAGCGAAGGATTGGAAGAGATTCGAAGCTGGTTTCCTGAATATACCGAAGCAGATCATACCGTGATTAAGAAGGATACCTCCTTCCTCTTGGCGGAAGCAGGAGCCTCCAATTGGAGACAGGCGCTTAACAAGGGAGGAGAAATATTAAAGGGGTTTCGAGAAAGTGTGAAACGTCAGGATCGGGCCAGCTTGGGGATGCCGCTACTGATTCCCCAACGGAAGATCCAGTACACTCCAGTAGTTGGTGATCGGGCTGCTTCTCCCGTTTGGATTCGGGTGGTGGAGATTGAAGGCCGCTTCTTTCCTCTGTTTTCTTTTTTTGCAGCTCCTGCCCCTCGGATAGTAGAAAAAGGATCTTATCGTAACGATTCTGCCTTTGATGTCCCGATGGAGGAGATATTGGACCGCTTTCGTCAATACCTGCAGAATAACGGCTTTTCCCTGGAGGTGAGCTTGTGAAGACCCTTCATTTTACGATTGGACCTGTACAAGGTTTTGTTACTCAATCTCGCCGGACTCGGGACTTGCTAGCCAGTTCCTTTTTGCTTTCTTACTTGGCGGGGCATGGCATGGTACATATTATCCGGGAGGGGGGAGAGATTCAGTTCCCCCAAGTTCATGAGTCTGGGGAAGAAAAGCTGATTACGGATCCACTCCTCCAGGCCATTGACCAGGGGATCGGCGATGCGAAAAGTGGGCCTTGGATTGGCTCTCTGCCTAACCGCTTCCGGGCAAGGATCCCAGACGAGTATAATCCCAGGGACTGTGTTGAGGCAGTTCAGAAGGCTTGGAAGAAGATAGCGGATACGGTTTACACACGTTATGTAAAAGAAGTGGCTCCTGTTGGCCGGGAGACAGAAGCGATCTGGAAACGGCAGGTGGACCACTTTTGGGATATGGCCTGGGTCATTGGGGATGAGGCAGATCTTTTGGATCGGCGAAAAAATTGGCGCAGTTACGTGCCCACCGTTGAGCCGGGGGACAAGTGTACCCTAATGGGAAACTTGCAAGAGCTCTCCGGTTGGCTGCGGATCCATGAACGTAAACAGCAGATGCAGTTTTGGGAGCAGCTGCGTCAGCAGATTGGTCCCTACGATTTGGAAGAGAATGAGCGGTTATGTGCTATTGGACTGATCAAACGCCTCTTTCCCTATGTTGCAAAACAAGCCATTGGCTGGAGCTTTCCTAGAGAAGCCCTTTACTTCCCACCTACCTCTTATCTGGCGGCACTCCCTTGGATGCAGAAAGCCGTGGAGGAAGAGCCGGAGCTTGCAACCTCATTTGTTGCGACTGCCCGAAAGGTAGGCGTGAGGGAAAGTGGGCCGCTACAAAAAGAAGGAGTAAAAAGTGAACCCTTTTTAGCTTTGGATGCCACTTGTTTCTATCAATCAAACCTGGAAAATGAGCGTTATTGGGAAGCGAACCAGTATCAGATTGCCGGAAAAAAGGAGCTCGAAGGGGCCTTAGAGGATTTATCCAAAGCATTGAAAGCGTCTCCCAGTCCTTACTATGCGTTGTTACTTATGGATGGTGATCAGCTGGGTGCACTGTTGCAAAAGCTGGGGGGAGAGAAGGTAAGCCGCGCCCTTGGAAAATTTACAAGCGAAGTACATGGCCATGTAAAAGATTATCAAGGGGTAACGATTTATGCTGGGGGCGATGATGTCCTAGCTCTGATGCCCTTAGCTGGGGCGTTACCAGCGGCGGTGCAACTCCGTAATCAATACCTGGGATCTTTTCAGTCCGAGGAGGCAACAGCAACCATTTCTGGTGCCATTGTGTATAGCCATTATAAAGCTCCGCTACAGTCTGTCCTTGACTATGCTCATTATCTGCTGGATGAAAAAGCAAAGAAAGAGAGTGGTCGGGATAGTTTAGCCCTAGGGGTATGGAAGAGCGGCGGTCCTACTGTGTCATGGTCTGCTCCATGGAAGACCGTTGGCGGTGCTTCCACCGGCCAAACGATGATCGAAGAATTGGTGGAAGAGTTTAGAGAAGCTTCCCTGTACTCCAGCGGATTCTTTTATAAGTTGCGTGAGCAGTATGAGGCTCTGGAGCAATTTTCGGAAAATCCTCAGGAAAATACCGATATCTTAACAGCATTGATCGCAGCGGAATACTTACGCAGTGGGGAATCAACGACGCTAACTTTAGAAAAAGCAGAAGAACGGGTCAAAAAGCTGGTCCACTTATGTCTTCGATCCTGGCGGGATGAAGAAGGGACCCTTCATGAAGGAGAACCTCCTTTTCGAGCCGATGCAGCGATCCTGATCCGCTTTCTTGGTCAGCAAGGAGGGGAATTGCGTTGAGAAAGAAATGGACTTTTCGTGCACTGGATACCTTCTTCTTCCGGGATGGGACTCCCTTCCATCAAGGGGAAGGAGGGATGGTGCAGCCAAAGGGAAGTTTCCCGCCATCGATTATGACCTTACAAGGTGCAATCCGGGCAGGACTGGCCCGGAGTCAAGGTTGGACCCCCAGTCATCCGGAACGCTGGCCGCAAGAGTTGGGTACGCCCGATGATTTAGGCAACCTGAGGTTAGCTGGTCCCTATCTGTACTACAAGGGAGAGTACCTATTTCCCGCTCCCCTCGTACTCTTTGGTGAAAAAAATGAGGAATGGGAGCTTACCCGATTGATCCTTGGGGATCCTGTCGACTGTGATTTAGGAGAGCAACTACGGTTGCCCAAGTTGGCCAAGCGAATCAAGGGGGATCTTTTTCAAGGATGGCTGACGAAACGAGGAATGGAGCAGGTGCTTGCTGGAGAACTACCTGATCAGACGGAAATTTATTCCCCTACCCAACTATGGAAAGAAGAACGCCGGGTTGGTTTGGAGCGGAATCGTGAGACACGGACAGCTGAAGATGCAAGGCTGTATGCAATAACACATATTCGCCCTCAAGCAAAGCTGGAAGTGGTTATTCTTACCGAAGGAATTCCCCAAGAGTGGGAAGTACCGACTCAGCTGACGATCCCCCTTGGTGGAGAAGGGCGTGTCGCTAGTGCATCCATTGTTGAGTCAGAGGAGAGGATCCTCCCGGAGATGCCACCGCTGCAGGTAGATGAAGAGGGGATTCTGCGCTTTACAGTTTCGCTACTTACACCTGGGTATTATGCCGAACCGGATCACGTTATTTTACATGGTCCGAAAGATGTACCAGGAAAATGTATCTCCGCTTCCATTGGGAAATTGCAGCAAATCGGAGGATGGGATTTACAGAATCGTTGTCCGCGTCCCCTTTATCCTTTGCTCCCTGCAGGAAGTACCTGGTTTTTTGAGGCGCCTGCTTCTGAGTTACCAGCAATTCAACAGCTTCACGGTGCAATGAGCGGGGAAAAATCCGCTTATGGGATGGGTCAACTACTTATAGGTACGTGGAATAGATAGGAGGATACATAATGAATCATGTGATCATGGGAATGCTGGCTGAAACCTCACTTCATCCTGGGGCGGGCCAAACTTCAGGGGTTGTCGACCTTCCTGTGGCACGGGAAGTAACGACGGACTACCCTGTGATTGTAGGCTCCAGCCTAAAGGGGGCCCTTCGTGAAAAGGTAGAGCAGGAGAACACAGAGGAGGTCGCAAAGCGTATCTTTGGACAGCCGGACCGTGCAGGGGATGTAGCGGTTACGGATGCCCGGCTTTTACTTCTTCCGGTTCGTTCACTAACGATGCATTTTCGATGGGTCACCTGCCCTTATATTTTGGAAAGATTCCAGCGGGACCTGGCCTTGGCAGGAGAACAGAAAGTTTGGCAGCCTCTGGAAGTAAAAACCGGTGAAGCTTTGGTAGCCCAAGAGATGAAAGACATCTTATTTCTAGAGGAACTCTCTTATCAGCCCCGGATGATGGAAGAGGAAAGGGTAGAGGAAATGGTTTCGCTTCTTTCTCCTCTAATCCCTCATGAATCCCTGCAAGCTCGTCTCCCTAAACAACTGGTGATTTTGAGCGATGATGAGTTTGTTCATTTTGCCCGTTTTGGTCTCAATGTTCAAGCGCGTAATGTGCTGGACGATGAGACCAAGGAAAGTACAAACCTGTGGTATGAAGAGACACTTCCCCCAGATACTCTTTTCTACACCCTGCTTTTATCTCGGACAGGAAACACTGATGGATTGGAAGAGTTAAGAGAGATGATCGAGGAGAGCCCTTACGTACAAGTAGGGGGGAATGAAACTGTGGGTCAAGGTTGGTGCAGAATTTCCATCGTAGATTAAAGGAGGGATTGGGATGCAAACATTGGACCAACGGAGAGCAGCCGACTCTTTAAAAAAGGTAAGGAGGATTCAGGAGCGTTTACCAGAAGATAAAGCAGATTCTTATGCCGACTATACGATTCGTTTGCCTGCTTCGATTTTTATCAATGGACTGGGACAAGCTGTAGCACAACTGCAAGCAGCAGCAGGAACGGATAAAGAAGATCCCCACCTTTTGCTTTACCATGACTTGTCCCATTGGCTATGCCGGGATGAAGTGGAGGCACCTTACCGGGGAGAAAAGGACTTGCTTGAAGGCATCGTCTCCAAAGATCGAGGCCATTATTTACGGGCGCAGGCAGAGGCCATGGCGTGGTTGGAATGGCATAAAAAATTGGTAACGGCCTATTTGAAGAAGACGGAGCGTGAATCATCATGAAGCGAAGCGGTATAAAGCTACGCGTTCCCCTTTATGAAGGTGTGCCCTCCGAGCGACCGGAGCAAGCTCATCCTGGGCTTTGGTATGACAAGTTTTGCAATTGTTGGTCCGTGCGTCACGGCTTATGGGACTTGGGCACGAATAAGAAACGCTGGATTCAGACTGTCACTGGACAGTCTGGAGACCCAGATCAAATCAAGGATAGCATTGAGCGAATGATGAGTCTTGTCACAGCCCGTTCCGGCACTTTTCTCTTTATGCGGACAGAAGGGCGCTTTGTGACTGGACTAGGTCAGGAACATCCCGTGGAGAATGGCTTCACCTGGCACCCCACCTTGGGAACAGCCTACTTACCTGGCAGCTCCGTGAAGGGCTTGGTTCGTGCTTGGGCCGAGCAGTGGGAACAGGCAGAGAAGAACATCATCAGCCGTATCTTTGGTGAAGAGGACGAGACTGCACCGAAACGAGTAGGCAGTATCATTTTCTTTGATGCCCTTCCCCTCACAAGTATCCGTTTGGAAACGGACATTATGACCCCTCATTATGTACCTTACTACCAAAACCGTGAAGAGAACCCGCCCCGTGACTGGTATTCTCCTGTACCAATTCCATTCCTTACAGTAGCAGAAGGGCAGCCATTCTTGTTTTCCATTGCGCCACGAAAGGTTAATGAGGCGGGAGAAGAAGATCTTCAATTGGTAAAAGGATGGCTTCAGGAAGCCTTGGAATGGCTTGGAGCAGGAGCCAAGACATCTGTGGGCTATGGTCGCTTTGTGATTGATGACGCGGAACAGCGGAAATATGAGGTGCAAAGGGAAGAGGAGAAAGAGCGGCGGGAGCGGGAAGCGGCTCTGGCGAAGATGACGCCCATTGAGCGGGAGATGCATGCGGATGGTTATGAGGAGCCTGAGCGGTTTATGCAGGTATTGACGATTAAGTGGTTAGCGCGGCTAAAGGAAGCTGCGGGAACCCCTGAAGGAAAGGAAATTGCTGAACGACTGGCGGCGTGGTACCAGACAAACCGGCCAAAGGACTGGAAGAAGCCCAAAGGTAAAAATATTGAAAAGGTAGAAGCGATTAAAGCGGTGTTGTATGGGGGATGAGATAGTGCGGGTAACGATATCAACTGTAGGGGTATCATTATGGCGAAATAACCTCGATCTTGAAAAGGCGAAAATACTTATGGGTCGTCCAGCCTCAGAAATGGAGAAATTTTCGTCCTTGATTAACCAACTCTGTGATGATACAGTACGAAAAGTCGTTTACGAAGACTTTGATCCAGTTACATTTAGTGCTGAAACCCATAGCTTATATCGAATCGGTGTATCTGAAGGCGATTATGCAGCGTTTTTAACTTCTGACACTTTAGACGGGATTTTGTGCGGGAAGATCCTTACAGGGATTTGTAAAAGAAAGTGGAAGATGGAGGCGAGTTATCATGTAGTTAAGGGATTGCAAGTTCGTGACGCGGATATGTTTCGCAAAGAAGGCGTTAATCACCTAGTGGATCAGATTATGCATCTTTTGGATAAATATCCATCTTCCAGCTATAAAGTGGTATTAAATCCTACTGGAGGATATAAAGCGATTGTTCCTTATATTACCCTCATGGGTCTCATCGAAGGAATTCCAGTGAAATACATTTATGAGCAATCAAAAGTGCTCATGGAGCTACCTGCAGCACCAATCTCCTTTAATTTAGATACGATCAAAGACCTAGGTCCGGTGGCTGCAGATTTGGCTACTGATTATATTACTACCGATCAATTTTGCGAGATGATGGGAGCGAATCTTTATTATCTACAACAGAAATTTCGTGATATCCTTTATTTTGAGGATGGTCATGTAACCCTATCTGCTTTGGCACGCTTGCTTTATTTAAGATTTCTCTATAAGGAAGGTCAACAAATCGAGTTATCAAAGACAGTACGTAAAAAGTTGCAACAATTCCCGACTTGGAAAAACAAATTTGAATCCTTATTTGAAAAGATGCGAAATCCATTATATCGTCAAGCACATATTCATAATGAAGTGCAGAGCTCTCGTGTGGATCTGGATTGTTTTAAGCAAGGCAATGTAGCTGAACGGATCTTCTATTTTGTTGAGGGAGAAAAGGTTTATATTTGTGATATCTTCCTACATGATGAATATGATCGAGAACTCAACACAGGTAACCTGATGAAGAGTAAATATATGAATGATTTTGATGTTCCGGTGGGTATTAAGGTGTAAAAGCAATACGATGGCAAGTACATAGTTAAGCCGATGAAGATGTAGTGTTCAAGATACCATGTAATAATGCTAATCTCTTTAGGAGAGTTATGGAATGAAATCGATGGCGTTACTCTTTTCGCATCAATTAACAGAAATTCAGGAACAGGAAGCCAGAGAAAAGTGGGGAGTGAAGTGGTTTCTCCCCCTTCCTCCCTCTTTGCAATCCCAATGGTCCAACCTTCCGGCAGAAGGGGACTTTTCTTATCACTGGATGGAACCATTTGTCACATGGCTTGAGAAGAACACATCTACGGGTGATTTAGTCTTGATTCAAGGGGAATTTGGGGCGGTATATATGATGGTTTCTTGGTGCCATTTACACGGGCGAATTCCGATTTATGCAACAACGGAAAGACGCTATGAAAGCCACAGGCTACCAGATGGATCCATTGAAAACCGTCATTTCTTTCGTCATGTAAATTTCCGGCGTTATCCGGTACAGAAAAGATAAAAAGTACCTATAAGGAATCGAGGGTGACGCGATGTGCGTTTGAAAATTTCTTTTTCCCATGCCGGTTCACTTCTTTTGCCACGGCATTATCAGAGTGCACTACAGGGCATGGTGTATGCGATGATTGGCGATAAAAAAATACAGAAATTTCTCCATGATGAGGGATTCCCTTGGGAAAAACGGAGATTTAAGCCCCTGGTCTACTCTTGGTTACAGGGAACATACCACTTGCAAGAAGGAAGTATCTGCTTTGAGTCCCCAGTGGAGCTATATCTTAGCTCTTGTTGGGAGCCTTTGGTGCAGGCCCTTTCTTATTCACTAGTTGCCGGTTCATTAAATCTTGCAGGCCAATCTCTTACCGTTAACTCTTTGCACAAGATACCAGAACCGGAATTTACCGATGAGGATATGATTGTCCGTACCCTTTCTCCGATTACCATGTACTCTACCCTTCATACAGCAGAAGGACGGAAAGTGACCCACTATTACGATGTGCGGGATCGGCAGTTTTCTGAGCTCATTCGTAGAAACCTAATCAAAAAAGCTCAAGCAATGTATAATCTCGACCTACAGGATCGCCCATTTCAATTGGAACCAGTAGGT
Source organism: uncultured Thermoactinomycetaceae bacterium (assembly GCA_937975135.1). GTDB lineage: Bacteria > Bacillota > Bacilli > Thermoactinomycetales > CALJVA01 > CALJVA01. The sequence continues at coordinate 6,194 of CALJVA010000176.1, read as the reverse complement.
AGGGTGGATCCTAGGCAGCAAAAGTCAATCCGCTATCGAAACTTTTTGATTAAAGCATGGCATGGAACCTTTCGCATGCGGGGAGACAAAGAGCTGAAGCGAGTCGCCTACCAAGTAGGACTGGGTGGAAAGAATACCCAAGGATTTGGCATGGTGGAATACCGAGAATGACGTCGGAAAGTCCATGGTTGGATACAATTAATACTATGGAACAAGAATGCTGAAAAAACAAAACCACTGTATCTTTAATGAACTAACTTTTTGTGAGGTCGATTTATTGTCGTCGACCTCCTATAGCGTCATAACCCCGGAGGGTCGACGACTATTTCGATACACGAAACATCGTCGATAAACCCCGTCATGATAAGGAATGTGAAAATATAGTTGAAAAAGGGGGTGTTTTTGTTTAAAATAAACACAATTGCGATTTGGCTCTACTACAAGGAATTTTGGGGGTTTATGAACTACCTATGAGGATTTGAAACGCGGGTCACTTTCTCCTGTAGCTTGTCCGCTAGCCAGTTTATGAACTACCTATGAGGATTTGAAACTAAACGGTTCTCTCTGTCACTTGTAGCCGTTCCGCGTTTATGAACTACCTATGAGGATTTGAAACTCACCATAGAGACCATACATATTTACCCCTGTGACGTTTATGAACTACCTATGAGGATTTGAAACGCCCTAACAATAATAGAGGAGCAGTGCTCCGAGTTAGGTTTATGAACTACCTATGAGGATTTGAAACCCATTTCCGTGATCGGTTCGCTTGCAAACCGTTCTTGGGTTTATGAACTACCTATGAGGATTTGAAACCTAAGAGGATCCAAGACTTAAGCGCAATGACAGAAAGTTTATGAACTACCTATGAGGATTTGAAACCTAAGAGGATCCAAGACTTAAGCGCAATGACAGAAAGTTTATGAACTACCTATGAGGATTTGAAACCGTTTTGCGCGGCCATCAGGTCCATGCGTAGCTCCTCGTTTATGAACTACCTATGAGGATTTGAAACCCTTATCCGCGCGATGGCGGGAACATCCTGCCAACCGCGTTTATGAACTACCTATGAGGATTTGAAACTCAGGGGATAAGCAGCTGGAACCGACTCCTAGTGCAGCGTTTATGAACTACCTATGAGGATTTGAAACATGATCGCTACAAAATCGATATCTTCGAACTCTTGCGTTTATGAACTACCTATGAGGATTTGAAACCTTTAACCGGCTGGCTGCTCTCCGTTTCGGTCGATGGGTTTATGAACTACCTATGAGGATTTGAAACTCTTAAAACAGTACCGGCGCCCATACGCGATCCGCTCCGTTTAGGAACTACCTATGAGGATTTGAAACTCGGCGTCGGGATTAAACGATATATATTCGTCTAGGGTTTAGGAACTACCTATGAGGATTTGAAACACAGAAGTCCTCCTCTTGACCTCCTCCGCGGCATCCGTTTAGGAACTACCTATGAGGATTTGAAACCCAGTGCCGAAATAATCGGTCATATCGTCGGCGTAAGACGTTTAGGAACTACCTATGAGGATTTGAAACCTGTCTCATTCCACGCCGCCATTTCAGCGGCCACTAGGTTTAGGAACTACCTATGAGGATTTGAAACGATGATTCCTCCACCGCGGAATCCCCTGCTGTTATCGTAGTTTAGGAACTACCTATGAGGATTTGAAACAATACGAACACTCCCACAAACATTGCAAACAAAGCGGTTTAGGAACTACCTATGAGGATTTGAAACGAGCCCCTGATCCAGCAATACTCTAAGACGCTCGCGTTTAGGAACTACCTATGAGGATTTGAAACCCCAGTCCCATACAGACTGGGCACCTCCGAACTTTTTGTTTAGGAACTACCTATGAGGATTTGAAACTCTTTACTGCTTGCGGAGAAATGCCTGCGGCCGATGGTTTAGGAACTACCTATGAGGATTTGAAACGAAAGGATGGACTCTGCAATAATCAGTGAAATCGGGGTTTAGGAACTACCTATGAGGATTTGAAACAATACTGCTTCCACACACGGCCTTCTGCTGTGTCAAGTTTAGGAACTACCTATGAGGATTTGAAACTCCTGCTCCAGCAGCAATATCGGCAATGGTGCGCTCTAACCCGTTTAGGAACTACCTATGAGGATTTGAAACACTTCAACAATTTCTACAGGGTATCTTTTCCCCTTAGTTTAGGAACTACCTATGAGGATTTGAAACTCGGATGCCACTCGGAAACCGTATTCCCTCAAATAACGTTTAGGAACTACCTATGAGGATTTGAAACTTATACCCTCGCGATCCGCTTTTTCCCGAATCGCTTCCTGTTTAGGAACTACCTATGAGGATTTGAAACCTCCTCGGGCTCTTCCCCCTTGAGCTTGTCCAAGAAAGTTTAGGAACTACCTATGAGGATTTGAAACATTTGATGAAGGACCGAAATTAAAAGGCCGAACCCGTTTAGGAACTACCTATGAGGATTTGAAACATTCGCAATCCTAGTCGCTTCAACTCATCAATGCTCGTTTAGGAACTACCTATGAGGATTTGAAACTTTCGATATCGAACAGGTTCATTTTTTTCTCTCCGTTTAGGAACTACCTATGAGGATTTGAAACTTATATTTGCCATTGTTGGTTCCAACTACAAAGTAGGCATACTTATTTTTGCTTAATAGCCCACGCCATTGAGTGAAGAGTGCAACAGCGCAAAGATGAGTGCTTTTGGTTTGATGGAAGGAACAAGAAAGTAAATGAGATAAGCATGAAAGTAATTCAAACTTCATCACTTGATTGGGTGCCTTGAGCAAAATCAAAATCTCATATGCTACAATAAGGGCAAACATTCGGGAGGGATACGAATGCGTTGCCCTTATTGTGGTTTTATGGGGAGTCGGGTGTTGGATTCGCGGCCGGTGCATGAGGGTCGTTCGATCCGACGACGACGGGAATGTGAGGATTGTGCCCAGCGTTTTACCACCTTTGAGACGGTGGAACAAAAACCATTGCTGGTCATCAAAAAAGAGGGAAACCGGGAGGAGTTTAGTCCCGACAAGGTATTACGTGGCTTGGTCCGTGCCTGTGAGAAGCGCCCAGTTCCCTTGGAAAGATTGGAAGAGATTGTCGAAGAGATTGAAGGCATTTTACGGGATAGCGGTCGGTCGGAAGTTCCTTCCCGGGAGATTGGTGAAATGGTGATGGAGCGCTTAATCAAGTTGGACGAGGTTTCCTATGTTCGTTTTGCTTCGGTGTATCGCCAATTTAAGGATATCAATGTGTTTATTCGTGAATTGGAGGATTTGATAAATCAGTCTCGGGGACCGATTAATGACGAAAAAGGGAAATAAAGAGCGATTGATGCACGTGAAGCTGCTAGATGGGGCTTGTCCAAAAGGGGAGTTTCTGTGTTACAATGGGGAAACCACTCCATAACGGAAAGCTGTACGGGAGGTCCACCATGTCGATGTTTTGGAAAGAAATCTCTCCACATGATTTTTGGTACACGCGAACCATACGCCCCCTCCATGCGGCAGATCTGCATGTATTGTTTCACCTCTATCAGCCTTTAGTAGGAGCAACCAGTATCGGGTTATATTTAACACTTACCCATCAAATATTGATACCGGAGGAAGGCAGGTCGAGGATGGAGTCCCATCTTCACTTGATGAATCTCTTATCCTTGCCCCTTCCAGAAATGCTCGAAGCGCGCTATCGATTGGAAGGTGTGGGTCTCCTCAATACATATCAAAGTGAGATGGATGATCATCTCCTGTTAGAATATGAAGTGATACCTCCCTTAAGTGCGATTGATTTTTTCCAGAGCGATGTTCTGAGCATCGCTCTCTTTAATCGACTGGGTAAAGAGAAGTACCTGCAACTTCGCCGTAAGTTGATTGGACCAAAGCTGCAGGAGCCCGAATTTGAAAGGCAAAAAATCACCAAGTCATTCCACCAAGTATATGGTAGCCTCTCACCTGAGGAAATTGCCACTGTAGCCCGAGCAGATAAGGAATCCCTGATGCCTGTCACAGGAGCCTCTTCCTTCAAAGAAGATGGACAGCCGCCCCCTTTTGAACCACAGGGAAAAGATCTTGAACTGATTCGTGCCCGAATTTCCCCGTTGTTAAAATCTGGGGTCTGGACAAAAGAGTTAGAACGTGAATTACTAGAGATAAGCTTCTTATTTCAGTTAGATGAATGGGATTTACTGCAAGCGCTACAAAATCCTGAGGTAACTAGAGGAGGACGGATCGATCTGGAGCGGTTACGCTCTTTTGTAAAAAGTGAGTACCAGCGCCGTTTCGGTGGAGCACCTCCGGTAGTAACAGTACGAAGCAAGCAACAGGATAAGGATAAAGAGCTTCCTCAGACCTCAGGCTCAAATGAGATGAAGGAGTTATCAGAGGAGGAACGGCACCGCCGGGAACTGGCTCGAATTTCCCCCTTGGAGCTACTTTCCAACTTCCAAGATGGGATGCGCATTCCAGATGCGGATCTTGAGTTGGTTGATCGTTTGATGCATGAGTACGGCTTGCCCAGCGGCGTAATTAATGTACTCCTAGAGTATGTTTTGTACACTCATGATTTCCGTTTGCCACGGGCTTTGGTTGAAAAAATTGCTGGTCACTGGAAACGGCGACGTGTTGAAACGGTGGAGGAAGCCATGGAGCTGGCCCGAAATGAGCTGAATTGGGAATGGAAACGCTCAAATAAAAAGCAGCAACCAAGGCAAACTTCTCGCCGCTTGTCAGCTCAGCGTGAGGAGAAAATTCCTCGTGTTCTAAAAGAAGAGATGCAGAAAAAGGAGGGCAGTTCCGCTCCTTCTCAAGTGCCGGCAGTAGAACCAGAGGCAAGAGCAAGAATTATGGACCAACTCAGCAGGATGCGCCAACGGCTGAATCAACGGATGAAGGAAAAGGAGAATTAAAGTGAAACGGATCGGGGACGAATTGAGACAATGGAAAACACGGTTGTCAAAAGAAGTGGACCGGGAAGCGTTGCTCGATTCTATGCTCTCCCGGCCGGTTATGCGCTCCTTTGTAGTCCAACATCCTGAACTGACTCGAGAGACCTATTTGCGCTCTCTTCTACCTTTGCATCAGTATGTGCAAGAACGAGAACACTGTGGAGCTTGTCCGGGGTTGGACCAGTGTCCCAATATGATGCAGGGCCACCAGCCTGAATTACTGGTTTATAACGGGTCTTTGGAAATAAAATTAAAACCCTGCAAAAAGCTACGGGCAAGGGAAGAACAAAGGCGGAAGAGTCAACTGATTCAAAGCCACTATATTCCGGAGGAAATCTTATCCGCTTCCTTTGAAGGGATCGATCCCTACCCCGAACGAGCGGCAGCGATCGAAGCGGCAATTCGGTACTGTGATGCCTTTGCTGATGGTAAGCCAGAGCGAGGCCTATACTTCTATGGAAAGTTTGGAGTAGGAAAAAGTAAAATTGCCGGTGCTATGGCCCGAGAATTGGTCCAGTATGGGGTCGACTCGATCATGGTTTATGTACCTGACTTTATGCGGGAGATCCGAGATTCGATTCGCGAAGGTTCCGTCAATGAGAAGCTAGATGCCTTAAAAAAAGCAACGGTTTTGATTCTCGATGATATTGGCGCCGAATCCTTAAGCCCCTGGACCCGGGATGAGGTGTTGGGAGCGATCCTGCAATATCGGGTGGCAGAGGGGCTAACCACCGTATACACATCCAATCTTGACTTGGATGAACTGGAAGATCATTTGTCCCACTCCAATAAAGGGGGCATTGAACGATTGAAGGCGAAGCGAATCATGGAGCGTATCCGCCACTATGTAGATGTGTATCTCGTCGAAGGACCCAATCGGCGGGAGACGCGGTAACTTTTTTCCATGGGGGCAATCATTCTCCTTGATAAGTGCTCCTGTGGAAACTCTCTTTTTTTATATGTCTTCAAGCGATTACACGTGGAGGGCGTGTGATGTCAAATCCTTAACTTTGACTAGTTTGCTTGAACCATTGGAACACATACCTACCAGTAAGATAAACTCGTTAGCGCTGTATGTATACTTGGGGACAATCTGTAAAAAAATAATTGAATAAAACAGTTGCTTTTTTGAGTACGATATGTTAGGATATAAATTGTTCGATCGACTAAAAGGCTCGGTAGCTCAGTCGGTAGAGCAGAGGACTGAAAATCCTCGTGTCGGCGGT
>CALJVA010000175.1 GCA_937975135.1 uncultured Thermoactinomycetaceae bacterium | reverse complement strand
ATTTTCATACCCAAACCCAGCAAATAATCTCTGCCTTATTAGCACATATCCTGAATCATGATTTTGATAATTTGGATTTTTTATGTCGATATGCAGCGCGACAGTATAATATTTATCGTCGTATTCCTTTCCGGTTAATCTATCTCTGCTAGACATTAAATCCGTAAAAATCTCCGTAAAAGGGCCTTTCTTTTTTGCGGAATCGAAAACGACAATTTTATCAATATAAGCAATTAATCCTGCGCCTAAATTCAATTCATAAGGAATCTTCACTTTTTCGGTCGGCACTCCCCAGAAGCGCTCTAAATTAGTTCCATACTTTTGAATGTCGTAGTAATGCTGTTTATCTTCTTCGCTTAAATAGTTTGGAATCATTGTAAAATCTACATAAGACTCAATGATGACCCGTCTATTTTCCTGATCCCATCCTACGTCATAACCGAGTCCTTCAATTAAGTATCTGGCCGGCAGAAAAATATTTCCATGTTTAATCTCTGCTGCAGTATCCATTTTTTGAGGTTCGCCATTAACTAAAACTTCATCTTTGCCTAAAGTAATTTGAACTTCATTCACAAAGTTTGTTACAGTCGCCGTCTTTGTTTCTTGATCCCACTTAATGCCGTCATCCGGAATGCCCAACGCAGTGACAACGGGTCTTACCGGAATCATGACTCGGTTATCTTTATTCACATATGGTTTTTGATTACTGTCCCAGATTTCTAAATCCATTTTGTTTACTTTAATTTTGATTTCATCCGATGCAGCCGATACTTGAACAGTTGTCATAAGAAACATTGCGACGATTAGAAATAAAAGTTTTCTCATTGATTAGTTACCTCCTTCAATTCCTTACGTAAAAATCTCAGAAATTGAACAGATTCTTTTTTACTTAAAGGCTTTCCATCAATTGTTAGTTTGAATTTCTCAATGATTTTTTGATCGTTTAAAGGCAACATTTGCAAAAATTGATCCAAGTTCTCATTTTTTTTATTGGTTTTTCCATCCATATGACCACCTCTAATCAATATTCTAGCCTTAGAGCACCACGTCATCAAAAAAACAAGGATATAAATTTTCATGTTTTCTTAATACGACGGGTACTCATAGATAGAACCGACATAATAAAACTGATCTGTAGATGAATTGATCTGCAATGGCTTTTGAACCTTAATTACATAAATTACACTCGGACCATAAATCAATTGTTCTAAGTTAAAATCAGTTGAATGATATTGATAGAGTTTAGCACCATCATCAAATCCTGAACCGTACCGAGCAACCACATTCGAGTCATCTACATAATCCTCATAAACAATCTGTACTTGACCTTGAAATAAGGTATCAGGCAATGCTTTTAAGCTGGAATCGAGTTGCATATTTTTAGATAATATATCGGTAAATGCATTTAAAGCTTGAGTTCTATCGAAAACTAATTTCCCATTACTTAAAGATAGTTTATCTATTTGTAAAGAAGCGCCATGAGCCGCTCGGTTCACAGCATTCTTCGCTCTTTCCAATGCTATGTTTTGAGTGTTTCCTTCTATTTGCCAAGTCCATAATAAGGCACACATCACCATCATAAAGCAGGTGAATAAAATTTGTTTCACCGTTCCCTCACTCCAAATACTCGGACATTGTTGTTCCACTTCTTACATGATATAAAGTCTCGGATGTGTCCTTAAATATTCCTGGCATAGCCCATAAATGATTTATCGGGTACTTAATTTGACCTTCAATATAGCCTCCTCGGGGTACCCGAGCAGCAATTCCTTCTATTGTTCCGGTTATTTCGATTTCATCTTTATTGAAGCCAACTGATGATAAGGTGTCTTTCATGTTTTGTATTTCTGCTGCTGTAAAATATCCTTTTACAGCAGCTCTTTCGAGTCCTCTATCTAAAACAGCTTCCATCGCCATTCCTCTTAAATGCACAATTTCATTGTGGAAGGGTTGAAACATAAAAAACAAAAGAAACGGCATGATAATCAAAAGAGAAATCACATCCTTCATATAACCCTCCCCTTTCCTAATTAATTAATTCTGTATTCGCATTCCTCAACTTGTCTTGAGTAGTGTTTTTTAACGTTTCAGCATCACTGAGCAGTCCACCTGTACCAAATAAAAAATTGATCGTTAAACCTACTGCAAATGCAATGATCAAAACTTTTTGCACGATTTCCTTCATTAAAAGTCCAACCTTTCCTTGACTGATTTAGGAAGACCAACCTGCAATTTTACGCTGGTCTTCCTTATCGTGAATTGACTCATTTTTCTCTGTTTACGACATTAAGCTGTTCAACTTCTTTTTTAACGAAGAAGTTAAATGATCAAATTGTAGCAGCACTTATGGTAATGTCTTTAATTGATTATTTGCATTTTCAATTTTCGTACCTGTTGTACCCCTCATCTTTTCAGCATCTTCCTTTAAACTGCCTGTCCCAAATAGAAAACTAATAGTAATGCCTACCGCAAATGCGATGATTAAAACTTTCTGTACAATTTCTTTCACATAAAACACCTCTTTTTATAAATTAATTTTTTGAATCTATGGCAACGTCTGCAATTGACTGTTCGCATTATCAATTTTTAAGCCAGTTGTACCTCTCAATTTTTCAGCATCTTCTTTTAAACTGCCTGCTCCAAATAGAAAACTAATAGTAATGCCTACCGCAAATGCAATGATTAAAACTTTCTGTACAATTTCTTTCACATAAAACACCTCCCTTTCTGCGTTTTATATCTATTTGATGTATTTACAAAGATGTCATATTGAGTAAATTTATTAAATCTTTATATTCAAGATAATAAACATAGCCAAAATTAAATAAAATTGATAACGCCGGAACAAATGTAACAAAGTAACCTATTATGCCTCTATCTTTAGCTCTTCTGCGAAAATCTTCGAGCCGCAACGAATTGAAATGGTCGTATCGATTCGTTAATAACGTGTAAGCATCATCAGGAGCTATTTTGTCCACATCTGCAAGTATTCCAGCCAAATCCTTTGCTTGGCTTGTACCCACTTCCCTGACAAATGACTCAAGTGCATATGAAGTTGAGTGCCTCCAGTGCATTGTGCAAAGATCCAATGCTGGTCTAAGGAATTTAAAATGTGATCTGAATTTCCTTAACAACGTATATATGTTGGTGGGTTTGTTGCCAGATATTGTGTATTCGTTTAACAAAAGAGAGTACAAAATGTACAGCTCTCGATTTTTCTTGGAATTCCTTATTTTTTCAAAATATGCTAACAAAGCTTCGAGAGGAAATCCTTTTCGAGTGCTTAAAACTAAACCAAGCAACAATATCCCCAAAACCGCTTGAATAGGATAACTTCCTCCTAATAACAACCATTTTCCGTGAAAGTAAATAAGCTGAAAAATGATGAAGCAATCTCTGGTAAATTTAAAAGTGACTTCGGTCAACCATTTAGGGCTGCCTGCCTTTTCAAACATCTTGGCTGCCGCTTCATCCTTGTATCTTTCTCGAATGATCTCTTTTTGTTGCTCCCAAGTTTGATTTATGCTGCTTCGGATCATTCTGCTGATCTTCGCTTCGCCTTTCATCTGACCAATTTTATAAATGATGTAGGCCGACAGTATTACTAAACTTAGGACAACCGAATAAACAAGCAACTGTAAACTTTCAGGATCAAACAATTGTCGAATCAAATACACACCCCCTTATTCGAATCATAAATGGTTATATATCGTTTCTTGGTTTAGCCAAAATTAATGCAGCAAGAAAAGAAAACAAACAAATGACAGAAGTCAGAATCAATACCTTTAACCCTTCCGGCACATAAAAATGATAATGAAACGCTCGCCCATCACTGATTTTTTGATTAAGCAATATTGTTATCGGCAGAGCGAAGATAGGAAAATAACCTAATTGTATCGCGTCCCTGCTTTCTGATTTTTCTTTTTCCAAAACAATAGATGTTTCCGTCATATCTCTGGTTATCCGAGAAAGAGCATCGTCAATATTTTTGTTTTCTGTAATTCCCTCGGCAATCAGAATCCCCAATTGCAGCGACCATGTTGTTTTGATCTGATAATGGAAAACTTGAATAGAATCCTCTACGTTTCTGCGATGTTGTATTGCGTACAGGATTGAACTAAAGGCCGATTGAATGGGACCTTCAAGCTCACCTACTGTTTCTTTTAATGCAAAGTAAAGATTAAAATTATTGCTTCTATATTTTTGCAACAGCTTGTTTGTCGCAGGAAGCAAATCATAACTCGATATTGCTCTTATCCGATTTAGTTTTACCCAAAGAAGAATATAAGGCACCAGCGATGAAATCAATGCTACAAATATAGATATCTGAACATCCCTGGTTAAAGAAATTAGTACAACTGTTACAACCATAAAAATTAATATGGTTTTTAAATAGAACATCTCAACTAATAGTTTCTTATTGGATGTACTTTCAAGCAGTAATTCCAAATGTTTACGAAGGCGATTCTCCTTTTTATCCGAATACCTTGTACGAACGGATGGCATACGTGCAATTTCTCTTGTTGTATAAAATATCTTCCGAACATATAGTTTCAACAATCTCCATACGCCATAAAAAAGGATAAAATACATGGCGAATAGGTAGATAATCTGTACGGCCATCCTCCAATCCCAAACCCCCCCCATTTACAACAACCCCTTAGATTCTAAGGCTATTTGTTTAGTTGATCCTTTGATTGGTTTTTTTCTTGCCAAAGTAGAGAGGGTATCCATTAATATCTGCGCATATTCTCGATCATATTTTTTAAGCTTCTTTAATAACATGTCATTGATCTCACAATTGTAATACCAATCATCGGTTTCAAAGTCGTATTCCATAATTAAAGTTGTGCTTATTTCATGCGTATATGGATCAAGATATACCTCTTGGATCGATGTCACCTTTTTGCTGGTGTCCTTTAATTCCTCCATGGTGATTACAAAATCAATGTTCTCAGCTGCTCTCAGTAATTCTTGACGATAACTTCTTCCTGGGTAAGCATCAACAACATGACGTGCAATCAATCCTGGTACATTAATGGCGTATGTTGTGTGATGTGTCGCCATACAACCAGATGTTCCTCTTTCACAACCACTAAGATATACATCTGCTTCAATTCCTCTAATTTCACCGATGATATAATAACTCCCATCCATTCGTAACGATTGAGGCATAACTTCGTGCAACAATTCATCTTCGTTGGCTTGAAACTCTATAATTGCTCGATTCGGAAAATCTCGTCTTAGGTATAATTCATGATGCTTTTCTATACAGATTGTGGTATCCCCTTCATCCCTCTCAGCAAACATGGTTTTTAACATGGTCGATTTTCCTGAACGCACTGGCCCGCTTATGATTATATTTGCCCGAGTTCGAGCAAGCGCTCTAAAGAGCGGTATTGCTTCTTTTGGAATTGTATTCATCTTTGCTTGATGCTCAATTGAGAATTCCTCAATAACGAACCGACGAAACGTAAGAACTGGCACCTGTGTTCGCGGCGGAATGGATATACTCACCCTTGTCCCATCATACATATCAATTTCCAATGAAGGTTCTCTTTCATTTAATCTTGCTGTCGAGTTCTTCATTGTTAATGATCGGCATATATCCATAACACGCTCGATCGAATCAAACTTTTCTTCTTGCAACACTTTTTTTCCATTTATCGTATAGTAAATATCTGTACCGATAACTTGGGCTGATTGTGAGTTTCTGTAGTTTTCCCAAGTAGATAAAGGACCAAAACCAAATTTCTCATGGAATATAGCGTCTTTTAAATCCTTATAATAAACTGGATAAGAAATTTGACTTTTATTTTCTCGTTGAATAAAGTCACTAATCCTGTCCTTGATATAATCGATAGAATGGGGAACCCCAATAATTGCTTCATGTTGAATTTGAAGCATCTGTTGTTTTTCATCATCACTCATCAATTTGTATTCTTCTTCTTGATATTTATCGAACAAGTCCAGCAGCTCTCGAAACTCATCTTGTTTAACGGTTTTTCTTTTGTCTTTAACGCTATCTTCAATTTTCTCAGCAATAAAGCGTCCGATATCAAAAACCTGCATATCTGATGCTTCTCTTTGGTTTAGCAACTTCATATCATCCCTCCTTTACTGCTGCCTTGGAATTAAATAAAGATAATATTCCCTTGGCTTTAATGTTCCTATTCACATCATTTTTAATAGTTAATCCGTATTCTGCGATTATTCCTTGTGCAAGTTGCGAAAAAGATTCTTCTACCTTTTCAAATTCCGATATGAATTTGTTATTGTTTTCAACTTTTTCAATCTGCTCAGCATCTAAATAACCAATATCAAGAAGCAGCGGAACGTTCAATTTCAATGAAATTGTTCTTGGTAAAATTGATCTTTGTTCTGAATTTTTGTTTACAATTAATAAGAAGTGCGCGGGATCAAATTTTAACCAGTCCAAAATTTGTTCCTGTGTCTTTGCGAATGAAAATAACCCTTTCCTTTCTTGTGTAGTTACAAGATAATGCATATCTGCACTTAGCATTCCTTGTATGCTCAATGCATTTTCCATGTGCGCCCCTACATCTAAAATCACTAGATCAAACAATTCTTCAGACATTTCAATCAGCTTGGATATAGTCTTATAATCGTAATAAATAATTTTTTTCAGATCTCGATTTCCCTGTAACGTATAAAATTCGTTTTGTTTGGAAAACGCCTGAAATAATTGATCATGATCTAAACTGTTATTTTTCATTGCTGTGTAAATCTCGTCTAAACTTTTTCCTTTTTCAACTTCATGTATGCCTTCATCCCATGGATTAAGGTTGAGTACACCAATCCTTCCGTCTACTTTCTTAGATATATAATCAGCTGCTCCCATCGCAATAGTTGTGACTCCAACGCCTGGATGTGTTCCAAAAAATGCAATGGACCTGCCTTTTTTATATTCGTAACTATGTGGGAACAAATTTTTTTCAATTTCTCTTACCAAGTCTCCCTCAAAATATGGCGGAATAAATATAAGTCCATGTGTCGAGCACATCAATTTCATTCGTCTCATATTTTCAGGACGTGTTTGATTTCTAACCAAATATATAAAAGTCTTCTTATCCATTTGTTTTTTGTAATGAATTACTTTATCTAATGTAAGTAAACGATCACTGATGATGAAGACATCTATATGATTGATATCTCTATCTTCAAATTGAGACATAATTTCAACAGACTCAATTCCTTTTAAGATCTCCAACCTATACTGTAAATCACGATCAGAATCAAATAGTGCAATTCTCACGATAGAACCACTCCACTCCTCATTTTTAGTAAGCAAACAATAACTTGTAACCGGCTAAGATTGACGTTTGAATAACTGAAAATTCATATTCATCCATAAACAATTCCAATTGATAAGCGTATCCAGTCAAATCAGTGCGTTCATTCTCGTCATCTCCAGCGATAGGTTTAATTCCTTTGTTTGAACTGTCTTTAATAAATGCCACCTTAATATCACGTAAAATAGGTTTATACAAGAACTCATCGAAACTTTCTTCATTATTAATTTCACTAAATGCATTTTGGTTACTCGTCCTATTCAATGCCGGATCAGCTACAATATAAATGTCTACATGATCGTCAGTTCTAAGTGATCCAGGAACAGCCGCCACCCATGTATTCGGAATTGGAAACACACCTTTATTACCCTCTGTAATCATAATTTCATTAACTTTAGCTTTACTAATCACATCGTTGACATCTAATCCAAACACAGCTTTTTTACCTATAATTTCATTGATATCCGTTAAATAATCTGGAGGAAGCGAGCTGATCTCTCTCAACTCCACCTTAATATGCTCTGGCTCTATCGTTGTATTTGGATTAAGTACTGTTGTTGCTACATACACTTTGGTTTTATTTACTTTGTCTTTAAAATAAAACTCCCATGCAAAAAGCCCTGAAATGGCAATCACTATCAAAAAAATGCTAGTGATTGTATACACTGCTTTTTTCATATTCTCACCCACTTATTCCTAAACTTGAATTTAGATTTTTTCCTTTGTTGCAGCAGCTCTCTCGGTACGACACGATTAACTAGTGGAAATAGTTCCTTAAAAATCTGATCCTTAGTCTTTTTAATATCGTATAAAAAGTTCCCTTCCCATTCTGCTTGTGTTACTTCCTCACCGTATCGACTCATTGTGGCTGCAACATCAAAAAAATATTCTGTGCCATTTTCGATGTATCCTAAACTTTCTGTCCATTCATGTTGAATTTCTTTTTTATTAATAAATGGATCCCAATAATTACCGACCACGATTGTTTTACTATGGTGAGTTTTTAATCTAATTAATCGATCTTTGTAACAGTTCACTTTAACAGGGCTGGATCCAACGACCACCCAAATTTCTGTCGCCATATTAATGATGGCTTTGACCATATCTTCATCCCAGTTTGTCGAGATGTCTGCAAGAATTATTGGGACTTGTCTTGCTATATTGATTAATGTATACGTGTCATCTTGAGTCCAATCATTTCCATTAAAATTCGGTTCCAAAGGCATCCAAACAATATTTTCTTCTTGCCAAACCGATTCTGTTTTTATGGTTTGATGTGTTTTAATTTGTGATGCAAAGGAAACCCAATTAGAAGGAGCATTCTTCATACCAAATAACAGTTCATACCATATTGGTTTAACTCCAACAGGCTCCAAAACACCGATTGGT
>CALJVA010000174.1 GCA_937975135.1 uncultured Thermoactinomycetaceae bacterium | reverse complement strand
CACTCAAAAACAAATAGGGTGCCGTCAACTGCACCCTATTATTATCCATTAACCTTTTGCGGCAAGGTAGCGCTTATTTACTTCTTCCCAGTTAACTACATTCCACCATGCCTCAATATAGTCAGGTCGCTTGTTTTGGTATTTGAGATAGTAGGCATGCTCCCATACATCAATACCTAGAATTGGAGTATCCCCTTCCATCAAGGGAGTATCTTGGTTGGGTGTGCTGGTTACAGCAAGGCTACCATCTTTTTTGACAACGAGCCAAGCCCAGCCACTTCCAAAACGAGTCGTTGCTGCTTTGGTAAACTCTTCTTTAAATTTTTCAAAGCTACCAAAGGTGCTATCAATGGCACTTGCTATTTCCCCTGTTGGATTACCTCCGCCGTTAGGGCTCATAATTTGCCAGAAAAGAGTATGGTTAGCATGTCCGCCTCCGTTGTTACGAACGGCTCCACGAATGCTTTCAGGTACTTCATCCAAATTTCTCAGCAAATCCTCCAGGGATTTTTCAGCCAAGTCAGCATGCCCTTCTAAGGCTTTATTCAAATTATTCACATATGTTTGATGGTGACGACCATGGTGAATTTCCATTGTTTGCTTATCAATGTGAGGCTCTAAGGCATCAAACGCATAGGGCAATGCTGGTAGTTCGTGCTTAGCCATGTTAACCCCTCCTATGTAATGGTAATTGAGCAGGAATTTCCTGCGATTTTTATTGCTAGAAATCACCTTGCTACTAACATTATGCTAAAAAGATGGAGTAAAATCAACATTTCTATATAAAAAGTCGATCTACTCCTTTGCCTTGAACAGGGCATTATTTACATCTTTTGCATTTTATCACTCAAAAATGCGCGGAAGTTGTGTGATATCCTTCAAAATATAATCTGCTCCTAACTCTTCAAATGTAGCTCGTGCCTTAGTTCCTGTCAGTCCCGTTAAAGTAGCAGCAAAGCAGCACCCCATTTTCCGAGCTGCCATCAGATCTGCTACAGAATCCCCTACTACCAAAACATCCTCCATTTGACTTAAGGGTAAAGTTTCTTCGAGGCAGTCAGTATCCGATTTTTGACGGCCAAAGTACCCTTTTACAAAGGTGAAAGGTTGAGGTTTTCCCAAAGGAGCTCGCTCAGGATGGGCCTCTTCAGCCCGAATTACATCGGTAGCTGTAATAATACGATTGGAATCAAAGGAAGACCAAAGATCGAGTTCCTTTAAGGGGATTTCTGTCTCCAAGGCAGGACGTCCAGTTCCAATGCCTAAGGTCGCTCCTCGCCTCCGTGCTTCCTCCAACACATCACGAATCTTCTTAGGATTCGCAAGGGGAATTTCTTGATAAAGAAATCCCTTTTTTCCCTTTCTTCGGGGAGGGATCCCTTCTGTCTTTTGAAATAAATGGTCACCTAAATACCACTCTTGATAGATACTTCTGCCCCATTCCCATACTGGTGAATGTTTGGAAAAGAAAGAGGTTTCAATTCCCAACCAATGACCTGCGATTTCATTTAAATATAAAAGAAGCTCCTGTTTTTGAGCCGTCGACTTAGAGAATATTTCCAAAAAATGTTCATATTGAGGGGTATAAGAAATGTTATTCTCCCTTATGATGGCACCCAATTCTTGCAAGACTGTAATCTTTGCTCCTGGATTTAATACATGATTGATCACCTCTGGATACTTTGGCTGTAATTCACGGAGCAAATGGAGTAAGTGGGTGGAAAAGACGAGAAAAACCATATCCCAATTGGAATTGGTTCCCCGTTCTTTTAACCAGATTAAAATCTGATCGTCTTGAAAAATACGTCTACGAACATTATGGATTACCTCTTCATCAGGAACGGGTGTAAAGTTTTCTCCAGGAAGCCCCAGATAGTCAGGACTAAATAAAAGTTCCCATACTGTTAATGCTGATGTATCAAAACAGCGTTCCTCGCTTAGCAATACACCATCCACATCAAATAAGATGATTCGAAACAAATCGCTTCCCTCCATATTGTATTGGCCTTCAAACGCCTTTATACCCTTTTACTTTAACAGAATAAAGGAAGAAATGATAGGAATCCTTATTGGAAATCGGAGTGTCACCGTTTCGATTGGTCCATTTCCCTATGATAGTACGAGACTAAAATTGCGTCTTACATGTTTTTTAAATTCTTGCCATCATTTATATTTCGGGATATGGAATCAAGGATCAGCTTTTCTTGGCCTTTATTCCTGCTTTAATAAAAGTATTTCCTCTTCACTTAATTGCCGGTACTCCCCAGGTTCCAAATTCTTATCCAACCGTAAAGGGCCCATGCGAAGACGCTTAAGATAGGTCACCCTTCCTCCTATCGCAGCTACCATTCGTTTCACCTGATGAAACTTACCTTCCACAATCGTGATCAATGCCTCCGATTCCGTCCCAGAAGAAAGGATCTTGAGGCGAGCTGGTAGCGTTTTAAAATCAGTCAGTTGAATCCCCTTTGCAAACTGTTTCACATGATCCTCCGTTAAGGTGCCTTGGATTCGAACATAGTATTCTTTTTCAACGCCATATTTAGGGGACCGAAGCCGATGGGAAAGTTGACCGTCATTGGTTAATAACAATAAACCCTCTGTATCAATATCCAATCTGCCTACAGGGCGAACATTTTTTCTCCACATTGGCGGAAGCAAATCGATCACGGTCTGATGACGAAGATCTTGTGTAGCAGAAACCACACCGGCCGGTTTATGGAGCATAATATAAAGCCAACGTTGATAATAAAGTTCCTCACCATCCACTGCTAATTTCTGCTGTTCAGGGATAAGATGCATTCCCACATCGGAAACAACCTTTCCATCAACCTGAATTCGGCCCTGCCGTATTAACTTTTTTACCTCTTTTCGGGTACCAAGACCTAAATGGACCAATACTTTATCCAGCCTCTCCTTTTTCATGTGCATTATGACAGAAGATGGGTATGTGAGCCCATCTTCTGTCATCCTTACCTCCTCATTTATTGACATATCTTAGTCACAGTGATTCCAATCTTAACTTTGAATTGTTGGTGCTTTTGGAGTTACCCTTTACAGCTTAATTTCCTCCTTCCAAGTAGCAGCTTTTTTTGCCCATAGCTCCTCGCCAACCTTTTGTATCTGCTCCCATAAACGGTGGATATCCTCCATTTTTGTATGGATATTTCCAATGGAGATGCGGATTACATATCCCTCCCGGATTACTGCATGGGAGACAAAGACACGACCTGACTCATTCAGTTTAGCCATCAATTCCTTATTGAGATGATCTACATATTGATCCAGTTTCTCCTTCTGTTCCGCTGTGGATTGTTGGTGAGCTTCTTTTAGGACTTTTGGCATATAGCGAAGGCAAAGAAGGGCAAAAGGAGAAGCGGTAACGCAAACAAAATCAGGATGAGAAGCTACCCTTTGTGCCAACCAACGAGCTTGTCGAACACTTTCTTCTAGTCTTGCTGTTAGCCCCTTTCGACCAAAACTACGGATAATCCACCACAGTTTAAGAGCCCGAAAGCTACGTCCTAATTGTAGGGAGTAATCCATAAAATCAACACTGCCATCTTCTCTTACTGTTTGTAAATACTCGGGAACCAGGCGAAAAGTATTGGCTAACGCTCCTTGTCGACGGCAAAAAAGAGCAGTCACTTCTAATGGTGTATAGAGAGTTTTATGAGGATTCACCACCAGCGAGTCGCCCCATTGCAAATTCTCCGTCTTTCCCTTCACTTCTGGGACTAAATTCCAAAACCCACCATATGCAGCATCAATATGAAGCCAGATGCCAAACTCTTCACAAATCTGAGCAATCGCTTCTACTGGATCAATCGCTCCGGTTGCTGTAGTTCCTACGGTAGCCACAACGGCCAAAGGACGATACCCCTGATTAAGATCAGCACGGATACTTTCAGCTAACTTCAAAGGATCAAGACGATACTGTTGATCTGTAGAAATTCGAACCACATTATCTGTTCCAATCCCTAAGGCAATTGCTGCCTTATCCACTGAACTGTGTGCCTGATCCGAAGTATAAATCCGTAACCGAGGTAAAGAGCGGCCCGTTAATCCTTTGGTACGTACATCCAAATCCTCCTGTACATCCCGAGCAGCAGCTAAAGCATAAAAAGTAGCCAGGGATGCTCCATTAAGCAGCACTCCCTCAGCTGTGGGATTGTACCCCACCATTTCGGCAAGCCAACGCAAAACTATCTTCTCTAGTGCGGAGGCTGCAGGAGCAGATTTCCAAACCATTGCGTTTACATTTAAAGAAGAGATCAATAAATCTGCTAAAATTCCTGGCGCACTCGCCGAAGTACTAAAATAGGCATGAAACGAAGGATGATTCCAGTGCGTTAAATGTGGAACAATTTTTTCCCATGTTTCATCTAAAGTATCTGCAAAAGGGAGCGGCTCCTCGGGCAAGGGATGATCCAACATCCCTATCAATTCTTGGGCGCTAATCGTAGTAGATACTGGGATATCCCGAATTTCCTCAAAATGTTCCCGGATCAGACGTAACAATATACGGCCCTGCTCTTCCAATTCAACCGGTTTCCAATCACCTAGATTCTGAAATTGAGGTGGTCTATCTGTCATTGTTTCCTCCTTGATTGGTACTATGATTCCTTTACGGAAGGAGAAGTGATTTCTATCTACCTTACCATAATTGTCTATCATAGATTAAGAGAATCCTTTCAATATAAAGCGCTCAAATTGACTAATCCTTACTCCTTCTTCTAATTTAAACCACTATCAATCAATAAATGTATATTATATAATATATATAGAAGCTTTCCTCTTACCATATTCTCTCCATAATTTATAGATTTACATTAACTTATATAGCATTATCTCACAAAAACCTTTTCTTGAAAGGAGGATAAAAAATAAATCGATTCAAGTGGAGAGTCGCTTTTTTATGTAGCTTTATATTATTTTTTACTAGTTATCCCACAGATGCTACTGCATCTACAACAAATCCTTATATGATTAAAATAGAAAAAGAAACGAACCAGTTAATCTTGTACAAAGATGGAGTTGTACAAAAAGTATACCCAGTAGCAACAGGACGTACACCGGAAAAAACCCCGGAAGGAAAGTTCGAAATTATCACTAAATTTGTTAAACCAGGTTGGAAATCTGTTCCGGGTGGTGTGCCAGAAAACCCTTTAGGGGAACGGTGGCTTGGATTTCGTGTAAACGGAGATGAGGGAAGGACCTATGGAATTCATGGAACAAACGATCCCAGTTCCATTGGATCCTACGCTTCCAGCGGATGTATTCGAATGTATAACCATGACGTTATAGAGTTATATAATATTGTACCCATGGGTACACCCGTACAGATCGAAGGTATAGGCAGTACAGAGAAAAAAGCCCAAACTTTAACGGAAAGAAATAAACATAAGAATACAAAGGAACAAGCCCAATCTGTAACTCAAAGAAATGAATACAAGAGTACAAAGGAACAACCTCAATCTGTAACCCAAAGAAATAAATACAAGAGTACAAAGGAACAGCCTCAATCTGTAACCCAAAGAAATGAATATAAAAATAAAAAGGTCGTCGTTCAATCAGATTTGATTAATATTCGATCAGCTCCCTCTCTTAAAGCACCCATTATCCAAAATGCTTATGCAGGATCAACCTTCACCGCTATTGGGAAAGAAGGAGCATGGCTCAAAATAAAACTCCTAAATGGACAAACTGCTTATCTCCATGAAACACTCGTTCGTCCAGCATCAATCGAAGATGTGTCATCAGGTAAGCTCGTTGTCAATGCTCCTTTAGCAAACATACGTTCGGACACTTCCCTTGAAGCACCTGTTTTACAGCGGGTGGCTTACGGTAAATCCCTTATTGTAGAAAATAAGAAAAATGGATGGTACGTAATTAAAATGAAAAATGGAAATGTGGGTTATATTCATTCCAGTGTCGTCCAAACTTTATAAAAAAGCACTGCCGTATTGGCAGTGCTTTTTTTATACAATTGCTAACATCCGATCCAAGGCTATCCTTGCCCACTTTGTTACCCCTTCATCAACTCGAATTTGGTTCACCGGTTCCCCGTCAAGAACACTATCTAAAGCCCACAAAAGATGGGGGCGATCAATGCGATTCATAGTTAAGCAGGGACACATGGTTTCACTAAGTAGGACAATGTCTTGCTCAGGATGTTCATTGGCTAAACGCTGAACCAGGTTAATTTCAGTACCCACAGCCCATTTGGTCCCAGCCGGTGCTTCAGAAATGCGTTGGATAATATAAGATGTTGAGCCATTTAAATCTGCAAGCTTTACCACTTCGTGTGTACATTCTGGATGGACAATAATTTTGCGATCAGGCTCTTCTTTTCGAAAACGATGTATTTGTTGAGGTGTAAATTTCATATGAACAGAGCAATGTCCTTTCCAAAGAAGCACACGAATTTCTTCCAATGGACACTTTACATCTTCTAGTTCACCAGTACTGGGGTTCCAAATGGCCATTTGCTCCAAAGGTATCCCCATTTTAACCGCTGTATTCCTTCCTAAATGTTGATCAGGCAAAAATAAAATCCGTTCTTTTTGTTCAAAGGCCCACTTTAATACACCATCTGCATTGGAAGAAGTACAAGTGGTACCACCATTTTTCCCAACAAAAGACTTAATCGCTGCGGTTGAGTTCACATAGGTGACAGGAAGGATTGTGTCCCCAAACTTCTCCTGTAACACTTCCCAAGCTTCTTCCACTTCAGCAATATCAGCCATATCCGCCATAGAGCAACCCGCACGCAGGTCTGGCAAGATAACTGTTTGCGCATCGCTTGTAAGAATATCAGCGGTCTCTGCCATAAAGTGAACACCACAAAAAATGATATACTTAGCATCCCGCTGTTTTTCTGCAATTCGTGCCAATTGAAGTGAATCTCCGCGATAATCTGCAAATTTAATCACATCATCACGCTGATAATGATGTCCCAAAATGACCAAATCAGAACCCAATTTTTCTTTGGCTTCCCAAATTCTTCGATCTAGCTCATCTCCAGATAAACTGCGATACATCTCCGGCAAACTTGGGTTTGCAGGCGTCATTACATTAATCATTTCTACTCTCCCCCTTATACTCTTCCCAATCCAAACTAATATCAAGTGATGGTGCAGAGTGAGTGAGCCATCCCAATGAAATCCCATCCACACCTGTTTCCGCTACCGCACGAACCTTCTCTGGGGTCAGTCCTCCTGAAGCTTCAGTCCAAAAACGACCATCAATCCGCTTGACTGCCTCTCGTAGTGTATCCAGATCCATATTATCGAGTAAAATTGCATCGATATCGAGAGGTAGTACTTCTTCCAGTTGCTCCAAAGTCTCTACTTCTACTTCCACTTGAACCATATGGCCTACCCGTTTCCGAACCCGTCTTACAGCCTCAGTAATACTTCCTACAGCAGCAATGTGATTATCCTTGATGAGAACCCCATGGCCTAAACCATAACGATGATTCGTTCCTCCACCGATACGAACAGCGTATTTCTCTAATATACGAAGGCCGGGTGTGGTTTTTCGTGTATCTAAAATACGACAATTCGTATCGCCTACACTTTTAACCGCCTCGCGAGTTACAGTGGCAATCCCTGACATCCGTTGCATGAAATTTAGGGCAACACGCTCCGCAGAAAGCAAGGCCCGGGTTTTTCCTTTAATTCGTGCCAAGGATCTCCCAGCATCAACCTCGGCTCCTTCAGTTACCAGCGGAGTAAAGGTAAGATCCGGATCCAAAAATCTAAAAACTTGCTCAGCAATAGGAAGCCCTGCAATAACTCCTGGCTGTCTGACACGGAGAACAGCTTCACTTCTGTCCTCCTCTCCTATCAATGCCTCTGTGGTAAGATCTCCAGCACCTAAATCCTCATTTAAGGCTTCACGAATAATTTTTTGCACACGGACGGGGTTCACTCATAATCACTCCTTTATTCATTTGCTTTTTTTGGGCGACTTACTTCCTGTGAAATCGTCCATCTTGATCAATCCCATGATCCCTTCTACCCAAGGAGTGATTGGAAAACTTCACTTTGTCGCTCCAACAACTTTGTGAGGTTTTTCACATAGATTAAAAAGTTGCTAACCAATATTTATCTTAAACTGAAGCCAGTGTCAACAGCACTTGGTTAAAGTGCTGCAGTATTAAGCATTTTCATGTTCTCCTTCCAATAGTAAGATGGAAGATACAATCTGTTTCGGCTATAATTGAAGTGAAAAAATTCACAAGGAGGCCACCTATGAAACGGGCCTATTTTGATTACGCTGCGACAACTCCTTTAAGGCAAGAAGTACTTGAGGCTATGATGACTTACTTACAAAAAGAATATGGCAATCCCAGCAGCATCCATGATATTGGTCAGCACGCTCGGGATGCGGTTGAATTCGCTAGAAAGCAAATCGCTGAAGCTATCGGTGCCACACCGCGAGAAATCATTTTTACCTCTGGTGGAACGGAGGCCAACAACCTCGCTATTTTAGGTGCCGCTCGCCAATGGCGAAAAAAAGGAAAGCATTTGATCACATCCCAAGTAGAACACCCCTCAGTCTTAAATACCTGCCGTTTTTTGGAGAATGAAGGGTTTGATGTAACCTATCTTCCAGTTGATGAGACCGGACAAGTAGATGTGGAGACCTTATTAGATTCTATTCGGCCGGATACAATCCTAGTAAGCATTATGGCAGCAAACAACGAAGTGGGAACATTGATGCCGATCGCTGAGATCGCTAAACACCTACGGAAGAAAAAAATCTTCTTTCACTCCGACACAATCCAATATATTGGTAAGATTCCCTTTCAAGTGGAAGAACTGGGCGTCGATGCTCTCTCCATTGGTGGACATAAAATTTACGGTCCAAAAGGAATTGGTGCTCTCTACTTACGCAAAGGATCTCGGATCGCACCCACTCTTTTTGGTGGAGGCCAGGAGCGAGGTTTACGGCCCGGTACTCATAACGTGGCTGCCATCGTAGGACTGGGGATTGCAGTTAGAGAAGCGGCACGCAACGCAGCAAAGGAAAAAGAGCGGCTCCTACATTTACGAGAACTATTATGGGAACGAATTCAAAATGAAATTGGTCAAGTTCGCTTAAATGGCCATGAAACAGAGCGTCTTCCCAATACACTTAACCTGAGTTTTCATCGGATCGAAGGTCAAGCAATCCTGCTGGAATTAAATCGGTATGGAATTTCTGTTTCCAGTGGCTCTGCCTGTAGTGCAGGAAAACATGCACCCTCCCATGTCTTGATGGCAATGGGACGAAGTGAAGAAGATGCGCATCAAAGTCTTCGCATTACATTGGGTAAGGATACGAAAGAAGAGGATATCCATCTCTTAGTGGAACGTCTAAAAGAGGTACTCACCTATTTAAGATCCCTGATCGGAATCTAAGCTATTTTCTTATATTTTCATTCGCTAAGAAATGCTGCATTCAGAAGTACATTCCTAAAAATTGTGTAATAAAAGAAGGAAGGGCCATGGAGTGCTAGGCAGTAAAGGGATTTTGGTAACTCAACTGCAATAAAGGTAAGAAAATGCCTGACTCTCCTGGCCCATCAAAAAATCACTTGCAACCGAAGCTTACAGTTTTAAGTTGAAGTAATCGCAACTATGCCTTCTTTAAGTTGCCTGAACCGAAAAAGATTGCAGGCACAACTTCTAAAATCCTATGGTTTTCCCTTTACAGAGAATCAATTCGCAAGCTCATAGATTGCCTGGGCATAAATGGCAGTCGCTTTCAACAAGTCCTCGATGAAGATAAACTCATCTTTTTGGTGGGCAGTATCTGGACTACCGGGAAATAAGGGACCAAAAGCTACACCTGTTCGAAGAGTCCGAGCATAGGTAGCACCACCAATGGCAAACAAAGTCGCTTTGTCACCGGTTTGCTCCTCATATACACGGGACAAGGTTTGTACCAGCGGATGATTCTCCTCCACTCCATGGGGCGGTTTGTGATCCTTATGAGCAATTTCTAATCCATAGGGGAGAAATGCCTGACGAACCTTGCTCTCGATCTCCGCTCCTTTTCCCTTCTGCGGGTAACGGATATTTAAAGAAATCGATTGTTCCGCACCCTGCTGATAGCGAAAAACTCCAGCATTTACAGTTAAGGGACCAAGACGCTGCTCTTCCATCGCAATCCCCAATTTTTTACCAAAGAAGTCATCAACCAAATATTCTTGGATCATCTCAATATATTTGCTTCCATTTGAATCAAGAGGAATTTTCCCTAGAAACTGTGTTAAGGCTAAAGCCGCATTCAATCCTTTATCCGGTTCGGATCCATGATGGGAGACCCCTTCCAATACCAAAGTTAAATCTTCATCTGATTCCTCAGAATATCCGCGAATCGATCGCTCTGATAGGAACTTTTGATACTTTTCTTTTAGTTGGAATACATCTCCCGCTCCTCTTAGCTTTGCTACTGCAAAGTCTGGAACCATGTTGGCTCTCTGGCCTGAAGTAAATTCAACCAACTTCCATAAGGAGGTATCTGTCTCTTCTGTCTCTTTTGTCTTTCCAGTCAGTGTAAAATCGAACAAGCCTTTTTCCGCGACAATAAGAGGAAAGTCGGCATCTGGTGTAAAGCCCATTGTTGGCATCTCTTCACGAGCAAAATAATAATCCATATCACGCCATTCAGATTCTTCGTCTGTACCAAAAATCAGTCGTACCCGCTTTGACAAAGGTAGCCTCAAGTCTTTAATTATTTTTAAGGCGAAAAAAGAGGCCATCGCCGCTCCCTTATCATCCAATGCCCCCCGAGCAATCAGCTTGCCATCCAAAATTTGTGGTTCAAAAGGAGGAGAGCTCCATCCATCACCTGGTGGTACTACATCCAAGTGACTTAAAACCCCGATCAGCTCCTTACCTTCACCATACTCCACATGACCCGCATATCCATCTACATTTTTGGTTTGAAATCCAGACTTTTCTCCCAAGGAAAGCATAAAGTTGAGTGCTGCAGCAACCTCCTTGCCAAAAGGAGCACCTGGTCCCGCACTCTTATCATCCCGAACACTGGGGATCGCTAGTAGCTGCTTCGTTTTTTCAATTAATTCCTCTCGATATTTTTCCACTTCCTGTGTCCAATTGATTGCCAATTCTTTAATTCCTCCTTTTTCTTAAGGAAAAACATAAATAATGAAGTGCTAGTGATTATCCTTTGTTTGTTTTAAGAATATCAGAAAACAACTACCCCATGCGATATTTTCTAACCCTCCCTCACGGAATTCTCTATACTAGATTTAACGGCTAATATGTAAAGTATCCAGTTTACTCCCGTATACTACTTCACAATTAAAGGAGTTGACATCGAAGTTATCGAAGAATTATCTGTCGAATCCTAGGGGACAAAAGATGGAGTTAGTCCAATTCTTCAAGAATGAAAGAATATTATTTTAAAGAACACTTCCTTTCCCCCTAGATTCTGCAAAAAACTTTCTTAAAGGAGATATACTATGCCATTTGTTTGGACACATCTATTATTTGGAGAATCCGTTTATAAAAAAGCTAATCTACCAACACTCAAGAATCCAAAACATTTCTATCTAGGTACTCAAGGACCTGACTTCTTATTTTTTTATCGATTTCTTCCTTGGCAAGATGGTTCACAGGTAAATAAACTAGGTAGCCAAATGCATCGCAAGAATTGTGGCCCATTTTTACTTGATCTTATCCAAGCGGCAAATCAAAAACCATCGCTACGGGAGTATACACTTGGTTTTATTACCCACCACCTTCTCGATCGGACTACCCATCCATACATTCATTATCGGGCAGGATTTAAAAAATATCGTCATCAAAAGTTAGAAGTACTAATCGATACCATTGTCGCAAAACAATTGAAAGGAATCGAAACTTGGTGCACCCCAGTTTATGAACGGATTAATATAGGCCCCCATTTTCCCTCAGAATGGGTAGAAACTTTGACAACACTTACTACAAAGCATTACCCTGAAGATGTGGCTCGGTTTCCAAAACAAGCTTGGAACACCGCTTACCGGGACATGTTACGAGCACTACGTCTGTTTTTTGATCCCTGGGGCATTAAAAATATTCTTACTGCAGGTCAGATTGCTCCCTTTCGTTATCCTCGCTCAATCCCTCCCAAAGATTACCTGAATGAACAAAAGTCCGAGTGGCTTCATCCCGCAATCCCAGAGGAGAAAAGGAAAGAGAGTTTTTGGGATTTATGGGAGCAAGCGCATCATGAAGCAGTAATCCTGATAAAGAAAGTTAATCAATATTGGCGGGAAGAGGAGAAACTTCATACCCTGCAAGATTTTATCGGGAATATCTCTTATGATACTGGCAAAGAGTGCGATTTAAAGCTTACCAATCGTGTAGCAGATCCAATTGTGTAGCTTTAATAGTAAAAACAGCTGCCTTCATCTACCTTTTACTTACTCGATCGGAAATACAGGAACCGAAAACATTCCATCATAGAAAAGGGGATCGATATGGCAAAAATGGAAGTTATCTTCGTTTCTAAAGATGGCTCTTCACCCTTTCAAAGCATTTCTGCTGCAGTTGAAAAGGCGAAGCCTGGAACTCGTATAGTAGTAAAAGCTGGTACATATGATGAGAGCATAGCCATCTCAAAGCAGATTGAGATTATTGGGGAAGGTCCCCCCGGATCTGTCATTTTGCGGAATACAACAGAACATTGTATTCATTCTACTGCAGATTCAGGGCTTATTCGTAACTTAACCATTCAAAAAGTGGCTGGAGACAATACTTATGCAGCGATTCTAATTTCCAGTGGCCAACTGGTAATCGAAGATTGTACAATATCTTCCGCAACCGGGCCGGGAATTAACATCGAGGGGAAAGAGACCAATCCACTGATTCGTCGATGTACCTTCCTTGGTGGAAAAATGGCAATATTTATAGAAGAAGGAAAAGGAACGTTTGAGGAATGCCATATTTCAGATCACAAAATGCAAAGTGTTTGTGTTCATGGCGGAGACCCTCTTTTTTATAAATGTACCATCCGTAACGGGGAACATTTAGGTGTCTTATTTACCCAAAATGCTAAAGGTACCTTTCGTAAGTGTGAACTGACTGAATTCCATGATCACCCAGTTGTATGGATTGATGAGGCTAGCAATCCTCTTTTCCAAGAATGCTACATTCATCATTTTGAAAGTAATGGATTTTTAATTCTTGGAAAAGGCACTGGAACCATTGATAACTGTGAGATCAGTCACTACAAAGATTATCCAGCCTTTTATATTGAAGATGGAAGTGCACCTCGTATCCGAAACTGTAAAATCCATCACGGAGAAAATCCTGGTTTCGTCTTTGAAAACCATGCTCTAGGGCTCGTTAAAGGGTGTGAGTTGTTCAATATCACACAATTCTATGCCATCCATATTAGCAAGAATAGTGATCCCTTAATTCATCAATGTAGAATTCATGGTGAAGGAGGGATCCATATTTATGAGAAAGGCTTGGGCCAGATTGTGGAATGTGAATTTTACGATCTAAGCATTCCGGCAATTCGGATCAGTAGTGAAGGAAATCCGAAGATCCAGCGTTGCCATGCTCACCACTTCGAAGGAAATGGCATTTATATCGATGAAAAGGGACAGGGACGAGTTGAGGATAGTCGATTCGAATATTTCGGTGAATACCCTGCCATATTTGCTGATGAAGAGAGTACGGCAGTTTTACACCGTTGTACGATCTCTCATGGTAAAAGTCCTGGGGTATATATCAAAAGTGGAACTGGAGAAATCATCGAGTGCGACCTTTTTGAATTCCATGAAACTCCGGCGATTGCAATCGCTCATCGAAGTAGCTCCGTAATCCGAAATACCAAGATCCATGATGGAGGCGGAATTCACTTTTTTGATCAAGGAGAAGGGAGCATCGAAGGATGCGAAATCTATAACACTGGAGATCGTCCCGGAATTGTAGTGGTACAAAAAAGTAATCCCCTGATCCGAAATACAACCCTTCATCATGGAGGAGGCATTCATTTTTTAGATGGTGGTTTAGGCCGTGTGGAAGATTGCCAGCTTTTTGAGTTAACCTATCCGGCCTTCCGGATTGACAATGAGAGCGATCCCTTGGTGCAACGCTGCCATATCCATCACTTTGAGGGAAACGGCATCTATGTGGATGAAAAAGGGAAAGGGAGATTTGAAGATTGTAAATTTGAGCATTTTGGCGAGTATCCCGCAGTACTTATTGAGCAAGAGAGTACTACGATTCTCCAACGGTGTACTATCCATCAAGGTAAAAGCCCTGGCATTGTTGTTGCAGAAAATGGATACGGCACAATTAAGCAATGTAATCTGTCCGGATTTCACACTTCCCCTGCAATCGTGATTCAGGAAAAGTCAAATCCTCTAATCAAGAACTGCAAAGTATACGATGGGGGCGGAATCTATATTTTTGATGAAGGGCATGGGGTCATTGAAAACTCCCAGCTCTTTCAAATGAATATGCCGGCGATCCGGATCAGTAGTAAAGGAAATCCGAAGATCCAGCGTTGCCATATCCACCACTTTGAAGGAAATGGCATTTATATCGATGGAAAGGGGCAAGGACAAATTGAGGATAGTCGATTCGAATATTTCGGTGAATACCCTGCCATATTTGCTGATGA
>CALJVA010000173.1 GCA_937975135.1 uncultured Thermoactinomycetaceae bacterium | reverse complement strand
TCAATTTCGCGGGAAAGACCAAACATCTGCGTGTCCAATACTTCCTCATATAAAGGACACTTTGGAGCAGTCAAATTTTCCAACTGCACAGAAATAAGCTGTTGGATCTTGCCCGCATCTTCACGGAGCAACTCCACAGCACGTTGATTAAGGTCGGTCTGTGTTGGAGTAGACAATCCAAATCCCCCCCACCGCAAAAGATCGCTCCTATGAAAAGCATAGTAGCGATGCTTGATATTAGAACAGCTCTTTTCGTTTCTCTTAATTGTTAGTTTATCACGAATCACATAGGTTTGCAAAAGAAGAGGCACCAAACTTATCCATGATTCATGGGTAACCGCAGAAAACATAGACATCCGCAGAAAATCTTTGGAAAAGTGCCGTTTTTGATCATTCTTTTCCTTCTGTTCGATTGGCTTTTCACCAACACTAGGCTTTTCCACTTGACAAAGATATAATAAAGTTGGCAAGTGAACTGAAAGGAGCATTTAAATGAACGAAGTAATCTTAATATCCGGTGCAGTGGAATACCAAATTAACCTTGATCCTACTGTCTGGATTTTTGATGAGCGAAAGATTCCATTAAAAGAACGCTTTCCAGGTATAGATGATTGGGGAATGCATCTGGCGCCTTTTTTGGAACATGCCAAACCAAAAAAGGAAGCAACCCATGTAATCATCGTCCAAGCCAACGGCCAACAAACTCAGATTACTCTGGAACAGGCCAAGCAGGCAATTCTCCGTTTTACTCGTGAGGGAAAACCGATTCGTCCCGATGGACCTGCTCTACTTTACTTCGGCGATGGAAGTAATGTACAAAACCCCTTGGGATCACTTACTGAATTCAAGGTGATTTAGGAGAAACAAAGTTGTTTCCACAAACCCTCCCTTGATTTCCATTTTTACACCTTTCAAATCTTTTTCTCAAACTCCCCTCTTTTTTCAATGGCTATAATATAGGGCGGGGAATGAACCTGATTAATATATTGATAACGCAATACCGTATATACTTGTTGGGGGAGGGTAACTACATATTCTTCTACCATTTTCCGCTCGATTTTACCACTATCGTGTCCCCAATACACAACTAACAGGAGAAGTCCCCCTACTTTCAATAGAGATAATGCAGCTTTGATCGCCCGTATTGTAGTTGGCCCTTCAGTCG
The DNA here is from genome assembly GCA_937975135.1 of uncultured Thermoactinomycetaceae bacterium. GTDB lineage: Bacteria > Bacillota > Bacilli > Thermoactinomycetales > CALJVA01 > CALJVA01. The sequence continues at coordinate 13,445 of CALJVA010000173.1, read as the reverse complement.
TAATCGATTTATCTGCTCTCGGCAGGTAACCCAAGTTAAACATGACCACCTGAACATCTTTTGGTACATATTCCGCCATCTTTTCATGCCCGACGTGAAATAGCCGGACTCGATCCTCTAGTCCCGCTTCCTGTAGCCGGGCTTTTGTTCGTTCGAGGGCAATTTTCTGGATATCAAACCCATAAACAACCCCCTCGCTTCCGACCAATTTCGCAAGAAAAAGCGTATCATGACCATTTCCTACGGTAGCATCGACTACCTTGTCTCCTTCCTCAACACATGAAGCAACCAGCTCTTTTGCTTTTTCTAAAATTGGAGGAAAAAAAGTTGTTTTCCGGTTCATCTTTTTCGACTCCTTTTATACAAAGAGGAGCTGGCCAATAGGATGCCACCTCCTCTTTTTAAACCTATATTTTATACTAAGGAAGGAGATTGGAGATAAGCATCAATTAAGCGGTACGTATTCTCCAATGACTTCCGATGTGTCCGTTCAAAAGCATGGGAAGCATCAATCCCAGGTCCAATCAAACCATGAATGACATCATGACCTGCCCGTACAGCGGCAGAAGCGTCAGATCCATAATAAGGATAAAGATCAATCTTATAATCAATACCCGCTTCTTTCGCCAAATTTACAAGATGATTTCGAAAGGCCACATGATAAGGACCACTGGAGTCTTTAGCACAAATCGAAACACTATATTCATCCGTTGTCTGCCCTTCCCCAATTGCCCCCATATCAACTGCAAGATACTCTCGTACCCCTTCTGGGATTGGCACACTTCCTCCGTGTCCTACTTCTTCCCAATTACTAAAATAAAAATGAGTAGTATAAGGCAACGATTTTTCGCTTTGCACAAGATCTTCTAACAACACGAGTAAAATGGCTACACTTGCCTTATCATCTAAGTGGCGCGACTTGATAAAACCGGTTTCAGTAATCTCAAAGCGGGGATCAAATGAAACAAAATCTCCCACTTCAATTCCCAGCTCCTGAACCTCTTCAGGACTACTTACTTCTGCATCTATACGCACTTCCATACTTTCTTCATTTCGCTCTCTCTTGGAAACCTCATTACCATAGACATGAACGGAGGTATGTGCTGCTAAGATTGTACCTGTTACTTGACGTCCATCACTGAGATGAATGGTACAATATTCACCATCTACTGTCTGCCAAGAAAATCCCCCAATCCTGGAGAGGCGCAGCCGACCATTCGACTTTATCTCTTTCACCATCATACCTAATGTATCCACATGAGCCGTTAAAAAACGCTGCGCATCGCTCTGTTGACCGGGGACCGTTACAAGCAACCCTCCTTTATTGGTACGTCGCATGGCAACATTTCGGGAAATGAATCGTTTTTCTATGTAATCAATTACTTGATCCGTAAAGCCTGTCGGGCTCGGGATCTCAACTAACTCTTTTAATGTCTGGATGATTCTGTTTGTCGGAACAGTTGTCATCGATAATTGGCTTAAGGCCAAAAGTCAAGGCCTTACGCCCTTTCACCTCTCTCTTGTCTCTGTGACTTAGTCTAATTCAAAGAAAATAAAATAACGAGAGATCTGTCCGATAAAGCCGCCGGTCGGCGATAGATCTTATTTTAAGAATCTTCTCTTACTGATACCAATTCTTTCAGGCAATCCTCACATATATTCTTGTTCCGGTAGGTGTGGATATGATCAGCTTGTCCACAAAACAGACAAGAAGGACTATATTTTTTCAAAACAATGTTTGTACCATCAACATAAATCTCTAAGGGATCACGAACATCGATTTCCATGGTCCGCCGTAACTCAATCGGCAATACAATACGCCCCAATTCATCTACCTTTCTTACAATTCCCGTCGCTTTCATCTTTTATCAGGCCCTCCTTGTTTCTCAGTTTCAATCCCATCTTATTCCAGTTTCGGAAATAGAAACGGTAAACGAGTTTTTCCTCGTATTTTGAGTATACCAGATTGTCGGAATTTGTGAGGCTCTTGCTTTTATCGAATGTGAAATACAAACAGGGAAGTGTAAGATGCACTTCCCTGTATCCATTTATCCTTTGAGATTTTCAGGATTAAGGGGCTCCAAGTCTTCTACCACGAACCGGCCATCTTTCCGAATGAGCTCTCCATCAAAGTAAATCTCTCCACCACCATAATCACTGCGCTGAATACAGACTAAATCCCAGTGAACTGCGGAGCGGTTGCCATTGTCACATTCCTCATAGGCGGAACCAGGCGTAAAATGGAAGCTACCATCAATTTTCTCATCAAACAAGATATCCTTCATCGGATGGAGGATATAGGGATTTACGCCAAGGCTAAATTCTCCTATATAACGTGCTCCTTCATCGGTGTCTAATATTTGATTGAGTCGTTCTGTATTATTGGCAGTTGCTTTAATAATCTTTCCATCCTTAAACTCAAGGCAAACATTTTCAAAAGAAGCGCCTTGATAGACAGTAGGCGTATTATACGTAATTTTCCCGTTGACTGAATCGCGAACCGGCGCGGTGAATACTTCCCCATCTGGAATATTCATCTGACCCGAACACTTGATCGCAGGCATTCCCTTGATGGAGAACGACAGATCCGTTCCAGGGCCCACGATTCGCACTTGATCCGTACGCTCCATTCTTTTAACCAATGCATCCATCGCCTGATCCATGCGGCCGTAATCCATGGTACATACTTGGAAATAAAAGTCCTCAAATTGCTCTGTGCTCATCCCTGCTAATTGAGCCATGGATGGACCAGGGTAGCGTAGCACAACCCATCGTGTATTCGTAACCCGCTCTTCAATATGAACCGGCTTACTAAATTGCTCCATGTAGATTTTCATTTTATCTTCAGGAACATCTGCCAACTCACTTACGTTATCACCCCCGCGGATTCCAATATAGCAGTCCATCTCTGCCATCTGTGCCCGGGCAAAGGAAGCGATCTTCTTCATATGTTCTTCAGTTGTCCCCATTAATTGCGCACGGAGCAATTGATGATCTGTTTTCCAAACGTAAGGATATCCTCCTGCGGCATATACTTCCGAAATTAATTCTCGAACCAACTCTGTATTTGAACCAAAAACCTCAATCAATACATGTTCTCCTTTTTGCACTTTGCAGGAGTAGTTAACTAAGTTACTGGCCAATTTTTTTACTCTTGGATCACGCATTTTTCGTCTTCCCTTCAAGTATGTATACTTTTATTCTATTGTAGCACAACCCTTCTTCATGCAGTTGCCTAGAATTGAGTAAGGAGACTACCCTTCCCCTTCATTATTTGTAAAATAAAGGCGCCCAGAGTAGTCTCCTTGTCATTCCTTACTTATATACGAATCCTTCACTAGCTCACCTTTTTTTCGGTATGCATCTTATTGCCGCTGAAAAAATGTTCCTGAAGCAGAGGCAACGAGTTTCCCTTCGTCGTCACGTACTTTTGTTTCTAAAATAATGATGGTCCGTCCACTTTTTATAATTTCAGTATCGGCGACGAGCCATCCATTCTTTGCGGGGGACAAAAAGCGAACGTTAAGGTCTAGGGTAACTGCTTGTCGATCCAAACCAAACTTCTGAAACACGGTAGATCCCATAGCGGTATCAATAAACGTAGCTGTAATCCCGCCGTGCAAAATTTTGTAGCGATTTTTTAGTTCATCTGTCACCAACATGCGATGAACATAGACACCCCGTTCTTTATCCAAACCATCGGATTGAAAGTTCATCATCTCTTCAATGTAGGCCAAGGGACTCATGCGAGTCCTTTTTAAAGCTTGGACCAATTTATGAATCGTTTTTACTTCAGATTCGGATAAATCCTGCAACTCAACGCGCAGTTCATCCAATGTCATTGTTACTCTCCATCCTATCCATTTTTTTGAGTATCCCTTTGATATATTACCCAACGAACCGGAATATGGCAACACGAATAGCAGCTACTCCTTATTGATTTAGCTCTTCTTTATTTACTCTGGCTTTGCTCTCTCGAAAGGATGGCCTTTTTTTGATATCCTTAAGGCTGACTATATATAAAAATCCCCACGGCCTCAGCCGTGGGAATGCTGTTTGCGCTCTATCATCACTCGTTCCATAAATTCTTTCTGGAAATATTCTGTCACTTTCTCCATAACTACTTTTCGGGTCAAGATACCCAAAAAGCGATTTTTCACATCAATAATGGGGATATAGGGCCGATCAATCAATACTTCAAATGCAAAGGAAAACATGGAGTTAGCCATAATTCCACCGTGATTTTGATTCATCGCTTCGGCTACATAACGTTTGCTTATATTTTCAAAGTGGATACGCTCATTATTTGCGGTTAATAGAAAGTCGAGGATATTGGTCTTGCTGATTAATCCCTCAACTCGCTCATCTTTGCTGATGACTGGGACCGAAGATACTCCGTGGCGTGTTAAGACGACCAAAGCCCGTTCTAGGGTCCAATCTGGTCTGACAGTAACAACTTTTTCCTTAGGGATTATTAACGGTCCAATCCCTTGGAAAAATGGTTCGCGGTCGACTTCTAACATCAGCATCACATCCTCTTTCTGTACTGCATCGGAACGGGTACTCTTTTCAGGTTTAACCTTTCCCCTTTGCCGACAGAAACACCAGTTAGAGCTTATTCCTGGTTTGAACTTTTGTTATCGAAAACTCTATCCATTGATAGTAACGACATGTATCTTTATTTTGATTCAGATCAACTTCTTCCACTTCTATTATACGAAATAACCTTGTACTCGGCGAGGCCAATCTACACAATATCACTTTACTGAATCAAAACGGAAATAAACACTTCATTGTTGGCAATTTCAGATTTTTGGAAGGTGGATTGAAATGAAGTCCTCAACACGAAATATTATTACAGGTGCCCTGATGCTCGCAATGTTTTTAGCCGCCATTGAAGTTACAATCGTTAATGCTGCAATGCCCACTGTTGTGGGAGCACTTGGAGGAGTTTCCCTATATAGCTGGGTTTTCTCTGCTTTTATGCTTGCCAACACTACCTCCGTTCCTATCTATGGAAAGTTGGCAGATCTTTATGGACGAAAAAATGTTTTTATTATTGCGGTTTCATTGTTCATAACCGGATCTGTTTTATGTGGGCTCTCCCAATCCATGGGTCAACTTGTACTCTTCCGGGCAATTCAGGGATTAGGTGCAGGAGGTGTACTTCCCGTAGCCCTTACTATTGTTGGCGATATTTTCCCTTTTGAACAGCGAGCACGAATGCAAGGTTGGTTTTCGTCAATGTGGGGCTTAGCTGCAATCTTAGGACCTTTTGTCGGGGGCTGGACAGTAGAGCATTTCTCATGGCGTTGGTTATTCTGGTTTAATTTCCCTTTAGGGTTGGGAATCATTCTGATTATTTTTTTATTTCTCCCCAACCGACGTCACAAAAAAAGTGACACCTCCATCGATTACCTTGGAGCCATCCTGCTTTCCTTTGGCGTCTTTGGACTTTTATATTCGACACTTCTCATTGGTCAAGGAATGCGGGAAAATCTTCTCGCAATTGCAGTTTTTTTATTTGCACTCCTTCTTCTCATTCTCTTTATCCGTTGGGAACAAAAAATTGAGCATCCCTTTCTTCCCATTCATCTTTTCCGCAAGCCAATTATTGCGGCCAGTAATCTGACGGCCTTCCTAACAGGAATGGGAATGTTTGGAGCCATTTCCTTTGTTCCTTTATTTGTCCAAGGTGTCCTGGGAAAAAGTCCCACCTTGGCCGGCCTTGCCATTACTCCTCAAGTGCTAGGCTGGAGTGCTATGTCTGTCATTGCCGGAAGATGGCTCCTTAAAAAAGGATATCGTCCACCGATCTTAACTGGGGTAAGCTTAATCGTAGTGGCTGCAGGACTTTTTATCTGGATGGATACCTCCACTCCCTACTGGCTGGTACTACTTTCAATGCTGGTACTTGGTGGGGGATTGGGACTTTCGATGACAAGCTTTCTCATTGCGGTCCAAAACACTGTTGATACCAATCAACGCGGTTCCTCAACCTCATCACAAATGTTTTCTCGTTCCATGGGAGGAGCCTTTGGTGTTTCTATATTGGGGGCAGTTATGAGTTTTCGCTTGGACCGAGAAGTAGAGGCTTACATACGTACCCACCGAGATCAGTTAACACCTGAGATGATTCAGCATTTACAGACCGCCAAGGGACTTAGTTCTCCAGAAAGCCTCGCCATTTTACCTTCAGGAATGGAAAAGACAATGAGTCAGTTTCTATCATCTGCCTTAGGAACAACCTTTCTCACAGCAGCCCTATTTAGTTTGATTGCACTGGTGACTGCCTTTTTCTTGGTACCTGCTGGCAGTGCACAGTCCCTCTCGGCAGAGGAAAAGGAATAACTTTCTTCTAGCTGAATCCTTGGTAAAACAGTAGTTATTCTTTAACTTTTCTCTCCCAGACTTGAAAGGGTTAGGCGACTTAAAAGCCGTTGCGATTTGAGCGCAATTAGCACTTCACCGCCTAACCCTCTTTTGGTCTTACCATACATCTTTTTTTCACACCACTAGTTTCTCCGGCGAACCGTAAGAAAAATGAAAAAGACGGAAGGGCATAATAGGATGTGTCCCAATCACCTTTGATTCAAAAAATGAGCAGGCAAGGCCAGCACATGCCGAATCGTGATGCCTAATTAATTACCATACCCCTGAAAGGACAGAGAGCCGATGAAGCAAATCGCCCTCATCTGTAATCCGGCGGCGGGCAATAAAGAAATGCTCACCTCCATTGATCAGATCGCTAAAATTCTACATAACCAGTTGGCCCCAACAGAAGTATATTGGACAAAGAAGCCAGGGGATGGAGCCGATTATTTAAGGCAACACGCCAACCATATAGATCTTGTAATTTCTGCCGGTGGTGATGGAACGGTTCACGAGCTAGTCAATGCACTTGCTCCCCTTCCCCAACGTCCCATGTTAGCCATTTTGCCCGGTGGGACATGCAATGATTTTTCCCGAGCCATTGGCATGTCACAAAATGCTATGAAAGCTGTAGAACAAATTCTGCACCAGAAGAAACAAAGGATTGATATCGGCGTCGGAGGAAATCGATACTTCCTCAACTTTTGGGGAATCGGACTAGTAACACAGGTTTCTGCCGGAATCGCAGATTCATCAAAAGAACGACTGGGCCGGGTGGCATATTACCTAAGTGCCGCCCAACATGTTTTGAACCACCAGCCTTTTTCTCTTTCCATCCAAACCGATACGGACTCTTATACTGGGGAAGCAGCAATGGTTATTGTGGGAAATGGCTCCTATATTGGTGGCTTACAAGCTTTCTTTCCAGAGAGTAGCTTGCAAGATGGACTCCTTGATATTTTAGTAGTAAAAAAACCGACCTTTGATGTCGCTTGGTCCTTGCTTCGATCCCGCCTCTCCGGTACGATACCTACAGGTGATGATCTACTTTATTTCCATACCCGTCAATGTACGATAGAAACGTCACCTTTACAGGAAATTGATTGTGATGGTGAGCGTCTTGACTGCACGCCCACAACACTTACAGTTCTCTCTCAACATCTTACAGTTCTTTCAGGAGAGAAGAAAATCCAATAATTAAAGGGGGAGGTCTTAATCGACAATCTTACCCACGGATTATTAGGCTACGCCTTTTATGCTGCTGCAGACAAAAAAGATCTCTCTAAAAAAGAACGTATTGCAACAGCTGTTGCAACTGTGATCGCTGCTGAAATTCCTGACATCGAATCCTTTACCTTCGTTGATCAAGCAGCTTATTTAACTTGGCATCGTGGAATCACCCATTCTTTTTTATTTGCGCCTGTGATGGCCTTGACAGCTGTAGGACTTGTCTGGCTTTTTTATCGCTCGATTCCTTGGAAAAAAGCATACCCTCTCGCCCTTCTTGCTGTAATCGCCCATATAAGTGCAGACTTGCTCAATACCTGGGGCACAGGAATTTGGGAACCCATCAGCCAAGGCAGATATTCATTGGGTATCTTACCAATCGTTGATATTGTGATTCTACTCATCTTTGCTTTTGCTTTTATCATCCGTCGTCAAGTCCAAAATAAAGAAAGAGTTTTTCGATGGGCTGGAATCGCAATTTTGCTATATATCAGCCTCCAAGCAATTCAAGGGGCCATTCTTTATGGGAAACTAAACGATACTTATGATCGAGTCACATTGGCGGCTGATTTTATCCCTACCCAATTCCAAGTGATTGGACAAAAAGGGGACACTTTTCATTATTACCAAGGAACAGTTTATACAGGACTTGAGAAGAAGGGCAAGGTAGTAAGTCAAAGTCATCCCGCAGTGAACCATGCTTTGAACGACCCCACAGCAAAAGCTATTGCACGCTTCGTCCCTGTGTTTGGGGCAGAAGTAAAAGAGAAAGAAAACAGCTACCAGGTAACGATCTTTGATCCCCGTTTTCGGATTCGAAACCCTTCCCTACTAAGTACAGAGGTGGAAGTCCCAAAAAGCAGCGTAAAGTAGCTTCCTTCATTCTTAAATAATACCTTGCTATACTTATTCCGGTTGCAACAATGAAACGTCCTTGCATATGGGCAAGGACGTTTCCTCTGAAGTCATAAAACTCCCTGTCGATCTAAATTTCAGACAAATGATCCGAAACCCCAGCCTGAATCACTTCCCACCCGTGGTCTTGAGAATGGACCAGCTGAGTTACACTCGTATTTTTCAACTTCATTTTCCCAAACTTTCCTTGTCCTAATTCGTACAGAGCTCCATTGATTAAACCCCCGTGACTGACAACCAGTAACGTGTTTCCCGGATGTTTTTCTACTAATTTGTTTAGAAAATGTATAATTCGCTGGCACATCCTTTGAACCGGCTCAATACCAAAGCGATGACACCATAATTCATCTTCAATCTGGGTTCTCCATGTTGGATTGGCTGCCTCGATTTCTTCTATATGTATTCCTTCCCAATCACCCATGTTTCGCTCCCGAAGCTCTTTTCGTTGCAATACCTCGAGACCATGAGGAACAGCCAAGATTTCCGCCGTCTTCACTGCACGAATAAGATCGCTGGAATAGATCGCACCAAAGGAGTGATCTTTGAGCCAGTTGGCCAGCCTTTCCGCCTGACAGATTCCCTTCTCATTGAGTGGAATATCCTTATGTCCCTGAAACCGACGTTCCTTGTTCCAATCTGTTTCACCATGGCGCACCAAATAAAGATGTGTTTTCATCCAGTTCCTCCTAAGTATTCTCCCCAACGAGCCGAAACTCTTTATCTTCCACATTCCAAACCCATTCATGGGTTTGGATGACCTCTCCCGATGAATCTAATTCATCGATGATTAAAAACCTTTCTTGTACATTTCTATTTCTTTCTATCAGTAAAAGCCCATAGGACTCTACCTGCCGAGATTTCGGAGAAATGGGCTTCTCTCTATAGAACAGTCCGTCCTCACTCCCATGAATCCGCGCTTTTTGTTCAGAAGATAACAGGACAAACTGCTGTACTTTCCCTCGGTACAATAAATTGGATCCACTCTTTACTGACTTTTCCTCTCCTGCAACCGCTAGGAGTGAATCTGGATTTCCATTGCCTGATCTTCCACGATATACTACTTTCTCATCACCGGAAGGGAGCCACTTTTTTAGCACTTTTTTCAGTTCACGATCAGACCAGGATTTATCCCATTTATCAGTGTTTACAGTAAAAACAATGGGATGAAGACCTGTTTCTGGATCATTCACTGCCGCTACAGCTGTCTGCCGTTTTGGAAATTGAGGATGGGAAAAGAGTTGTACTTCCGTGCTAAACTCAGCCTTATTATCATCGATTATCTCTTCCATTAATTGCCACTTGTTCCCTAAAGAATCCTCCCCGACCAACTTATAAGTTGACCCGTCCCATAAGGCAGTAAGGAACCAAGGGCTATGTTTTGGCTTCTTTTTCTTGTTGGGAACTAACCGTTCTGGCTCCACTTGAACCTTGATTTGAAAGCCCATATCAATCGCTTCTTGTGTTGCTTGTAACTGCTCTTCCTGGGCGCTTATATCTTGGGAAATTTCCGAACCTGGCACTGGAGCATAAGCTGTAGCAACAATTCTGTTTTGACCTGTATGATGGATCTCAATTCGAAATGCTTCTTGCTTCTTTTCATTCACAATCAATGCCATGTAGGTTCCATCATAACTATAGCCTAAGATATATGGCTGTTCACTCACATACTGCTTAAACCCTTTCCGCTGAATCAACTCTTTGATCCGCGGCACCTCAATGTCAGAATAGGGCTGAAATGAAATGTCCTCGTCCTTTTTCGGTTGCATGGTCTTTTGTGCATCCATATCTTCACATCCTAAGAGACTTATAAGAACGATCAAAGTGATTCCGATAAGAAACCAGCGACGCAAGAGAACCCCTCCCGAGACGCATATCCATATTTCTTATCTTAACGCAAATAGGTAATGGGTGCATTAGATTCTTATCGGATTCCTTCGATCCGACCTGGGAGTGTTTAGGTAACTTTCCCGCTTTCGTGACTCGACCTAACACTCCCTTGGTCATCACTATCACTCTTTTAATTTCCTACCACTTGCAGTTCCTTTGGAAATTGAGTCAGTATTGTTGCACCGTTATTGGTAATCAACACATCATCCTCAATCCGCACACCACCAAGCTCAGGTATATAAATCCCCGGCTCTACGGTAAAAACCATGCCCTCTTGTAGAGGTTCTTCCACTCTTTCATGAATGGATGGATATTCGTGAACTTCGATTCCTAAACCGTGCCCAAGCCGATGGGGAAAGTACTCTCCGTAGCCAGCCTCTCTAATAATACTACGCGCACGTTGATCCAGCTCTCCAATCCGTACTCCAGGTCGACATAAGGAAAGAGCCGTTTCTTGAGCATGAAGCACGGTTTTATAAATTTCCCGTTGCTTATCACTCACCTCTTGAAAAACGAAGGTACGGGTGATATCAGAGCAATACCCATCAATCACCACTCCCAGGTCAAAAAGAACGAAGTCACCTGCTGCAAGGGTACGATCTCCGGGTACACCATGGGGAAGCGCAGTTTTCTCCCCAAACAAAACGGTTGTAGGGAAAGACATTCCTTCAATCCCTTTCTTTTTTAGCTCATATTCAATTTCCGCTACAACCTCTTGCTCAGTGCGTCCCTTCTGTAAAGCGTTCACCCCTATGGATACCGCCATATCTGCCACTTCGGCAGCTTGAGATAAAATTTTTATCTCTTCTTCCTCTTTAATTAATCGCAAATGATGCAGTTTCTTTTCTGCTCCTTGAAAGCGAGCCTTGGGGTACAAACTTAATAATTGCTCTGCCCGATCAAAGGAGAGGTGCTGTTTTTCAATGGCTACCTTAGGATGGCTTGGAACAGCACGTTTCTGCAATTCTTGTTTTATCCGTTCCCATGGATTTTCCACATCATCATAACTGAGCACTGCTCCCTGCCACCCCGCCTGCTTTGCCCGGGATTCCTCCATCTTTGGACAGACCAAAAAAGGCTCCTCCTCTGGAAACAGGAACAGTCCAAGAAGACGCTCATGAGGATCACAATAAAATCGAGTAAGGTAAAATAGATTTGCAGTCGATGAAATGAAGGCAAAATCGATCTCCTCTTCCTGCAACCAAGCAGTAAACTTCTGTATTCTTTGCTCCAAAATTATCTTCCTTTCTATTTAATCATCTTCTTCGCTTTGCAACCCACATCAAACCCAAAAGGATCGTCACTCCTCCCAAGGTAAGGGTACCAAAAAACAGATAGGTAGTAAAAATATTAAAATGGTCTATCAGCAAGCCTCCTAGAAAGGTAAAAAACCAATTTCCAAGCCCAACCCCTGCCGCAGTATACATAGAAATTGCCGTCACTTGAACCTCTGGAGGTGTTAACTCCTGAACATATTGAAGGGCCGCTGGGATAAATAGACCGACGGAAACTCCCTGAACCAATGTAGAAGCATAAACCCAGGTCAAAGAAGGTTCAAAAAAGTAAAAAATCCAACGCAAACCTGAAACAGCGGCCGCCAAAAACAGGATAGGTAAAGGTCCTCTCCACTTCATCCAAGGACCAGCATATTTAATAAAAGGTACTTCACTTCCTGCTGCGAGGAGAAAACCGATCCCCACTCCAGCCACAGTACCACCCAAGTCCTGAAATAACAGACTAAAAAACACATTATTCGCTTGAATCGGGCCGTAGATTAAAAAGGTGGCTACTAAAAAGAAAACAAAAGAGGGGAGACTCAGAAGCTTTCGTAATCCCGTACGCAAATCAATAGCGAGAGAAATCTTCTCCTCAGGCATGCGCCACGCGAAGATAGATCCAAGCAACATCGTTAATGCAAACATATAAAAAATAACGGCAAGACCCAAGTGATCAGAGAACAAGCCCATCACAAAGGTTGCCAAAGCGAAACCTACAGCTCCCCATAGGCGAAAGTCCCCATAGTTCCAACCCTTTTGGGTAACCGTTCGCATCGTCAAACTGTCCGAAATGGGAATAATTGGACTTTGAAACAGTGCTAGTAATGTGGCGACAAACAAAAACCAATAATATCCACCAAACAAATAAAATAAACCCACCAAGCCTGTTGCCAGTACCGCAATAGTTAAAACAAGGCGTGATCGCTGCGTGTAATCGCAAATCATCCCCCAGATGGGTTGAGCTACTATCATGACAATCGGGCCAATTGATAAAATCATCCCAATTTGAGTACCTGAAAGCTGAATAGAGTCCCGCAAATAAATACTTATTAAGGGAAAAAGTCCACCAAAGCCAAAGAAAACAAAAAAGTAAAATGCACTTATATTTATTTTGGTACTGTGTTCGCCACTACCCATTTTATTCCCACAACCCCACTTTAATGCTGTCAACTCAATAGGAAATTATTGATTGACTTCCCATCAAAAATAAGTATAATATACGTTTGTATGGCTCAAGCGTAACTTCTCCTAGGAACTTGAGGATAGCATAAAAACGGTAGGTGACGGGAATCACCCTCACTGGTTCGACCTGTTGGAATAGCGGCTGCTTCCACAGGACCCTTGCTTCTCGCCGCTATCCGACAAGCAAGGGGAATTGTAGAATCAGTCTTCCTGTCATTTGCTTTAATTTCTGCAAATGATGAAAGGAGATTTAATTCATATGGCTCGTTATACTGGACCTCGCTGGAAGTTGAGCCGTCGCTTGGGCATTTCGTTGTCCGGTACTGGAAAAGAACTAAAGCGTCCTTATCCCCCAGGACAACACGGCCCATCACAACGCCGCAAAGTTAGTGAATACGGCTCCCAATTGCAAGAAAAACAGAAACTACGTTTTATGTATGGTTTAAATGAAAAGCAGTTTAGAAATCTTTTTGAACGTGCAGGAAAAATGCGAGGCATTCACGGGGAAAACTTTATGATTCTTCTTGAATCACGGCTGGATAACCTTGTTTACCGCCTCGGATTTGCTCGTACGCGAGCCCAGGC
>CALJVA010000172.1 GCA_937975135.1 uncultured Thermoactinomycetaceae bacterium | reverse complement strand
GGCCTTTTTTCAATTTTTATTTAGATATATAGGTAGCTTTTTCTCATGTAGGACATTTCACCTTTTATATGGTGACTTTTCTACAAAGTGCTAAGAATCTGTTTTATTATCCATGTATTTAATTAGACCTGATAATGAATTCACCCTATAATCCTTCTCGTTAAATAGCGGTGTTTTAAATAAATAGCTGATTATAAAGCATTTTGAAAGGTAACTGTCTACAGTAAGCGGAGACTAAGTAGGTCTCCGTTTTGTTATACTATGTGTAACTTCTTCCAAAAGGGAGGATACCCATGAGTAAGCCAACCAACAGACTGATTAAAGAGAAGTCTCCCTATTTACTGCAACATGCCCATAATCCTGTAGACTGGTATCCTTGGAGTGAGGCAGCATTTGAGAAAGCGAAGCGAGAAGATAAGCTAATCTTTTTATCCATTGGTTACTCCACCTGCCATTGGTGTCATGTCATGGAAAGGGAATCTTTTGAGGACCAAGAAGTAGCTGAAGTTTTAAACCGTGATTATGTGGCGGTAAAGGTAGACCGAGAGGAACGTCCTGATATTGACCATATTTATATGACAGTCTGTCAAGTGATGACCGGAGAAGGTGGCTGGCCACTTACTGTGATTATGACTCCGGATCAGAAACCAATTTTTGCAGGTACGTATTTTCCCAAGACCAATCGCTATGGTCGTCCAGGGTTGTTGGAGCTATTAGGACGTATTAGCCGAGTATGGAAAGAGGACCGTAAAAGCTTGTTAGAGACCGGAAAGAAGGTTACTAATGTTCTCGAGCGCTATGGTATGGATGGAGAAGGTGGGGAGTTAAATAAGCAAGTTCTAGAGGAAGCCTATCAACAATTGGCAGAACAATTTGATCCTAAGTATGGAGGCTTCGGTCAAGCTCCAAAATTTCCACGTCCCCATGATATTTACTTTCTTCTTCGCTATTGGAAACAGACTGGAGAGGAACATGCCTTACAGATGGTAGAGAAAACCCTAGATGGAATGTATCGTGGAGGAATTTATGATCATCTGGGTTATGGGTTTTCTCGTTATGCGGTAGATCAGAAATGGTTGGTTCCCCATTTTGAAAAAATGTTATACGATAATGCCCTTTTGGCGATTGCTTATCTAGAGACTTATCAAGCAACGGGGAACAAAAAATATGCCAAAATAGCCGAGGGGATTTTTCACTATGTATTACGAGATATGACTTCTTCCGAAGGGGGTTTTTATTCTGCTGAGGATGCCGATTCAGAGGGGGAGGAAGGAAAATTTTATGTCTGGACACCAGATCAGGTGGAGGAGGTATTAGGAGAAGAGGAGGGGGCTTTATTTTGTGAGTATTATCATATAACGGAAGAGGGGAATTTTGAGCGTGGTCGCAGCATTCTGCATCGGATTGACCAATCCGATGCAAGGGTAGCAGCGCGCTGGGGGATCTCTGAGGAAGAACTGAAGCTAAAATTAGCTCAGGCACGTCAAAAATTATTTACCGAGCGAGAAAAGCGGGTTCATCCCCATAAAGATGATAAGATTCTTACGGCGTGGAATGGGCTAATGATTGCTGCATTTGCTCGCGGCGCTCGTGTTCTTCAAGAAACGCAGTATGCAGAGGTAGCGGAGCAGGCAGTTCGATTTATTAAGGAGAAGTTGGTTCGAGAGGATGGACGTCTTCTTGCTCGCTATCGTGATGGGGAAGCTGCTTTTTTAGGTTATTTGGATGATTATGCCTTCTTAGTTTGGGGCCTAATGGAATTGTATGAAGCAACTTTTAAGGTGGCATACCTTCAAGATGCAAAGAAATACACGGAAGAAATGATCTTCCTTTTTGGAGATGAGGACCAGGGTGGCTTCTATTTTTACGGAAAGGACGGGGAAGAACTACTCATTCGGCCGAAGGAGATTTACGATGGAGCCATGCCTTCAGGAAATGCAGTAGCGGCATGGAATCTGATCCGTCTGTCTCGGATGACGCAGGAAACACTTTTTGAAAAGCAGGCGGAAAAGTTATTTCAAACCTTTGCTCAGACGGTAGAGCATAGCCCGGTAGCCCACACGTTTTTGTTAACGGCATTTCAGTTTGCCTTGGGGCCTACAAAGGAAATTGTGATTGCTGGTAAACGAGGTGAGAAGGACACGGAAGCGATGCTTAGCCGGGTACAGCAAGCTTTTTTGCCGGATGCGGTCATTCTTTTCCATCCTATGGGAGAAGAGAAGGAGCAAGTCATCCGTACAATTCCCTTTATTCAGGATCAGGAAGCACTCCATGATCAAGCTACTGCTTATATTTGTAAAAATTATGCTTGTCAGGAGCCGACGACGGATCTGGAACGCTTGGCGGAGCAATTGTAATGAAGAAAAACCCCTAAGAATTCAGGGGTTTCTTTTTTACTGTCCTTCTTCTTGCACCGATGGATTAGGTCCTACCCGGATGATGGTTTCTTCTTTTTCTGGTTTCAGTGACCAGCCCAAGCCGAAGGATACCATAGCTACCAGAATTATTAGCAGGATCAGCCCTTGCTTTTTCACATGACCACCTCTTCTAATCTGCTTATCGACCAGTAGTTATAAAGACAGGATTAATCTAGATCATCTGCTTCTTCCATTTCCATATCAAAGTCTGTTACTTTCCATCCATCTTCCCAAACCAATGTGATGTAGAAGAGGGTGGAATCTATTTTTCCGTCTAGTTTGGTGGTGGCTTTTCCAGTCCAGTACATCCCATCATCTAAGGGTTGGATAAAACGATCATTAACAGAAATAAATTGCGATTCTTTCGCTCCGTAAGCAATCTTACTTGGTGCCATTTCCTTATGTAATTCTTTTGTGATGTAGGGTGTCATCCTGTCCAACCGTTCCGATAAATCGCTATTTTTAAAAGTACAATACTCTTTCAAAAAGCCTTCTGCTATTTTTGCGCCTATAACTGCATCTTCGATGGTTAGTTCGTTCTTTGGTCTTTCTCTATTTACTGCTTTCTGGTAGGAAACTGATACCTTAGCTTCCCCCTGCTCCATTCCAAAGGTACCCGATGCGATTTGTAGGACTTCTGCCTCAGCAGTTGGTTTAAGTAACCACCCAAAACCAAAAGATCCTATTGCTATTGCGATGATTAATAGAGATACTGTTTGTTTACTCATGATACCCACTCCTTTTTTACCTCCCGTTTATTAAAGGAAATGGGATAATTATAAGTGTTCGCTCTCAATAATGCCGTTAATTATTGTATATTTCAAAAATTAAACTGTCAATATAATTATTTAAAATTAAATAATATATTGTTGAGGTTATCTATTATTAAGGCGGTATTTTCATTATTATCCTGCTAGCACTAGCTCAAGCAAATAAGGAGGTTGCTTTATACTCTTCAAAAAGAAAGGCGCTGTACTAAACAGCGCCTCCTCCGTTTTTAATTTCGTGGCCAATCTCTAGATGACTTTTATTTATGACTTGGTAATCTTCCCTTGATGGCTATTAAAGAGAACCAGACGTCCTGCGGTGTGGAAGATCCGATAAGGATAGGAAAGATACCCCTTTTCTTGTAAGAGGGCAAGACCTTTTTCTTTTGCTTCTTGATCCTTCTCAGCTTTAAGTGGTTCATCTAGCAGTATTTTTCCGTCATTATCATATACAGTAATGTGATACATCTCAATGCCTCCCAATGCTATCCTTATTTATTTTTACCTTCCTCGATACTGCGAGCCATGCGTTGCCATACGGTTCCTTCTGCCTCTTTTCCTCCTTCGATCCGCTCGATGGCCATTTTTACCTGGAGGCGAACCTCAAATTCTGGGTCCTCTTGGGCAGCATAGAGAGCAGGTAAGGCCGATTGATCTCCCACTTCATAAAGGAAGCGTGCTGCTCGCCAACGGACTAATTTGTTTGGATCAGATAAGGCTTTGGCCATAGGTCCAATGGCTGCTGGGTCACCAATGTCGGAGAGAGCATCTCCTGCGGTACGGCGAATGGTAGCAGAAGGATCCTGAAGCGCTTTAAAAAGGTAGGGCAGAGCTTTTTCTTTTTCAAACTCGCTTAGTAATGCAATTGCTAAACGGCGAACAGAGGTTTTGGGATCATCTAATACCTGAAGGAGTACGGGAAAAGATTCTGGAGTAGGTTGAAGATGAGTAAGAGCGGCATATCTTTTTTTCCAATCTTTATCCTTTAATTGTTGTGAGATCTCTTCTAGACTGAGGCGTTCCCGTATCTCCGGTTCATTCTGTCGTTGCTCCAGAGCTCGGACAACTAGGCGTTCCAGACGCTCAGGGGGATAGATTGCTTCGATTTCCTGTACAACCTGCTCCCCAATTTCTTCTGGATCACCGTAGCGTGTGCCAATCTCTTCCCACTTTCTCTCGGTGATTAAATTAACCGAGGCAGTTTGTGCCCGCATGACCGCTTCCGTAAAGCGTTCCGGGAGAGGAAATCGCTTTTCTTCTCCTCCAGAAAGAAGTTTAATCTGGATCGGTAGCCCACGGAATGTCTGGAGAAAGACTTGAATCTCGCCAAAAGCATCCTGCTCCTCCGTTTGTTCTGAATTGGTGGCAGTGTTCTCTTTCCCAAAAACTTGCTGTACCTGATTGAGAATTGTCTGCCAGTCTGCTTTGGGATAACGGTCAATGGTAATAAAGTCTAGGACTTGGAATATGCTCTTAATCCCTTCAATGTTGAAAAGCTGATGAATATATTCAGGAGCACCTTCCTTATTCTCCCGAGTATAAGTTCGGCTTACCCCTTGGGGCAAGCTTTCACTCATATTCAATTTCATAGAGTGGGGACTAGGTGTTGGTTCGATGGAGATAATTTTCATTTATGGTATGCTCCTTCCGATAAAACTTCACAAATTGGACCTTTTAGCATGCTAAGGCTAAAGCTCCAAGAGATTTTTTTAAGAATATGGGTTAAGGGCATATTTGATTTACATCATGTTAATGTGTTGTCCATTAAAGAATGGTGCATCTTCTATTTTAATACAATTTTTCAAGTCATGTATTTGGCCTTGATTTTATCATAAAAGTATCCCTTCAAGCCAGAAAGATAACTTGTTTTGGTTTGCAATTCCGCC
This sequence comes from uncultured Thermoactinomycetaceae bacterium, assembly GCA_937975135.1. Classification (GTDB taxonomy): domain Bacteria; phylum Bacillota; class Bacilli; order Thermoactinomycetales; family CALJVA01; genus CALJVA01. The sequence goes on along the minus strand of CALJVA010000172.1, from coordinate 20,749 downwards.
CAAAAACGATTATTATATAAATAAAAGCGATTATTGTTCGTATTTAATTCAATTATGGAGGGTATTATGAATAGTTTTTTCAGATTAAAGGAAAAAGGGACGAACTATCGGACGGAGATCATAGCAGGACTTACAACGTTTTTAACAATGGTATATATCGTTGTCGTAAACCCCGCGATTTTGGAGCAGGCGGGGATGGATTTTGGCGCTGTATTTGTAGCCACAGTTTTGGCAACGGCACTTAGTACCCTAATCATGGGTTTGTTCGCTAATTACCCGATTGCTATCGCACCTGGGATGGGGTTAAATGCATATTTCGCTTTTAGTGTGGTAGGTCAAACGGGTGCCAGTTGGGAAGTTGCGATGGGTGCTGTTTTGGTAGCAGGGTTGCTTTTTCTACTTCTAAGCTTAACCCGTTTTCGTGAAGTATTGATTAAAGCAATTCCTGACAGCTTAAAATACGGTATCACAGCAGGAATTGGATTATTTATCGCTTTTATTGGGTTGAAGTCGGCGGGAATCATCGCAGGGGATGAAGTAAACCTAGTAGGACTGGGTGACTTTCACCAGCCCATGACCGTTTTAAGCTTGATCGGTTTGGGAGTAACCCTTGCACTTATGACATTAGGAGTTCGTGGAGCTCTTTTTATTGGGATGGTTGTGACTGCTTTGATTGGTTGGTTCATAGGAATGTTTCCAACGCCAGAGCAGTGGATTTCTTTACCACCTAGCATGGCACCAACCTTTGGGAAAGCAGTTTTTGCTTTGCCTGAAGTGTTTGCCCAAGGGCTGTATGCAGCAATTTTTTCCTTTTTATTGGTAACTTTGTTTGATACTACAGGAACGATGATAGGTGTTGCTGAACAGGCGGGACTATTAAAGAAAGGAAAATTTCCACGGATGCGATCGGCTCTGCTCGCTGATGCTGTGGGAATGAGCGCAGGAGCGATAATGGGGACTTCTCCAACAAGTGCTTATGTAGAGTCATCTTCTGGAGTTGCCAGTGGTGGACGAACAGGGCTTACTGCAGTGGTCGTGAGTGGACTCTTTTTATTGACACTATTTTTTGAGCCTGTGGTAAGTGCAATTGCGGCTGTTCCGGCGATTACTGCTCCTACGCTTATTATTGTGGGTTGCTTTATGATGAGCGGTCTTGCAAAGGTGAAATGGAATGAGTTTGAAGAAGCATTTCCTGCATTTATTGTGATGTTAAGTATGCCACTCACTTTTAGCATTGCTACTGGAATCGCCTTTGGCTTTATAACTTACCCGTTATTGAAAGTGGTTCGAGGCCGCTATCGTGATGTTCATCCATTGATGTATCTTTTGTTGGTGCTTTTTGTATTGCAGTTAATATTAATGCCGGAGTAAATGACCAATGTGTTTCAATGATATCTAAAAGCGTATGAAAAACGCTCAATAGAATCGGGGGTGTTGGCGACTCTATCTGCGATTCTATCGCCAGAGGAGTATACTGCTAACACTCCCTTTGTCTTAGATGGAGTATAATCTAGTTAGCAATCAATCTCCGCCCCCACCGGAATCTCCGCCACCAGAATCGGAACTATCACTATCAAACCAACCACCACTACTATTTCCACTATCCGTATGATAAGAGTTGTGAGCTCGGCGGTTTCCGCCTTTAACGGAGAAAATCAATAAGATTATGAGAAGAATGATCGCTACTCCAACAATCGTTACCACTTTTTACTTCCACTCCTTTCGATTTATAAGAGTTGCTACAATACAGAGGGGAAGAAGATAAAAGGTTTATTCGCGAATGATTTAGAGGACTGAGATATTTATTTGCCGCAAAGATATTTCCCTTATCAGGCAAGATACTACCTTTAGTCATAGTAACACTTATCGTGACAGAATGGGGATAAGAGTATGGGTGACACGTGGTCTATTCAGCGGTTCCGACTGTTGCTCATTATTGTGGTATTGACAGGTTTAACGCAAGGTTTACTTCTTCCGCTTCAAGCTATGTTACTGGAACAACGAGGAGTAAGTTCCAGTATGAATGGGTTAAATGCCGCAGCCTTATACTTTGGAATTTTGGTAATTACTCCTTTTTGTAGCCGATTGGTTCGTCGTTGGGGTTACCGCGATATGATTCTTATTGGTTTGGGCTCTACAGCTGTTTGCACCTTATTACTTCCTATATTTACAAGCTTTTTTGCTTGGACAATCTTACGGTTTTTAATTGGGATGGGTGATAGTTTACTTCACTATGCTTCACAGCTTTGGGTAACGACAACAAGTCCTGAAGATCGGCGAGGTCGTCATATTTCTCAGTATGGGTTGTCATACGGTATTGGATTTGGTTTGGGGCCCTTGGGATTAAATTTACTCATTTGGGGTGAAGCAGTTCCTTTTATCATCATGGGCTCCTTACTTGCCGTATTTTTGGTTCCTATCCTTTTTTTACAGCGGGATTCTCGACAGGTGGGATCTACACAAAATCATCGCCTTTCTGCCCGCTTGCCCAAAGTGTATCGTTGGGGATTGGTAGCATTGTGTCCACCTTTAATTTATGGCTTCTTGGAAGCGACGTTAGCAGGAAGTTTTCCTGTTTACGGTGCCCGAGAAGGGCTAACTACAGAATGGATTTCCGGATTGTTGATGGCTTTTGTTTATGGAGGGTTACTCTTCCAAATACCCTTAGGTCTTCTCAGTGATCGAATCGGGAGGAAACGTGTACTGATAATGGCTTGTTTATCTGGAGCGGTAGGAATGGCGTTTATTCCTATGAGTCTGTCAACTCCTTATGTTACGCTACTATTATTTATCACAACAGGTGGTGTGCTAGGTTCTCTTTATTCCCTTGGACTTGCCTACCTTGCTGATCTTTTACCCAAGTCTTATCTACCTGAAGCAAACATTGCTGCTTCTCTGCACTTTGGCGTGGGTAGCATGGTTGGTCCTTATATTGGAGGAGTTTTTATTCAATATGTTGGTGGTGGGAGTCTCTTCTTTTTTACAACAGGTCTTTTATTGGCATTTGTCTTACTAGCGGGGATCTATCAGCCGGAAATAGCAACAGATAAAAAGATCAAACGAGTGAGATAAACTCGTTTGATCTTTTTTAAGCATTTTTCGTAGAAAGCGTTTGTCGAGTTTGTAGCGGCCATAGCTTGGCGACGGTTACCGTTAACACAACGGCGACGATAAAACGGATAAGTAATAAGGGGAGTACATTAATTCCTAGGGGAACAAAAATCAGTGTATCCTCAATAATGGCATGACAAGGTCCCAAAAAGAGCATGATCAATGTAATTTCGCGGCGGGTGAACTTTTGTTCCGCGGCTTGTTGCAAAATAATTCCGGCCCCGAAAGCGAGGCCAAAGAGCAGTCCACCTGCCATGGTGATTGCGCCACGGGGAGCGATCCCGAGACGGATCATAGCGGGTTTCATGCGTTCTGCAAACCATTCCAAGAACTTGAGATCACGTAGGATCTGAATCCCGATCATTAAAGGAATTACAATGAGTGCTAGCTGAAGGACACTAACGCCTGCAGTAACTATGGAACTCCATATGATTTCTCCCCATCCTGAAGGAGATGTTTCGGTAGCAGAGGCCAGGCCATAACGAGCTGTCTCATAGCCGCCGTCCCATAGATAGTGCACACCCATTCCAGCCAGGAAGGATAATACTAAGCGTAAAGAGGTAATCAATAAAAAGCTCATACCAGCTCGACGACAGACAGCGGATTCAATAGGAAGTCCATGAGAGAAAGTAAGCATTAGTGCAATAATGAAAACTTCTTTCACGGTAAACTGTAAGGGTAAAGTGGCTCCAATGGCCGCATATAGATTAAGAAGGTTACCCATGACCAGTGGGATTGCTGCTTCCCCTGGTAAGCCGACCAAAGACATGATTGGAGAAACAAGGTCGATCAGTGATTCGATGATCGGGGTGTGCTGTAAAATCCCAATCACGAGGGTGATGGGAAAAATAATTTTTCCCAGCTCCCAAACGGTCTTCAGTCCAGATTGAATCCCCTTTTTCCAGGAAATCTGTTTCATGAGAATTCTTCGTAGGAGATGTATTCACCACTGTGAATTTCCCTACTCTTGTTTCCCTCCTAATGACAATAGGTATGAAAGTAGTCATATCCTTTATATAAAGAAAGAATTTTGTTCTTTGCAATGGGTTAAGGCTCTTCCTCTTTTTGTAGTCTATCATTTTTTAGATGAAGGTACATCATCACGGAGTAGGATCCATTAAAAGGTGTTAGTATCTTTTATTTCCAAATATAAAGCCTTGGTCAAAATCATGTTAAAAAATATTTCATTTATGTTACAAAAGGATATTGTCAATTGACCGTTTCTACTGTACTATACTAGATAGCTGGGTTAATTTTGCGGGTCCGGTAGAAACCGTCCGAAACAATCTACACGGAAAATGTGTAAAACATCAGGAGGGAGCCTAGATCATGTACCTCCGGGCAGTGGATGCCAAAGCTTATAAGGCAGATCAACAACAGTTGCAAACGGAGCGAAGGCTTTACCCCCTGGTGAAACGGGGCTTTGAAATTATTTTTTCCCTCGCTCTTCTATTTTTCACTCTTCCGGTTTTGGTAACTTTGGCGATTGCGATTAAGCTGGAATCTAAAGGACCTGTTTTTTATCGGCAGGAACGGGTTGGCTACATGGGAAAACCCTTTTACGTAATTAAGCTTCGTTCAATGTATGTTGATGCAGAAAAAAATGGACCCCAGTGGGCAACGAAGAATGATCCTCGAGTAACCCGTGTAGGCCGATTTATTCGCAAAACACGAATTGATGAATTACCACAACTGATCAACATTTTAAAAGGTGAAATGAGCCTGATTGGTCCACGACCGGAACGAGCAGTATTTACGGAAAAATTCGCGAAACAAATTCCTGGATTTAAACAACGTTTGACTGCCAAACCTGGATTGACAGGATGGGCCCAGGTGAACGGCGGATATGATGTAACACCGGAACAAAAGTTTGAGATGGACATGTATTATATTAAAAAGCAGTCTTTCTGGTTAGATCTGCGTATTTTGTATCGTACCGTGTGGGTGGTTTTGTCTGGTTCGGGAGCACGCTAAGGATGAACATAAGGAACGTCCAATAAACATAAAACGGGCTGCCATGTGTATGGCGGCCCGTTTGTTTTTTCCTTTATTGATATGGTGCCCACTCTTCCTGTCTAAAAGAAGATGATACGTAGGGACAGGTATAAAAGTAGCCACATCGGAATACTCAATAATGTTGCGTTGAAAATTCCGAACCAAAAAGCTTTACCGGCTACAGCGTTCATCGTGGGCACCTCCGTAACTTTGATTGTTTGATTTTATTATACACTGGTTCTGGCTGTAATAGTGCTAAATATGCAAAACGTAAACGAACTGTAATCTAAAAGTAACATTAACCAACATTTATTAATAAAAGGTTGTTCACACTCTTATTAAGAACCAATTTTTACCGTTTGCTGATGTGGTTTTATTTGATTAGACGGACTCTTTTTCCTTTTTTTGATGGGGATGAATTATCTTTCTATTGACAAGGTTCCCCCTCTTCGTGTATCCTGAAAACAAGCAAGCGCTTGTTTTGGTGAGAGGGGTTTGTGTATGCCGAGGAGAGGAAGAAAAGAGCTAATTTTAGAGGTTGCCTGTCGTCTATTTAGTACGAAGGGCTACCATGCCACCACAATCCGTGATATTTCTGAAGCGAGTGGTATCCTTTCCGGCAGCCTATATGCCCACATTAAGTCGAAGGAAGATCTGTTATTTGAGATTACCAATTTTGGTGCTGAGGCTTTTTTGAGTTCATTGAGGCCAATCGTTAACGGAACAGGTACAGCGGAAGAAAAACTTCGCCAAGGGTTGATTGCTCATATTCGGGTAGTAGCTGACAATCTCGAGGCGGCAACAGTTTTTTTTCATGAGTGGAAAGCCCTTAGTGAAGAGCGACGGGCCATTATTCAAAAGAAGCGAGATGAATATGAATCTCTGTGGGAACAGATTTTGGAAGAGGGGATTAACAGAGGAGAGTTTAATCCTCCCGACCCGAAGTTTGCCCGATTATTAACACTTTCCGCCGCAAATTGGCTGTACCAGTGGTATCGTCCAGAGGGTCCAATGGGACCAGAAGAAGTAGCCGATCGGTTGGCGACCAATTTACTTGTGGGGTTATCCAATAAGAAGGAGGTATGAAGGAGAATGAGCATTGATCAGCGTGAGCGTGAATTTATGGAGCGGATTCATCGTGGGGAAAAAATCGAGGCGACAGACTGGATGCCAGATGAATACCGGATGCTCCTGTTGAAGCTGATTCATATGCATGCGGTGAGTGAAATTATGGGTGCATATCCTGAGAAGGAATGGGTACCCAAAGCCCCAAGCTTACGACGAAAGCTAGGTATTATGGCGAAGGTCCAAGACGAAGTGGGACATGGGCAGTTACTCTTACGGGTAGCAGAGGATTTAGCTGCTCCTCTAGGAAAGACTCGCGAAGATTTGGTATCAGATGTGATTCATGGAAAGGTCAAATTTCACAATGTGTTTCATATGGAAACAAAAAGCTGGGCAGATGCGGGGGTAATCGGTTGGTTAGTGGATGGAGCAGCAATCATTAATCAAGTTGCCTTGCTAGACACTTCCTATGGTCCTTATGCTCGAGTTTTAAAGCGGATCTGTGCTGAGGAAAGTTTTCATATGCAACATGGAGAAAATATTATCCTCGCATTGGCCATGGGAACAGAGGAGCAGCGAGAAATGTTGCAAGATGCCTTAAATCGTTGGTGGGAATCACTGATTTTCTTCTTCGGACCCCAACATGTAACCAAAGCAGCGCAACGAATGCTTGATTATAAGATTCGGACTAAGACAAATGAGGAATTGCGACAGCAGTTCCTGAATAAATACGTACCTCGGATTCGCTCAATTGGACTTACGATTCCGGATCCTAAACTTCGTTATGATGAGAAAGAGAAAAAATGGATCTATTCAGAGCCAGACTGGGAGAAATTTAGTCGGATTGTACGAGATAATCAGGGTCCTAAATCCCAAGAACGGATCGCCTTGCGCCGTTTTGCCCATGTAGAGCAGCGATGGGTACGTGAAGCAATGATGCGTTCACGGGATAAATTGGCTGTGGTCTAAAGAGGTGGTCAAAGTTGGAACGTAGTGAAGGGCAGGGGCTTTTTGACGTTTATGAAGTGTTTGTACAAAAGTCACAAGGGGAATTTCACACACATGTAGGAAGTGTTGTTGCTTCCTCTCCCGATCATGCACTATATATGGCTCGGGAAAACTTTTTGCGTCGGGAACCAGGGGTAAATATCTGGGTTGTCCCACGAGAACATGTTCATGCAACGCCCTATGAAGAGACGGATTTTTTTGCCCGGGAAATGGACCGAAAGTATCGTGAGGTTTCTGGCTATTCGGAGAATGGCCGTTTATGGCGCATGTTTAGAGAAAAAGCACTCTCCATTGAGGAAATTGCAAAGGCACTTGAGGTTCAGGAACTTCAGAAGAGAAAGTCCCGGAAGGAAAAATGAAAGCGGAGTTGACGGCATATGGGAGTGGAACATGCCACACAGGCAATACAAGATGAGACCTATCGAAAAGCCCTGGTTGACTTATTGTTTCAGTTGGCAGATGATGAGTTGTTCATTGGGCATCGTGATTCTGAATGGCTAGGCTTGGCACCAGGAATTGAAGAGGATGTCGCCTTTAGCTCAGTGGCCCAGGATGAAGTAGGACATGGATTGTACTACTTGGAGCGTCTGACTGATTTAGGGGAACAAGAGCCGAATGTACTTGCTTTTACCCGTCAACCAAGTCAGCGTCGGAACGCAGTGTTGTTGGAGCGGCCGAATGGGGACTGGGCTTATACAATTGCTCGCCACTATTTTTATGATTTGTTTGATGATGTGCGTTTGGAGGCTTTGTCTCACTCCAGCTATCAACCTCTTGCTCAAGCGGTGACCAAAATCAAACGGGAGGAGTATTATCATCTGCTTCACTTTGAATTGTGGTTCACGCGGTTAGGGGCAGCTGGAGGTGAAGCGCAGCAACGGATGGAGGCTGCAATAGAGGCAATCTGGCCTGAGATCGGGGGACTGTTTACCCTCGGTGTCCATGAAGAAGTGCTGGTTAAGCATGGGATCATCCCGATCGATTCTAAAGAGCTACGTCAGCGTTGGGAGGAGCGTGTCCGTCCAGCATTTGATAAGGCTGGACTTACATGGCCTGGTGAGATCCCCAATAATTTTCTTAATGGACGGGAAGGGCAACATACAGAGCAATGTGAAGAGCTGATTCAAACAATGTCAGAAGTTTATCGGTTGGATCCCACCGCTAAGTGGTAAGTAGCACTTTTTGCGGGGAAAGGAGGTGAAGAGCGGATGAAAGGGGTGTCTGAACAGATTGTATGGTCTGCATTGCAGGATGTAAAGGACCCTGAAATTCCAACGGTGAGTGTAGTTGAAATGGGCATGGTGAATCAGGTATTGCTAAAGGGGAGCCAGATTCAGGTTGAGATGACGCCTACCTTTGTGGGATGTCCTGCCCTTGATGTGATCCGCCGAGATACACAAAAGCGGCTAATGCAATTGGAAGGAGTAACGGATGTACAGGTTTCCTTTGTTATTGACCCACCTTGGACATCGGAGCGAATTACACCTGAAGGGCGCAAGAAACTAACCGAATTTGGCATTGCCCCGCCTAAAATGAATGGACAGGGTTCTCTAGATATCGTACCTCCATGTCCCTATTGTGGTGCAGAGGGTGGGGAAGTACACAATTTGTTTGGACCAACCGCTTGCCGCTCTATTTTCTATTGTCGAAAATGTCGCCAACCCTTTGAGGGAATGAAACCGATCTAATCCCGAAGAAAAAGGGAGAGGATTTAGGGTAGAACGTAGCGAAGGTTGAGAAAGGAAAAATACTTAGAATAATAATGAAATGAGGAGATCGTATGGTAAAGCTTGTGGCCTTATACAAACATCCTGAAGATAAAAAAGCATTTGATGAGCATTATTTTAACATCCATTCACCCTTGGCCAAAAAAATGCCAGGACTTAAAAAATTAGAAGTGACCCGTTTTGTCGCTGCTCCTATGGGTGGGGATGCCAAATATTATCTCCAAGCGGAGATGGTATTTGAAGATCGGAAGGCATTAGATGCTGCCATGGCTTCTGAGGAAGGGCGTGCAGCAGCCAAAGATCTCATGGGTTTTGCCGGAAAGCTGGTTACGATGATGATTGGTGAGGTTGTGAGCGAGTAAAGTCGCGTTGATTAAGACTGATGGGTATAGGGTGTGTGCTCCGAGTGCCTGTTTTACAAACATTCAGGTCGGAGCATACCCACTATTAACCTTAATCATAGAAGACTTTATTTGGAAAGGAGGAACTCTGGCTTTGTGACGAAAGTCACCATATTTCGTGCAAGGATTTCCCCATAGGGGGTCCTTGAAGCCAGAATAAATGATGCAAAAAGCAAAAACAGCATTACTAAAAGATGAATATTTGTTGCTCATCGGAGGGGAGAAAGTGCCAAGCTCCTCTGGTGAGATGTTTGAGACTTATAACCCGGCGACAGAAGAAGTTATTGCTAAGGTAGCTAAAGCTACCCGGGAGGATGTGGATAAGGCGGTAGCAGCTGCACGGGATGCTCTGGAAAATGGAAAGTGGGCACGTTGGCCTGCTTCACGTCGAGGACAAATTTTAAATCGGGTCGCCAGTATTATGCGGGAGCGGTTCGATGATTTGGTCGAGTTAGAGGTACTCAATAGTGGAAAATCTTTATCAGCAGCTCAAGGACAGGTCATGCAAGCGATTGAAGATTTTGAGCTGTATGCTGGAGCAGTACACACCCTGTCTGGTAGCACCAAGCCGGTCCCCAATGGCTTTTTCCATTATACGGTGAAAGAGCCGGTGGGTGTATGTGCACAAATCATTCCTTGGAATTATCCCTTGATGATGGCTGCTTGGAAAGTAGCTCCTGCATTGGCTGCGGGATGCACGATTGTGTTGAAGCCGGCAACCTTAACACCACTAACTGCTCTAGTATTGGCTGATATTTGTCATGAAGCAGGTGTTCCTGCCGGAGTGATCAATGTGATTACAGGTAGTGGCGCTGATGTAGGAGCATACCTGACAGAGCACCCTGGCGTTGATAAAGTGGCCTTTACAGGAGAGACAAGCACCGGAAAAGATATTATGGCCAAGGCATCGGACACATTGAAGCGGGTTACCTTGGAGTTGGGAGGAAAATCTCCAAATATCGTTTTTGAAGATGCGGATTTAGAAGCTGCTGTAGCGGGCTCAGTTTTTGGGATTTACTATAATACCGGTCAATCCTGTGAAGCACGCTCCCGCCTTTTTGTTCATGAGTCAATCTATGATGAGTTTTTAGAGCGCTTTATTGAGAAAACAAAGAAGCTTAAGATGGGAGATACCTTAAGCCGAGAAACTCATGTAGGGGCGATTATATCTGCTAGTCAGTTGGAGAAAATCGATTCCTATGTGAAGTTAGCCGTCGAAGAAGGTGCGAAGGTAGTTTATGGCGGCAAGCGGCCGGAAGGTCCGGAATTTGCAAAGGGACACTGGTATATGCCCACAGTAATCGCCGATGTAACCAATGATATGCGGGTAGCACAAGAAGAGATTTTTGGTCCAGTAGTGGTGGTCATCAAGTTTAGTGATGAAAAAGAAGTTATCAAGATGGCCAATGATTCGATCTATGGTCTTGCTGCAGCTGTCTGGACCCGTGACTTCGGCCGTGCGCATCGGGTAACTGCACAGTTAAAAGCAGGAGTCGTGATGGTGAATAACCCCTTCTCGGCGATGCCGGGACTTCCTTTCGGTGGTTACAAGCAGTCAGGTTTCGGACGGGAGTTGGCGATCGAATCCCTCGATCTCTACACGGAGACAAAAAGTGTTCTCTCCTATGTAGGACCAAAGCCGCTTAATCCCTTTGGTGTATAGGAGGATATCACGTGAAACCAGGTCTCCATCCCGGTCATCGAGAGCAAATTACCATCACGGTTACGGAGGAGATGGTGGCCTCCTTTGGTGGAAAGATGGTTCATCCCACACTTTCCACTGTCACCATGGTTTATTATATGGAATGGGCCGGCCGGAAAGTGATTCTTCCGTTTCTCGAAGAAGAAGAGGAAGGAGTAGGAGGACAGATCGCTGTGAAACACTGTTCTCCTGCCCCTGTGGGTAAGAAAGTGACCTTCACCGCAGAAGCAACAGAAGTAAAAGAAAATAAAGTGGTCTGCCGAGTCTGGGCCGAACACGATAAAGCTGTTGTGGGAGAAGGAACCTTCACTCAGGTGATTGCTCCCAAAGCACGGATTCGTGAGCGCATCGAACAGATGCGATGAACAACCTCCTAGCCAGCATGGCTAGGAGGTTTTTTGTTGAGTAGAGAAAAGAAAGCAAGCAAAATTCTTGCAAGCAAATAAAAAATAATACCATTTACGTTTTAAATATTATATAAAAATTGAATTATAAACCTAAATGACCTCTTTTATTTTAATATAACAGAATAATTGTTGACATTTTTATAACATAGGTTTATACTATATTTACCTACCCAAAATATTTGGAATAGGGGGAATTTGTTGTGAAAAGGAAAGTAGGTACCTTATTATTTGCGGGAGCGGTTTTGGTTAGCGGTTTAGCTATTGGTGGGAATATTGCTTATGCTAGGACAGTCAAAAGCTACGATACAATCGTTCCTCGCCTTGGAGGATCGTGGATTAGCGGAACCACGATAGAGAAGACTTCTACCACAAAAGGGGTGAACAATAACACAGCGAACGGTGGAGGTCATCAAATATATACTGCCATAACCAATAGTGCTGGAACAGAAATTACAGAGAAAAAACTGATGAAGACAGGTCAGCGAGTTCTTCTTGCATATAAAAAAGGTGAGGGCGATAAAGGAAGAAAGACAAGACTAAAGTTGCAGACGAGAGCAACAAATATAGTGAATACACAATCTAGAGGTACATGGAGCCCTGATGAAAGATAAAAAGTTAGGAAAACAGGAGCCAACTTAAACTTGCTGGATGCTCCTGTTTTCCAGTGTTAACAACTATACAGATTAGAAAATCAGGAGGTTTAAAACATGAAGCAATTGTTCAAAGAAGACTTTAAGCGAGCATTTTTCTCTTATCCATATTTAATAGCAATCCTACTTACACTAGGTGGTTGTGTGTATGGTCTATATGAAGAATTGATTGTCGGAATGGAACAGCCTCACTTTAATTATGGATATGCTTATCTCTTTCTATGGGCCCACGATGGACCGCGAGGCGTGACTGGGCTGGTTGCACCACTACTTGTAGCAATCCCCTTTGCTTCTTCCTATTACCTGGATAAAAAGAGTGGATTCTTAAAGTATATTTATCTCCGTACAGAGCGACGGAAATATATTATTTCACGACTTTTTTCAAATGCTGTGGTAGGTGGGAGTGTATTGTTCTTCTCTTTTCTTATTTTGTTAGCTGTTTTATTTATATTAAGACCGGGGCCAAGTGATCCAGGTGAGATAAGCGGGGCATTCTCCAGTGTTTACTATCAAAATGAATTAGCTTACCTATTTATTTTGATTGGGATCTCTTTTCTATTTGGTGCAACTTATGCCACTTTAAGTTTAGCGGTGTCAGCCTATGTGAACAATCAATATATAGCGATTGTGCTTCCGTTTTTTGTCTATTTCTTACCGATTTTTATTCTCAATATTTTTTCGCTTGACTATTTGGATCCGGTGACCACGTATAATCCTGGTCATAATGTATATGCTACTCCTTTTACAGTTCTGGGACAGCTTTTTCTGTTTCTGACAGTTGGTATCATCCTTTTTTATACTCGAGCCATGAAAGAGGGTGAAGAACATATTTAATGGAGCTTTAGTGGTTAGAAGTATTCGCAGTGTATTAGTGAATTGGCGGTTTCCTCTCATTTTGGTTATCTTGTGTTTACTCACTTTTTTCGAACTACATAGTTTAGCGGTGAACAGCGGAATGCACCAAGCAGAGTATAACTTGTATGATCTTTTCTTATATATGCAAGATTATTGGCGAATTGTCTTTGCGATTGCAATTCCTTTTCTGTTTCTAATCGGGATTCTAACTTTGGACCGTGAGCAGGATGGATTAGCCATTTATCGCTGTCGTAATCGGTGGGAGTGGTTTGGTAGTAAAGTCTTCTCTATTCTTCTGATTTCCTTAATTTATGTAGCAAGCATTTTTTTGCTTATTTTTTTTATCGGAGTAGCCTCTTTGGCTAGGGGTAATGAGTGGAGTGAAGCTACAATCTTAGTGAGTAGTGATCTAGAAAAATCCGATTTATTTGGTAATGTAGTTCATCCTGCAATGGTTCATGTTTTGACACCATTGGAAGCTGTGGTTATTTCTACTCTTTTATTGTGGTTGCTTTTAAGCTCTCTTGGTTTGATCTCCTTGACGGTGAACGTGGTAACAAAAAGAAAGGTTTTTGGCTTTTTAGCAACAATCGCTTTTATTGTAATTATGATCTTTATCCATCGGGAGGAGTGGGAAAGTCTATTTCACTGGTCGCTCTTTACCAATGCAATTTTGAATCAACATGATTTTGGGCAAGATGAAATGCGTCCAACTCTATTTTATTCATTCATCTACTTTCCAATTTTTATTGGCTTTGTTACTGCACTTGGTTACCTATTGTTTCTACGTGTGGATATTTCCTTTGAGGAGCGGAGCTTATAAAGGTGATACGTCTATTAAGTTACGATTTCTTTGCTTTGTTATCTTTTCGAAAACTATTGGTAATGATATTAGTATTTTTTTTGATTGGATTGGCTACACAGAAAGACGTTGCTTCGATGGCTTCCATTTTCAATCTAGAGCACAATGTAGCAGATACTCTTCTATTTTCTTTCCTCGGGCCTGACCGGAGTGGCTTTGGGATGGGCTTGATCAAATGGTTTGTGATTCAAGTAGTTCTTGTTTACTTGGTAGGAAAAATGTTGGATCAGGAGATCAGAAATGGCTTTTTTTATACGATTCCCCGTGTGGGTTCTTTGCATCTTTGGCTTGGTAGTAAGCTGGTTTCGCTATTCCTATTTACCCTTGTCTACTTTTTAGTGGGATTTGGGGTAGTTTTTCTACTTTCCTTCTATCTTAATTCCTTCTCTATCATCCTAAGTGATTTTTTTCATGAGATGATTTTACAAGGTCAAGGGAAAGTGAAGGCGGGCTTGTTTCAGTTACTGTTCCACAATTTTATTTTACTATGGTTGACGGGATTTCTTTCTTCTCTACTACAATTGCTGGTAACGATCATTAGTAACCGGGCTACTGTAGGGACGATCTTTATCATTATTTTGCATGCTGTTTCCGGACAGGCTGGAAGTTTCTCCATGGAGTTTACAAAGTGGTTACCAAGCAACCAAGGGATTTTGATGAGACATGGGCTCGTCGATCCCTTTAGTGATCTCACTTTGAGTTGGTCCTATACTTACTTGTCTGTAGGAGTTTTGGTCGCGGTTATGGTTAGTTTCTATTACATCAATCAGAAGGAATTGATTGATTTTAGTAGTAATTTCTAACAAAAAATGTCGGCCAGCGACTCTCGATAGGAAGAAAAGCAAGCTTTTTCGCTATGAAAGAGAAAGAATCGGAAAAATACGTAAACGAGGTGTGAATGATGGAGGAAAGTGTAGTAATCATTCGGAAGTTAACAAAAGTAATCGGCGGTCATACAATTTTAAATCAGATTGATCTAGAGGTGAAACCAGGAAGGATCTATGGAATTATTGGTCATAATGGATCTGGAAAAAGTATGTTGTTTAAAGCAATCGCTGGTTATCTTCGGCCAACGAAAGGAGAAGTCATCGTCTTTGGAGAGAAAATAGGGGAGAAAGCCAAGTTCCCCAAACATTTTGGTGCATTAATTGAGCATCCTGGTTTTTTGCCTCAGTACTCAGGGATGCGAAATCTGAAGTTGTTGGCTGCCATAAAAAATGAAATTACTGATGAAGAGATCAAAGAAGCAATCACGCAGGTAGGTCTTGATTGGCAGGATAAGAGACCTGTGAAAAAGTACTCCTTAGGGATGAAACAACGCCTAGGGATCGCCCAAGCAATTATGGAGAAGCCAAAGTTATTAATCCTCGATGAGCCGATGAATGGATTGGATAAACAGGGTGTTAAACTGATTCACAATCTACTTCGTTCATTGCGAGAGCAGGGAGTGGCGATCTTACTCGCAAGCCATAACCGGGATGAGATTGTGCAACTCTCTGATGAAGTGTATGAGATGGATAGGGGTATGTTGAGCGAAGTTTGTGAACAGGAGTCAATTTAAGAGGAAAAAAGATCATTCATAGAGATTTTAGTTGTCTATGACTTCAGGAAAAGGGATTCCGAAATACTAACACCATCATAGGATTTGGCCTTGTTTTTTTGTAAATTCTTCGTGTTTGTACGCCTACGAAATTACCATATATATTCTCAATTTTTGTCTTTCATTGTTGGCGCAAGATTGTTAAACTAATTAAACACAAGCCTCTTCATTTATTCTTGAATTGTCACAGTTTTCACTGTGGCAGCAAGGATAAATTGATGAGAAGTTCTGGAAGGGAGGAGATGGAAAAGACTCTTGCGAGAATTGAGATCATTTTCAGATAGAGATGGTAAAGTGAATTCGGAGTAGGTTCGTTTATGTATGTAGTATGTAAGAACCGGCGATAAATAAATAGATAGATACAAACGCCGTAGATTGCTTCATTTTTTGGGGGTTTTTATAAAGAGAACGGCAAAAAACCAGTGTTCCCAGCCAAAGGAGTGGGTGGGCACACTGGTTTTATCATAAAGGGGTAGAGAAACAGTTAGATGCCTTGGCTTACTGCATTGTCGTCGCTTCCTACCATGTTGTTGCTGTCGGAACCAATTTGAATTGGTACTTGGACGATGACGTTGATCAATCCAGCAGTGTTACGTGTTGATGCTCTGTTAATGGTATTTGCGGCTGCTCGGAATCTTTCTCTTCTCACCCGAATGCTTGCTCTTCTTCTTCTTCTCCGTTTTTTGATGCACCAGCAACTCATAATAAACCACTCCTTATTTTAACTTAGTAAAGGGATCTCCACTTAAGATCCCGTTGTCTTAGCGGACTGCGATTCGGCAGGTGGCGGTTCAACAGGCGGTGGCTCTGTGGGGGGTGTCTCTGGTGGGGTGATGGTGATAATGTCACTTAACAGTTGTGATACCAAATTTCCTACACCTGTTAGTAGCCCGGTAACATTTCCAATTAGATTTTCAATTAAAGTACCAGGATTGATTTGGGCTGCACGAAAGGATTGGCCTTGGGATTGTAAGTGAGAGCGAAGTTGGGCTTCCAGTTGAGCGGTTAGTTTATTCAATTGCTCTTGAGTCATCTTTTGTGCCAATGGACATACCTCCTTTGACATGGTTAGGAGAGGAAGGTGGCTTGATCTTGTGGGAGAAAGGTTTTTCGTGCTCCGAATGACGAACCGCTTTTTAAGTGGGTGCCCAAATCTTTTGTTTTCGCAGAGAAAAAATAGTATAAAATTTCCATGGTAATTTTATGGGTTATGATTGATTAGCAGGAGTATTTTTGGGGGAAACATTAGCTTCATTATTCGCAGGAGTGTTATTTTCAGGATTGTTCGCGGGGGTAGGGTTCACTGGCTTTAGATCCATCTGTACTTGAAGTTGTTGTTGTGCCTGACGTAACATCTGTTTCTTTTGCTGATTCAGAGTATTCATGCTAAATTGGACGGCATTACCAACAAAGTTGGCGAGGCTATGAAACATGTTTCCGATATTATCAGATTGGTTTTGTTGTGGCTGCGCTGGGGTTCCTGCCTGAGGAGTAGATTGATTGGCAGCGGGATCTTCATCTAAAAATTGACTAATCACATCATATACTTGTTTTCGGAGCTGCTCTTCCAGTTGACGAGAGAATTGTTCCAGCTGTTTTTCATCCAACTTTGGTTGAGACATCGTTGGATCAATCTCCTTTCTCTCCTTGATGTTATAATATACTACTAAATGGAGGAAACTGTGAGCTAATTATAGAAAAATAGGTGATAGAACTACGCCTGTTTATGGATATAGACTAAGATAATGAAGAGTGATAGTTGCCTGTGAATGAGTTACATTTGCAGATGTACTGCGAATAAGGACATGTCTCAATGGGGTCAGATGAGAAAATTGTCTATGTAACTATGGTCTATGGGTAATGGTAGCTATGTTTTATACCTAGTATTAGAAGATGGGCCCTATAGAAGAGGAACAATTTTCTTTGGGCTGATCAGTTATTCCAAACTGACATCATTGGCAGATGTATTCACTTTATCTTGTCGGAATAGATTGAATCAAACAACTTTTAAAATGGCGCTTGACAGTCGACGAGAATCAAGATATACTACTATCTGTAACCTACAGCACTGGAGCAAGACCGATAGATAAAAGGTGTGGTTACCATACACTTACGTGCCGAAGTGGCGGAATTGGCAGACGCGCACGACTCAAAATCGTGTGGTCTTTGACCATGTGGGTTCGACTCCCACCTTCGGCACCACCCCATCATACTTCCAATTAATTTTTGGTTAGACATACGATAAAAAGTTGTAACTTATTTCGGGGCGTGGCTCAGCTTGGTAGAGCACCTGGTTTGGGACCAGGGGGTCGCAGGTTCGAATCCTGTCGCCCCGACCAGCAAAACGAGCTTAAAAGCTCGTTTTTTTATTTTCGACAATTCCCTTTATATAAAAAGAATAGAACACGATGAAAAAGTCGTGTTCTATTTTGCCGATAATTATTCTAAATTGTAATCCGTCTGTTGTTTCAATCGTTGTTCAATTTCCTTTTTCTTTTCTAATAGCTTCGCAAACTTTTGTTCAAGTTCTTCCGACGGTGCAATACTTAGCTGACTTAATACCTCAGAGATGTTTATATCGACCTTAAGCAATTCATCTTGTAATGGATGATGCTCTTTTTTTGTTTTCATTTCTATATAAGCTTGATAAGATCCATCAAATGAATGAATCTGTTTGTTATTGATTGCAAAGATTCTTGTAGCTATGTTTTTTAGAAAGCGTCTGTCATGGGAGGCAAAGATTACAGTTCCGGAATACTCTTTCAGCAGAGATTCTAATGCTTCAACAGACGGAATATCCAAGTAGTTGGTTGGTTCATCAAGAACCAAGACATTGGCTTTGCTGAGCAATAATTTGGCCAAAGCTACTTTGACTCGTTCTCCCCCACTAAGAACATGAACCGGTTTAAAAACATCTTCACGAAAAAAACCAAGCCGTGCAAGTACAATGCGGATCAGGGTTTGGTCCTGGGGAGAATACTTACGTACGTTGTCGAAGATGGATGCATTCACATCAAGCACATCTAGGGTTTGGCTAAAGTATCCAAAAGTTACGGCGGGGGATACGTAAATTTCCTTTGTTCCATTCATGAGCATTTGTAGAAAGGTAGTTTTTCCACTGCCGTTTGGACCGATCAGGGCCACTTTGTCGCCCCCCGCTATTGTAAAATCAAACTCCCTCCATAACAATCGATTTCCTACCTTACCAGAAACCTGCTCTCCTCGTATAATCATGCGATTTCGAAGGGAATCCTCATGGACCACTTTCATTTTAATGGGTGGAAGTTCTTTTATTTTCTCTACTTTATCGAGCTGTTCGATTCGCTTTTGGATGGCCTTTACGCTTTGGTGCAATTTTTTTTGTTTTTTAGCGAAGTAAGGTTTGGCGCCAATGATTTTTGCCTCTTTGGGAGAAACTTGCTTAGGCTTTCTTACTGCTCGCTGGGCCTGTTGTTCCTTCAGTTGGAGGGCTTCTTCTAGTTGTTTTTTCTTCTGAATATACTTCTTATATTCTTTTTTATGATGACTACGGGCTGCTTCTTTTTGTTGTTCATATTGGGAGTAGTTTCCTTTGTAAACGGAGATTTTTCCATTTTCAATCTCCCATATTTGATTACAGAGAGCATCTAAAAAAGTACGATCATGGGAGACAATCACCATCGTTTCCCGCCACTGCTTCAATTTTTGCTCTAACTTTTCCGTATGTTCTAGATCAAGGTGTGTTGTGGGTTCATCAGCCAAGAGTATCTCAGGATTTAGTGAAAGTGTTTGATGGATGATGGCTTGAGCACTTTCGCCTCCGCTTTTCTTTTCAATTTGTGGTTTTAGTTGAGGGAGAAGTGCTACAGAGGCATTTGTTTTTACAGTACCAGAGGTAGGCGTTTTTTCTCCGGCGATCAACTGAAGTAATGTTGTTTTACCTGAACCATTACGGCCCACCAGTCCGATACGATCCCCTTTATGAATTTTTAGTTCATCGATGTGGAATAGTCTCCGATCATTCACGTCATAGTAGATATTTTGTAAGTGGATCAATACCATTTGATCATCTCCATTTCTTAAGGGATGGAGACTATTTATCATTTTTTGCACAAAAAATAGCCTCCCAATTATAAACAAATCTGTTCGGAATAGGAGGCACACCTATATAAAAAATGTAGGCTAAACTACCAATCCTATTCCGAACACTGAAGAATTCCATGAGAAAATAAACCTTCAGGTTAGAAGGGTTAGAAGGTTTTTCATGGCTTCTTCATCGGTTCTTAAGAAATAGGATTAGTTATGCATGAGCCTACAGTTCACCCTTTTTAATTGTTCTTATTTAGAATTTATCATATTACCCCCTAGAGATTCAAGTTCAATTGAGAAATTGACTTGATTTTTGTACCATATCAAAGCTGCTAAAATAGAATTTTAGTAAAAACTTCTCTATAAGAAAACTGGGAAAGGGAGTGGTGATATTGAGGAAGAAAGCGGTCATTGTTCTAAGTGGTGGTCTTGATAGTACGACCTGTATGGGAATCGCCCAGGAAAGAGGATATGAGCTGTATCTCATTACATATGTCTATGGTCAACGTCATGATCGGGAAGTGGAGCAGGCAAAGAAGATTGCGAGCTATTACAAAGTGAAAGAGCATCGGATTGTAGATATTGCCTTTTTTCAGCAAATCGGAGGAAGTGCTTTGACAGATCAAAATATAGATGTACCAGATGGGAAAGAGAAGATAGAAGAAATTCCGGTTACTTATGTACCGGCACGTAACCTCATTTTCTTGTCCCTTGCCGCAGCTTATGCAGAAGTGATTGGAGCGGAGGCGATTTTTACAGGGGTTTCTGCTGTAGAATTTAGTGGTTATCCCGATTGCCGTCCAGAGTTTATTTCTCAGCTTGAGAAGACGATTCGATTGGCGACAAAAGCAGGGAGCGAAGGAAATCCAATTCGGTTGGAGGCTCCATTGATTCACCTGTCAAAAGGGGAGACGGTAAAAGAAGGGTTGCGACTGGGAGTTCCCTATCATTTGACTACCTCATGTTATCGGGGTGGTGAGTTGGCCTGTGGTACTTGCGATAGTTGTCGACTCCGCTTAAAGGGCTTTGCTGATGCTGGTGCAAAAGATCCCATTCGTTATGAACCATCAGTATCTCTTTAATTGTAATAGATTCAAAGCTATCGAGTACCGATCTATAATTATCTTTTTGATAAGTTTTTTTTATTTTCACATCATATAATGAGCCTAGACAGTAGAAGTATCCTTATCTCTATAAGAAAGGATGGCTGTATCCAAAAGATCCTCCAATTCCCTTAGTGAGGATCTTATTTATTTGTATGGTACTTTTTGATATAATTAAGCATGCATTTTTTCTTG
>CALJVA010000171.1 GCA_937975135.1 uncultured Thermoactinomycetaceae bacterium | reverse complement strand
GCCGACCGTCACGAGACGAGGCGCATGACGAAAGCACTTGTCAACTACAAAGGCGGCGTATATGTTCGCATCGGCAGAAATCCGGTGTCCGATGTATACGAAAAAGAAGATGGCGAATTTATCATCGGCAAGGCGGTTACGATGAGGGAAGGTGATGATATCACCTTCATCGCCGCTGGTGAAACGGTGCGGGTGGCCCTCGATGCTGCAGAGGTCCTAAACCGCCGTGGAATCAACTCTCGCGTTTTGAACATGCATACGATCAAACCACTTGATACAGACGCAGTACTACGTGCCGCTCGCGAAACAGGACATATCATCACCGTGGAAGAACACAGTATCTATGGCGGGTTAGGGGCTGCGGTGGCGGAAGTAGTCGTACAACATCAACCGGTTCCCATGCGTATTGTGGGCATCCCCGACGAGCCGGCCGTTGCAGGTAAAACCGCCGAAGTGTTTCAGCATTACGGTATAACCGCCGAGAATCTGGCTCGAATGGTTGAAGAATTGATCCGCAATTCTGGAGAAAGACGGTGAAAGGATGATCGGAAACAAATTTCTTTTGTCGATTGATCAAAGCACATCTGGGACGAAGGCACTGGTCATTGATCAGACCGGTCGGGTATTGGCCAAAAGTACCGCTGAACACCGTCAAATTTATCCGCTTCCCGGTTGGGTCGAACACGATCCTATGGAAATCTATGAAAACGTAAAAACCGTTATCCGGAAAGTGCTGCAGTTGGCCGGTGTCACTCCCGGCCAGCTTGCAGCGCTGACCATTACCAATCAACGGGAGACAGCTGTCCTGTGGGACAAAGTTACCGGTCGCCCTGTGGGCAACGCTATTGTTTGGCAATGTCAGCGTACGGCCGATCTGTGCGAACAGTTGAAAGCTGCGGGCTACGAACAGCTGGTCCGGGCGAAAAGTGGACTTATGATTGATCCGTATTTTTCCTCCACGAAATGGAAATGGATGCTCGATCATAACTCCGAAGCGCAGGCCAAACTCTCACAAGGCATGCTTGCGGCTGGCACGATTGACAGTTGGCTCATTTGGAAGCTCACCGGTGGCAAGGTGCATGCAACCGATTATACGAATGCCAGCCGCACCAATTTGTTTAACATCTTCACTGGAGAGTGGGATGAACAGTTGTGCGAAATATTCGGGGTGCCGAGGGAATTGTTGCCGGATGTCAAACATTCCGATGAGCTTTTTGGTCAAACAGAGGATCCGGATTTGTTTGACGAGCATATTCCAATTACCGGCGTCATTGGTGATTCCCAGGCGGCACTGTTTGGCCAGTTGTGTTTGGAAGCGGGAACAGCGAAAGCTACGTATGGGACGGGGACATCGGTTCTTCTGAATACGGGGAAAAAGCCTGTTCCTTTCTGTGACGGATTAGCTGCCACCATCGCTTGGGGCATGAACGGAACGATTACGTATGCGCTGGAAGCCATTATCCGTACCACCGGGGATACCATTAAATGGGTACGTGACAATCTGGGGCTCTTTGACACTTTTGAGGAGATGGAACGATGGTTAGCTCAAGCTCCGGACAATGAAGGTGTTTATCTTGTGCCTGCTTTCGTCGGATTGGGCGCTCCATACTGGGATCCTTATGCTAGGGCCACCATTACCGGACTGTCGCGGGGAAGTGGAAAAGCACACATTATCCGGGCTGCCCTGGAAAGCATTGCTTATCAGGTTTGCGATGCGGTGGAGTTTATGCAGCAAGAATCTGGTGTGATGCTTACCGAACTTCGTACAGACGGCGGGGCATCGAAAAATGAAACCCTGATGCAATTCCAAGCTGATCTGTTGAATAAAACCATCATCGCCTCGGAAGTTGCAGAACTGTCTGCCATGGGCTCTGCCTATGCAGGTGGACTCGGGATAGGATTTTGGTCTTCCGTGGAGGCGTTACCTGACAATCGCCATGCTGTACGCCGGTATGAGCCCAAGATGGATACTTTGGAACGGGAACGCTTGTATGAAGGATGGAAGAATGCTGTACACAGTGTGCTCGGAAAACGTACGCGGTTATAGTGGATCCTTTGGAAGCGCATTCTGTGTATGAATATGTGATGTGGACTTCCGTGTATGGTTATGTGAAAATTGGTGATGTGGAGATTTCGACGAAGGGCGAGGAACAGAGGAGCGAGGAACAATGAGCAGAATATGGAGCCGCCTTTCCTATACTAAAAAATTATTTATTCTTTTTGCGGCCATCAGCAGCATTCCTGTTCTGCTATTGGGCATGAATGCGTACCGCATGTCAGCGCAAATGCTGGAAATTCAGGGTAAGCGTGATCTGGATGTGATCGCCAATCAATTGCTGAGTTCCATTGAGCGGCAAATCAATGATTTTGACCGCTTTACGCTACTGCCCTATTATACGCCTGAGGCCTTCGAGTTTTTGAAATCTCTACATCCCGTCGAAGAATGGGACTATGCTCAACTGAATGCCCAAAAAAAATTGCTCCGTCTCATGAGCGCTTACCCGTCAATCCACGCATCGATTCAAGGCATGGTGCTCTATGACATGAACGGCAGAGGAAGCGGTTACCGCATCAGCGGAACTTCAGAACTCAATGAGCGTCACTCGGTTTTTGATGAGCCGTGGTACGTGGAAGCAGTGAAAGGGAAAGGGCGCTTTATCGTGACAGGATTACACGAGGTTAAACATTTCAGCAATGATTCCTTTCTCGCCATTACCGGCGCCAGAACGATCGTGGATGACCAACTGAACCCGTTGGCGGTACTGGCCATTCACATTTCCCCGGAATTCATCGGAAAGATTGTTAAAGCTACTCAACTCGAAGATGCCTACATCGTGGTGACGGATAAAGATGGTAATCCGGTTTATCTATCCCGTGGCGAGTTTGTCAATGATCTGACTTCCCTTGCGGCTCAAGCAGAACGGGGAATGTGGGAGCTCGAGGACAGCAATTACAGTGGTGTAACCGAACACAGCGATTACTTGGGTTGGACGCTTTATTTGGGACAGGATCGCGATAAACTGTTCCAAGGAATCTATGTGATTCGAAGAATTACCGTACTTATGGCGTTTATTCTAATTTTGTCCGCTGCCTTGGTCTCTTACTGGATGGCGAAGGGATTGTCTACTCCAATCCATCGCTTGATCCGGGTCATGCGGGAAGTGGAGCTCGGGAAGTTCGTCATTCCGGAATACCTGGGGCGGAAAGACGAAATCGGGCAACTGTATTTGAATTTTTCCCGCATGGTCAAACGGTTAAAGGAAATGGTCCAGTCCATTGAGGAGAAGGAACGCCAAAAACGGCATGCGGAACTTTATGCGCAACGAGCACGAATCCATCCTCATTTTCTGTATAACACATTAAACTCCATCCGAATGCTGGCAATCCTACAGCAGAATATCCAAATTGCCAATCTAATTCAGTCTCTCAATAAATTACTGAAAGCCATCATCAAATATAACGATGACCTGATCCCTTTCCGGGAAGAATTGACACTGTTGAAAAGTTATGCTCAATTGATGGAGTTGCGATATACGAACATGTTTGTCATTCACTGGGACATTCCCGAAAAGGTGATGGATGCTGGTATGCCACCGATGTTACTTCAGCCAGTTTTGGAAAATGCCATTTTCCATGCTGCCAAGGGGTTGACGCGGGAATTGAATATCACCCTGTCTGCTCGGCTGGAGACGGACCATGTGCTTTCCATTGAAGTAAAGGATGACGGGATCGGTATGACCGATGAACAAATCCAACTTTTGTTAGACGTCAAAAACACAGATCACCATGTAGGACTTCGCAATGTCAATGAACGTATCCAACTCAGGTTCGGTACGCAGTACGGCGTTTCGATTACCAAACCGAAGAGCTCGGGCACCTGTGTTCTGATCCGATTGCCTTATCAACAGGTCATCCAAGGGGGAGATTCACATGTGGAATCTGATGGTCGTGGAGGATGAACCGATTGTTCGCATGGGATTGCGCTATATGATCAATTGGGAAAAATACGATGTCAACTGGAAGGCAGAAGCATCCAACGGCGAAGAAGCACTCCGAGTCCTGGAAGAAGAAGACATTCATATTGTCATGACCGACATACGTATGCCGGGCATGGATGGTCTTACTTTGGCGAAGGAAATCAAAAAACGAAAGGATTCGACAGTCATCATTTTTTTGAGCAGCTATGACAATTTTCCTTATGTGAAAGAAGCGCTCCGTCTCGGGGCCGTCAATTATTTGCACAAACCAACGATGGATGAACTGGAAGTGGAGGAGACGTTGCGCCGAGCAGTTGAACAGTTGGAACGCATGGTGCAATGCCATCCTCCCCATTTGGTAGAAGAGAAAATCAATGCGTTCCTTTTATCCTTGTTGGACAAGTATACGTATCCCAGCCAAATCATTTTGCCCGAACTACTGAAAGAACCATACAGAAGTAAGGGTATCTGGCTGACCACGTTTCGGGTTCGGCATGATGCGGTTCAACAGGAAGAAAAAATGGATAAATTAAAGTTTATGTCCGTTCGATATGTAATTGACGAATATGTTTCCAGGGACTGGGGAGGTTATGTGTTTCATCGCAACCACCGGGAAATCATCTGGCTTGCCCCTGCTGTGGCCAAGATGGATGTGGGAGGAGCGGAAACTCGGGAGAAATATGTGGAAAAACTGCGACAACGAGTATTCGACCTGTTGAACGTGTCCCTCATTTTTTCGTGCAGTTCAGTGTATGATCGGCTTGAACAAATTCCCGATGCCTATTTGGAAGCTCAATTGAATTGCCTTGCCTACCAGCCATGCCATTCCCTGCATGTCCGGATGGCCAAAGAGTATGTGGACCGGCATTTGTTTGAGGACGTAACCCTGACTAAAGTAGCCGAAGCCATCGCCATCAGTCCGAGTTACCTCAGCCGCATTTTTCTTAAGGAAATGGGAGAAAGTTTCAGCGACTATGTCATTCGCAACAAAACTGAATACTCCAAAAAAATGTTGAGGGAAACCAATTTGAAAGTTTACGAAATTGCCGACAAGCTGGGATACTCCAATCCTCATTATTTCAGCAAATTGTTCAAAGAACGCGTCGGAATGACCCCGATCGAATATCGTAATCAATGACAGTAAGCAAACGGGAGCATAAAAAATAAGGAAATGTCAAAATTTCAACAGAATACTCCATCCTCCTCCCTTAGAAAAAGGCAAAAAAGCGTACAAAATGGATGTTTTGGTTTCTAACAATTTGCGAAAAACCCCGGTATAGTTGGAATTAAAGAAATAAGCTTTTCGCTTGTGCTTGTTTTTCAACCAACATTTATTGATGGAGGGGTTATAAAAATGAGGAAAACTCGTATAGGATTAATGCTCGTCATGATATTCTCCTTGCTGTTGTTTGTTGCTTGTGGCAACAATACGTCCAGCGATCAGGCGAGCACCAACGGGAGCAGCACCGGAGCACATCCCGGCGATCTAAACGACAACCAAGGACAAAATACTCAGACCGGAGAGGAAATTATCATCTCCTTCTGGGGAATAGATGGTATAATGATGTATTTAGAATCGATCATTAAAGACTTTGAACAGGAAAATCCTCACATCACGGTCGAGATCAGTTCGTTTAACACCGATTCTATCAAGGAGTCGTTGAAGGTGGCAGCTGCCTCGCGAGCGCTTCCCGACATTTGGTTCAATTGGGGTGGCTCCTTCGCATCGTTTTATTCGGAAAACGGATTGGCCCTGGATTTAACAGAAGTGGCTGCTGAACACAATTGGAATGAAATTTACAACCCTGCAGCCATCGAATTGTCCAAATTTGACGGCAAAATCTACATGGTTCCTTTCCATCTGGCTTCACTCGGTGTCTTTGTCAAAAAAGACCTTTATGAGCAATTCGGGCTGCAAGAGCCAACGACCCTGGCGGAGTTGGAAGAGCACATGGCCATCATGCATGAAAACGGTATTACGCCGCTTCCGGTCGGTGGCAAAGGTGGTTGGATGCTTATGCGCTGGACGGAACAGTTGATTGAACACTATGCCGGACCTGATTTGCATGATCAATTGAATGCATTGGACGCACCTTGGACGGATCAGGCGGTGGTGAAAGCCTTGACCAAACTGAAGGAATGGTCGGACAAGGGATATTTTCCCAAAGGGTTTATCACAATGGCGCCGGAAGAGGCGGAGATGTATATGTATTCCGAAGGCGGATATACACTGCAAGGTACCTGGTTCGACCAAACCCTTTCTTCAAACGGTTTTGACCCGAACAATTACCTGTTTTTCAAATTTCCGAACGAACAAGGTCCGGTGAGAATGTCCAGCTTTGTGGAAGGATTCCAGATCAATGCCGATAGTACACCTGAAAAACAGGAGGCCGCAATCAAACTGGCGGAATACATCACGAGTCCCGAAGTGGTCAACAAATACATTAACGAATATGGTGCACCGGCATTGATCAACTTTGCTTCCACGGAGGCGACCCCACACGTCAAACTGATGGCTGAGAAAGCAAGTGAAGGCAACTTCCTCATCACGGACCAAGCTTTGCCGCAGGAAGTGGTGGACAAGTTATTTGAAGTGACGGATGCAGTTATTCTGAACGCATTGACGCCAGAACAGGCCGCGGCGGAAATACAGAAAGCGGTAGATCAGTACAAATCCAATCCATAAACACCACAATCCAAAAATGTGGATCAAGAAAAGCGATCGCCCATTGATCGCTTTCCTTTTCCACATCAGGAAAGGGGTCCGTAATGAGACTGAAAGCAAAGATCTTGCCTTGGTTGTTTTTGTTTCCCGCCTTGTTTATTTATTTGATGGTCATCGTAGTTCCATCCTTGTACAGTTTGGTTCTTAGCTTCTTTGATTGGAACGGCGTATCCCCCGACAAGAAATTTGTCGGACTCGGCAATTACATCTATTTGCTTACGGAGGACAACGTTTTTCAGACGGCTTTGAAAAACAACCTAATCTGGCTTGTTGGTAGTATGACGATCTTGATCGGCCTGGGGCTTGCCTTCGCCCTGATCTTGAACCGACAGTTGAAAGGTCGCGTTTTTTTCCGTAGTGTGTTTTATTATCCGTATGTACTATCCGGTATCGTAGTAGCCATTGTCTGGAGCTGGATGTATCACCCTACCAAAGGTTTCATCACGTTTTTTATAGAAAAGATCGGTTTGGAAAAGTGGGCGACTCCCTGGCTTTCCGATCCTAAAACAGCGCTTTATGCCGTTTTCATCGCAGCAGTCTGGCAAGGAGTTGGGTTGCCGATGGTACTGTTTTTAGCCGGATTGCAGAGTATTCCGAAAGAGCCCTATGAAGCAGCTGTCATTGACGGAGCTAAGCCTTTCCAAACGTTTCGATACATTACTCTTCCGCTGCTGCGTGACACGTTTGTCATCGTTTTTGCTACAACTATGGTTGGTGCCATGAAAGTTTATGACATCATCTACGGCATGACGGGCGGGGGGCCGATGAACAGCACTCAAGTGTTGTCTTCCTGGATGTATTATCAGACCTTTAAATATAACTTCATCGGAATCGGTTCCGCGATTTCTTGGTATTTGATTTTTATTTGTTTGATTGTCATTGTTCCTTACGTAATCTTCATCAGCAAACGTTCGCACTATTGATAGCGGAAAGGAAGGTGAAACGGGATGAGCGCTTCACTGAAGAGGAAATTATCAAACGTATTGGTCTATCTTGTTCTTTTCCTACTATCGGTAATCTTTATTATGCCCGTTATATTTGTTGTCTTTACGGCGTTGAAGTCCAATGCTGATTTGAGTGCTAATACGTTCTATTCGTTTCCCAAAGAACTGGTGTGGAGCAATTTCGCGGAAGCTTGGAACAGGATCAAGCACTATATGGGAAACAGTTTACTGATCTCCATCGTGAAAGTTCCTTTAGGCATTCTGGTCAATGCTCTGGCCGCTTTCGCCCTGACTCGGCTAAACTTCAAATGGGCGACCGGAATGTTTATATTTATCCTGATCGGCATGATGGTACCCATGCAAGCCACCCTAGTACCACTTAATATGATGCTCAATGCCGTTAACTTGAACAATACGTTTCCCGGCATTATATTTGTTTACCTTGGGTTTGGTATCCCTTTCGGGATTTTGGTTTTGCGGGGCTTTATGCTGGCCATACCTCGGGATTTGGATGAAGCGGCAGTGATTGATGGATGCAATGAATTGGACAAATTTTTCAGAATCATTGTCCCGATTGCCATGCCCGCCATCGCTACTTTGTTTATTCTCGATTTTTTGGCAACTTGGAATGAATTTTTGCTTGCCCAGATCTTTATTACGAAAGAGTCGATGCAGCCGATTACTGCAGGCTTGCTATCATTCCAAGGCCAACATTCTACAAATTATACGCTGTTAAACGCAGGGGTGTTAATTTCCATCCTACCCGTCATGGTCGTTTACGTTTTTTTCCAAAAATACTTGATTTCTGGCATGGTCGGAGCTGTTAAAGGATGACTAATTTCCTGTTTCATTAGTAAGAACAAATTGTGAAGAGGGGAAGGACAAATGCAGGTAACCAAAGATCATAAAATTGGGCGACTATGGCTGAATCGACCGGCTCGTGAGGTGTTGATCAATTCCATTCCGGAGCTTATAGAAACGCCGCATCTCTCTTTCTTGTTCAAAAATATGACCCTGGCGGATTACGCGACGCAGTTCCACAGGGAGTCTTCCTGGCTGGATCAACTGATTCGGGAACTCGAAGCCTTACCGGATGAACTGGTGCAAGTAAGACAATGGGGGGAAGACAGCGCTGTTTCCACTTATGATGATCCGGCGGAAGCGGCTTCCGCGGTTGTACGCGCGCCCGAACAGACGGAAAAATGGGGCGTGTTTGAGCTTGAGCTGCATGGCCCGAGCGCGGGCAATCCGTTCGTCGACGTGGAGCTCGGGGCGGAATTCGAATATGTGGGAAAAGACGGGAGAGAAAGCGAAGGGCAGTCCGGCGAACAAGTGAAACGAATCGTCAAGGTAACGGGTTTTTATGATGGGAACGGAGTCTACAGGATTCGCTTCATGCCCGATGCCGAGGGTGTATGGCGTTACCGGACGGCGAGCAACGCACGCTCGCTCAGCGGCTTGGAAGGCCGGTTCGTCTGCACGGCGCCATCGGAAGGAAACCATGGCCCGGTCCGTGTGAAAAACACGTATCACTTCGCCTATGAAGACGGAACTCCATACCACCCCATTGGAACGACCTGTTATGCGTGGACACACCAGGGGGTGGAACTGGAAGAAGAGACGCTGAAGACCCTGAAATCTTCGCCCTTCAATAAGCTCAGAATGTGCGTGTTTCCCAAATCTTATCTGTACAATTTAAACGAACCTGACATTTACCCATTTGAGAGAGCGGCGGATGGGAATTGGGACTTCACCCGCTTTAATGTGGAATTTTTCCGTCATCTGGAACGGCGGATTGCAGATTTGGGCAAATTGGGAATTGAGGCGGATTTGATTCTTTTTCATCCATATGATCGCTGGGGTTTTGCAGAAATGCCATCCGATGCAGATGACCGGTATTTGCGTTACATCACGGCTCGATTGGCGGCTTTCCGCAACGTCTGGTGGTCTCTGGCCAACGAATATGACCTGATGTGGGCGAAAGATCCGGAAGATTGGGAGCGGTTTGCACGGATCGTGACGGAAAACGATCCTTACCGCCATTTGATCTCTGTGCACAATTGTCTTCAGTTTTATGATTACAACAAACCATGGGTCACCCATTGCAGCATCCAGCGCATCGATGTGTACAAAACGTCAGAAGCGACAACAGATTGGCGCCAGGTGTGGAAAAAACCCATCGTGATCGACGAATGCGGCTATGAAGGCGACATCGATCAAGGCTGGGGGAACCTGACGGGCGAAGAACTGGTAAGACGTTTTTGGGAGGCCCTTGTACGCGGTGGGTATCTGGGACACGGCGAAACATACCTGAATCCGGAAGAAGTGTTGTGGTGGTCAAAGGGCGGAAAACTGACGGGTGACAGCCCGGCTCGCATTGCCTTTGCCCGGACGTTTCTGGAAGAAGCGCCACAAGGCGAGCTGAATCCGCTGCCGTCCGATTGGGATTTGCCGTGTGCGGGCGTGGAGGATCAATACCGTTTGTACTATTTCGGATTCAATCGTCCGACATTCCGGGAGTTCCGCCTGAGACCGGGCATTGCTTGGAAAGTGTCCATCATCGATACCTGGAACATGACAATTGAGGAATTGCCTGGTCTGTATGAGGGCACATTCCGTATCGATCTTCCCCGCCGACCATACATGGCCGTTCGGATGATTCGGAGTGGAAATTGAATAGGAAATAGAAGGAGAAGAAACATGCAAAAGAAATGGAGTGGAGCAGAAGAAATCGCATCTGGAACGGCAAATGGATCTGGGATGTTCCTCAGCCGGAAGAAAGCGGTCGTACGGAGCACAAGCTCGTCTATTTCCGAAGAACGTTTCATGTTCCGGAAGGTACCCACCCCAGGCTGGTCGTAGATATCTCAGCAGACAGCCGATACCGGTTGTTTGTCAATGGCATTTCAGTCGCCGTTGGTCCCTGCAAGGGAGATGCTTATGTGCAATATTACGAGACTATTGATTCGACTTCATATTTTCCGTCTGGCGCTCCCAATCTGCCGGACTGTTTGCTGAAGCCAGCCTTCTTATAATGATGCTGATTGGCAACAGGCGATTCAGGTTGATGAACCCCACAGAGACTTTGGCCTGTTGAGTCCGTGGAATTTGGCACCCCGACCCATTCCGCTTATGTATGAAGAGGAGAAGACTTTTGTCCAAGTGACGAAAGCCGAGGGATTGGAACCTGAGCTTGCTGAACTGTTCCTTAAAGGTGGAACCGATAACGGATCGATTCAACTTGATCCCGGCCAGAAAATAGCTTTGGAACTTGACGCAGGTGAACTTACGACGGGCTATCTCACAGTCGGGGTGCGTGGAGGCCGGGGCAGTATCGTTCGCTTGCTAAGTTCAGAATGCTACGAACCTCAAGAGAGCCGTTTGAATCAGCGTATAAAAAGAAACCGGGAAGATGCAAGCGGCAAACTGATGGGGGCATACGATGTTTATCATGTTGCAGGTGTAGCAGGAGAAGAAGGCATAGAAATTTATGAACCGTTGAGTGTTAGAACGTTAAAGCGTTGCATGCATGAAACTTATGAGGATTGCCCGTACTATGAGCAACTGCAATATGCGATGGACAGCCGGCTTACGATGCTATTCACCTATTACATCAGCGCAGATGATCGATTACCACGAAGAACGATTGCGGATTTTTATCGCTCTAGGCTGCCCGGGGGATTGTTACAGTCACGCTTTCCATCCGTGGAACCGCAGGTTATTCCGTCATTTGCCCTTTATTGGGTGGATATGTTGGCTGAACATTACGCGTTCAATGGAGATCTTGAACTCATAAAGAAATACCGTCCTGCACTAATCGAGCTGCTGGACTGGTATGTAAATCAGTTAACGGAACAAGGAATTGTGAGTATTACCTCACATCGTTATTGGACGTATTTTGACTGGGTGGATGAATGGCCGGAGGGTGCGCCGCCGGAGAGCAAGGATCGCCCCATGTTTCTGCTCAGCTTGATGTATGCTAAGGCACTTCGAACAGGGCCCGTCTGTTGGAAGTGACTGGGGGGAAGGAAATTGCTGGTGAATGGATTGCAAGAGCAGATCAAATTTGCAGTGCGGTGAAGCGGTTAGCCTGGTCGCCTGAGAGAATGTTGTTCAGGGATTTGCCCGACACGGAAATTTACAGCCAACACACACAAATCATGGCAGTACTTTCCGGGGCAGTTACGGGAGAGGAAGCTCGAGATTTGATGGAACGTACGCTTCGTGAACCGATTCACCGTGTCACTCTTCCCTTTTCCTATAATCTGTTTCAAGCTTTGAAAGAAACCGGTTTGCATCATCACATTTTTAAACAGTGGGATCGCTGGCGAGTTTTCTCCAAACAAGGTTTGACGACATTGCCCGAGACGGAAGTCAATCCTCGCAGCGATTGCCATGCCTGGAGTTCGGTTCCACTAGCTGAGTTTCCTGCCTATTTCCTGGGTGTGACTCCGTTTGAACCAGGATTCTCCGCCATATCCATTGAACCTAGAATGGGAGACCTTCGCTGGGCGAAAGGGGTCGTACCGACGGTATGCGGCATGGTGGAAGTCGAATGGGAAAAGAAAGGGAAGGCCTTCAGGTTTCGGACCCAGGTACCAACAGGAGTGCCGACAACAATCAAACTTCCCGATGGTTCAGTATTTCATTTGCAAAATGGTGGTCGTTATGAAACTACCGTAAGTGTAGAGGCATGAAATCTATAAAAATGACCTTATCTGTTATATGGATAGGGTCATTTTTTCATTCGGGAGCCTCTGGTTTCGACATCTATTTGTGAAATCGTTGCATTTGAAAACGGATGATTTGTTGGAAGAAATCGCCCGCCTGGAACTGGATCAGATGCAACAGCAGATCGAAGCCAAGTACAGAGCGATCCAACAAGCCGCTATGGAAGAACGGTTGGACGGCTCGGCCGATTACAACGAGCTGTTGCAACATGCTTCGCTCAAGGAGCGGGATCGAGAAATGGAG
>CALJVA010000170.1 GCA_937975135.1 uncultured Thermoactinomycetaceae bacterium | reverse complement strand
GATTTATTTATTACCACAACCCAAGTGGACTAGTCAAGACAGCTTAAGATTTGAGCCACTTTCCACCGGGTTGTACTCAAACTTGCGGCCATGTAGCATCACTCTTCTTGCTCTAGGGTAACACCTTCAGATACTCCTTGGCCTCTTGCGGGGTGACCAGCATGGGCTTCACCTCCAGAGGGATTGTTCACACGATTCGTGCGGAACAGGGGAATGGTCGATGGATGTGGAAGGAGTGATTATCATTTGAAAATGAAAGGTGAGAGAGTTGAAATTCACCCGAAAGATAGCGATCGAATTCAAAATCATTACTGAAGAAAACCTCAAGGAATTGGCACGGTTGATTGTGGAGGAGGCAAAGAAAACCGAGGAAGGAAAAGCACGGCTGGAACTGGGGTACGAGGGTGGTTACAGCGAAGCCGAAGAGGGTTTATCCATATTTGAGTCTTCAAACTTTGGAAAGAAACGTTTAAGATATGCCATATTCTCCATGCGGGATTGGAGAAACACCAAACCCTTCGATGACGAAAAAAGAAATTTATGCACTGAATGCATCGTTCTTTCTTTTTATGTTCAATTTATGGGCTTTTCTGGCGTTATTGTATGTCCCGTCTCTTTCGGAAGGGGAAAGAGTGCTTTTGTTTTTTAGAGTCCTGGCATTGTTTTTGATATCGATTTCTTCAGTTGCTTTGGGAAACATTTTATGGCCTTGTGTGGAATTGGATGTGCGCCCTTCGAAACTTTCGACCTGGAGGAAAATCATCTCTGGCATAATCGGCACGATTTTTTTCGGGTTGGTCACCAACTTCCTTTATGACTACTTTTTCAAGTGAGTCGGGGGTGTCCCCGACTCCTTATTATATCAATCGAAGCATCATGGCCATCTTGGGTAGGTTCAAAAGACTGCGGCTTCCTCCTCCTTCTCCGTTTGTGGAATGGACTATCTATATTGTATCCGATTGTTGTAAGATTAGGACAAAAAAATAAAGGAGGCCAAGACATGAAACGCTGGTGGCTATTGTTTGTGGTATTGGTGGTCCTTACCGGATGTGCGCAAGAGATTGTTCAAAGCGACAAGGCCCCGGATGCAGGCGTCACACTGGAAGAACCCAAGGACGCCGAAGAAGCAAAGTTTGTGGAGCACGTCGATGGTGATACGGCCAAGCTCAAAATCAACGGCAAGGTGGAGACGGTCCGCTTTCTCCTGATCGATACGCCCGAGACGAGACATCCCAAGCTGGGAGCGCAACCGATGGGGAAAGAGGCCAGCGAGTTCACCCGAAAGATGCTGGAGCAGGCCGACCGGATCACGCTGGAGTATGACGTGGAGAAGCGGGACAAGTACGACCGGGTACTGGCATATGTTTATGCCGACGGCCAAAACGTCCAGTTGGCCCTGCTGAAGAAGGGCCTCGCCCGGGTAGGATATGTCTACGAATCCCGCCGACATCTGAACACCTTCCGGGAAGCGGAACAGATTGCAAAGGAAAAGAAGCTCGGGGTATGGCAGTGTCCAGACTACGTGACGGATAAGGGATTCGAAGAGGACAAATGGTGCAAGGATGGAGCCGAAAAGAAGCCGGATACAGGCTATACCGGACCGTATGACCCCAATGGCCCGGATCGGGATTGCTCCGACTTCCAGACCCAAGCCGAAGCCCAAGCCTTCTATGAGGCGGCAGGGGGACCGGATCGGGATCCCCACCGCCTGGATCCGGACAAAGACGGCGTGGCCTGTGAGTCCCTCCCGTGAGGGGTTTTTTTTATGCCGAAAATGGTCCATTGCGCAACAGATAGGGAATATTTAAATTATGGATTGGAGCAATAAAAAACATGAAGGGAGAGGATCAAAATAAGGCGCAAAAGAAAGCAATTGTCGTTGGAAGAATACCGGAAAGCTTTGCGTGAGCGATTAATATTTTTCTTTTCCTATGGATTGGTGTCCTTAGGGTCGGTGATGGTCCTTTCCAGCTGGTCGGGCGGGTTTCAGGTTTCATTGTTTATCGTGGGGTCGCTGTTGATCCTGTTTTCGGTGTGGCTGAGTTATGCGGCCTATGTGCAAGGGTGGGTGAAGCATTGCATTCGATTGTATGAGAGTCTGGGGAGACATCCGGGGCGACTTCTCATCCCTTGGTGGTTGGTGGTGGGAATCGGCTTATCCGAGTTGTTGATGGCGCTGTACCTGTTCTTGGTAGATTTGGCCACCCCTGCGGTTCAGCTTGGTTTGCTGTTTCATATTTTCTTCGTGAGCGTATCCGGGACTTTGGTTTGGCTGGGTATGAAGATCAAGGCGATTCAGCGCAATCACCGGACGAACAAGAAAAAAGCGGCTTAGGGGGGTTGGAGGGGCTGTGGAGAAGGTGTTGACCGCTTTGATGGTGCTGGGAGGCGCATATTTGGTCCTCCGCGTGTTTTGGTTCTTGCGGGACATGCACTGGCGGATAAAGGACCCGATCGGGTATTACCGCGCCCGCACCGAAAGCTGGATCGAGCTCCGGCTATACAACGCGCTGGTCAAACGGGGGTATCGGGTGATCACGCAGTATCCATGCGGTCCCTATCGGATCGATCTGGCCCTGCCGGATTACGATCTGGCGATTGAATGCGATGGGGAAGCATACCACAGCGCTCCGGAGCAGAAGAGGCGCGACCGAAGGAAAGATCGCTATCTTCGAAAATATGGCTGGTCCGTGATGCGCATAAAGGGAAAGCAGATCAATGGGGATCTGCCAAAGGTGATCGCGCGGATTGAACGAAAAATCGAGTCGATGACGTCATGAAAGCTGTCAAACAAAAAAGCACCCGCAAATGGGTGCCTTTTTCATGCCTCCTCCGCTCCGACAATCTGCGCCAAAGGAATCATCCTTCGGTCTTCCTCCCCTTGGATGATCAGCCACCGTTCGATGGGGTCGATCCGAACGATAACCCCGGTGATCCGCTTGGGTCCGAACCGTTCCGCATAGATCAGGGTAATGGGCCTCTCCTCCGCCATCGACCAGGAAATGAGACGGCTGATCTCCTCCACCTCATCCTCGGCCAGCTCCGGCGGCTGATACTCTCTCTGATTTTGTCTGCTGTCAAACAAAAGATCCCGATGCTCCGGCAGAATCACCCGATGCCCCTCCCAAAGCTTATTTCCTCGATCCATGACCCTCACCTCATCTATAGAATACCCGAACATCAGTTCCCTTAAAAGTGGAAAAAAGGACCAAAGGTAGTCCTTTCGTGCTACACTAAAAGAAAAAAGAGGTGGCAGAATGGGAGAGAAATATTATCCTCCGGAGTTTAAAAAAGAAGCCTTCCATTGTCCTCATTGCCAAGTCTATGCAGAGCAGAGTTGGAAAACATTATTAATAATGGCTGGTCATCCTTCTGTTTGGTGGTGTAGATGCAGTTATTGTAATAAGTTTTCTGTATGGATTGTCGATAAATACCCAGCAATGCTCTACCCCTCTGATTTCCACCAAGGCCCGCCGCCTCACGACGACATGCCCGAAGAGTTCAAGGCCGATTATCTGGAGGCCCTGTCGATCGTGAGCAAATCCCCCCGAGGAGCCGCGGCGCTTCTTCGGCTTGTTTTACAGAAGCTGTTGATACAGTTAGGGGGGAAAGGAAAAAACATGGACAAGGATATCGAGTCTCTCGTTAAAAAGGGGTTGCCGGAAGAAATTCAAGTCGCCTTGGACACCGTCCGGGTCATCGGGAACGAAGCCGTTCACCCGGGGCGGTTGGACCTAAGGGACGACCGGGAAACGGCCATGATGCTGTTCGAACTGATCAATTTCATCGTGGAGGAGCAAATCGCCCGAAAGAAAAAGCGTGCGGCGTTTATCGAAAAACTCCCCGAACCGATCCGAAAGAAAATCCAACGAACCTAAAAAGAAAAGGGCCATCCGGCCCTTATGTTGTCGGCGTCGTTTCGGACTGATAGAAGTCCATCAGCTCATCCCAGATGACCTTAAAATTCCGCTGTTTGATGAATTTGGCCATGACTTCCGATGCGAGATAGCCACTCCCGTCGTACCAGCACTCCCCGCCAAGTACAGGACAATCTTCAAAGTGATCCTTCCGATGATCCGGGGTTTTGGAATGGAAGCCTAGTACTACAGTTGTACTTATGGAGAAAGCAATCGCTTTCTGTAATGATAAAA
>CALJVA010000169.1 GCA_937975135.1 uncultured Thermoactinomycetaceae bacterium | reverse complement strand
CAAATTCATCATGTGATCGCATCTATTCCGAAAGAGTGGAACGTATCCCGTATAGAGAAAGAATCTTTGTACCATTATCTTATACGAATGAAAAGAAAAATAAGAGCATTGATGGTAAAACACATCACTAATCGATTGCAAAAATCGTATCTCTAAGTGGGCAAGGGAAATCCCCTCGCCCCTTTTACTAGATCCAGTAGTAAGCCTCTGCAGTTGAAAAATCAGTTTTTTTGCAATCGAGACATACATAAACATAATCAAAAAGGGGAGGAAAAAGATGAATGATCGATGGAAACAAACCTTAATTCAAGGGATTCTAGTAACTGCAGTGGCCGTTAATCTGATGTTTGGTGCGTTACTGATTGTTAATAAGCAGATGGAAATTCCGGAAACAACGCAGCCAACAACCGGGATTCCTAAACCAGCCCAAAAGACAGATTTCCAAATGGAGCTGGTTGATGTAAGTTATCAAGATAACTGGCGAATTGAACATTATCGAAAAGTGGAGCATCTTTATGATCATCAAAACAATTTGGTAAAGAAGACACCCACTTCAGAAATGATATATCTCCGATATTGGCAAGGTGAGGATGAGTAGGAATCCAAAACATCATCGAGGAATCAAAATTCCTACTCCGCACTTTTCTCCTGTCAAAAAGCAACAGGGAGTGCTTGCAATCCTTGGGATACCAGCGTAGAGTGCCAGATCAGATTTTCCCGCGGAACTGCAAGGTGAAGATTGGGCATCCGTCTTAACAGAGTGGTAAAAGCGATTTCTCCTTCCAACCGGGCTAAAGGAGTTCCTAAACAAGTATGGATGCCATGGCCAAGGCGAGGTGACATTTGATATTTCGGGTAATATCCAACTCCTCAGGATGAGTAAACGGTCTTTCGCCCCAATTCGCCGATTTTTACAACGGGAATTACCATCTGCCCTTTCTTTATCAGTTGTCCAGTAATGCTGCTTTTTTGGGGGTATCCATAAAGAGGAGAACGCTCCTTTTCCAAAGGATTATTTACATATCGTAATATAATTTACAATATGTAAAACAGATTATAACAATAAGTATATATAATCCCAAATAAAACATTTTAATAAACCGTAATTTACTTTGCACTCTTTTATTTTTTGTAGTATAAATTAAAGAAATACAACAGAAAACTTTAAAATGATGTGTTTAAAAGGAGAGGAAATGGAGAGTAAGTCAAAACCTTTAGATCCACGGATCCTTCGAACCCGTCAATTGATTAAGGATGCCTTTATCCGATTGCTTCAAGAAGTTGATGTAGAAAAAATCACAGTAACACGGATTGCAGAACTGGCTACCATTAACCGTGTCACCTTTTATCTCCATTATCAAGATGTTCCAGATATGGTGGACAAAATGGCTGACGAGATGATTGAGGAGATTCAGATCATCTTGGACAAAAAAACCCCTATGAACCAACACCCCGTGGAAAACGTTTATTCTGTGTTAGAGAATTTATTTGACCATATTGCAAAAAATGCAAACTTTTATAAAACAGTCTTGACTACGAAACAAACCACGATTTTTAAGGACCGTTTGTCCCAGTTCCTCACCAAAATGATTACTACCAATCTGGAAAAGATGGCACGCGATCCCAACTCTTTCATTTCCAAAGCAGGTGTTCCAATTGATATCGTGGTATGGTATGTTTCTTCTGCTTTAATTGGTACAATCATCGCTTGGCTACAAAATGATATGCCGTACACACCCCATTTTCTTGCCAAACAATTTTCTGTACTTTCTTTGGAAAAAAAGTAGGCTAAAGAAAGGGAAGGCGAATCTCCGCCTTCCCTATTTTGCTGTAACACTCTTTTTGCTTTTACGTTGCGACTTTTTATTACTCGTATTCTCCAAGCTGGCCTTTAACGCTTCCATCAAGTCAACAATTTTTTCTGAACGGGCCTCTGGTGCTTCCACTACTTCTTCACCTTTAACCTTCTTGGCAATTGCCTCCTCCAGCTTTTCTCGATAAGTATCGCGATATTTTTCTGGTTGAAATTGGGTGGTTAGGTTTTCGATCAGTTGCTTTGCCATTTGTAACTCCGTCTCCACAACCTGAAAATCTCGGTTCACACCAGGGACTTGATTGGCAGGACGCACCTCATCGGGATAAAAGATGGTCTCCATAACCAATTGCTTCTCATATACCCTTACCACAGCCAGAGTTTGTTTGGAGCGAATCGTTAGTTGGGCAACTCCAATTTTCTCTGTTTCCTCCATTGCCGCTCGAAGGAGAGCGTAGGCGCGCTCCCCAGTCTCCCCCGGTCCTAAATAATATGTTTTATGAAAATAGATCGGGTCGATTTCTTTTAGATCCACAAAATCGACAATTTCAATTGCCTTATTTTTTTCAGGTACAATCGCTTCCAGCTCTTCTTTCTCCATGAGGACAAATTTCCCATCGGCATATTCAATGCCTTTCACGATTTCATCAGGCGAAACGGGCCGATCGCAATGGGGACAGGTACGGACATACTTAAGGGGTGTTTTACAAGGCTGATGTAAATTACGAAAGCGAATAGTCTTCTCTTCAGTGGCTGCAAACATCTTCACAGGAATATTTACCAGCCCAAAACTGATAGCCCCTTTCCAGATTGTATGCATGATTTCACCTCACTTTAAGAAGAAGGTTTCCATTATAGACTGATCTTTTTCCACAAACTACGAGTTACATCAAATCGACCTTCGATGGCGTGACATACTCCCTCATAAAATAAGGGATCCCGCCAATTGGGACAAAGGCGACTAGCCTGACGAAAATGATCCAATGCCTTTGAGGGTTGACTCATCTCTAGTAAGACCCGTCCCTGCTGATAATGTCCAAGTCCTTGCAATTCCTTGGATCTTCCTGTATTGATAATTTTTTTTGCTAAGGCAATCGCCTGACCGAAGGCTCCTCGTTGAATCAGCAATTCAGAGCGAACCACTAGCCACTTTGCCTGGCGGGTAAGTTCTACCGGTATTTTTTCCAATACCCGGTCCGCTTCCTCTGCGGATCCTTTCTTCAGCAAAATCCAAATATAAGTGAATAGAAGATCAGGGTTTTCTGGCGCTAGGCTTAGTCCTTTTTTTAGCCAAGTAATTGCTTCCTCCCGATGGCCAAGTGACCACATACTCCAAGCAATCCCCTGATAGGCAGATAATCGACTAGGATCCCTTTGTTGCAGCTTTTGATACCATCCCAAGGCTCTTCGAGTATCCCCCATATCTTCATAGTCGTGGGCAATGGACTCCATCACCTCGGGACTTTCTGTCTTCACATAAGCGGCAAGGCGCCACAGAGTAACATTTTGCCACTGCTTTAGTTTCTGATAACAGGAAGAAAGATAAAACATTGATTCCCAATCATCTTGATCATGTAATAATGAGTGATAAAAACAGGGGATTGCTTCATGATATTCCCCCAATCGATAATAACATGCCCCTAAGTTAAACCACGTATCTCCTTCATCTTCAATGAGCGAAAGTGCTTTGCGAAAATAACGGATTGCTTTCTGGTCATCCTTTCGCCGTACGGCTACACAACCTAACATATGATTGGCAAAAGCGACGAAACGCTCATGATCTGCCATTTCCACTATTAACTGAAATTGTCGTTGCGCTTCGTCCAACTGGTTCTCTTGAAAATGACTTAGAGCCAAATATAAGCGTCCCAACAAAAATTCCGGCTCCTCAACAACAACTTGCTGAAAATGTTTCTTTGCTTCTAAAAATAGTTTCAGATTGTAATAACCTTGTCCCTGGCGAAAAGCACGTACAACTCCCTCGCTAAGCCAGAAATCCTCAGAGATCACTTCCTCTTCATCTTCGAGATCTGGATGTAATTCTAAAAGCCTCATGATATGATCATGAAGTTCAATCCAAGATCCCAGTAACTCCTCACAGGAAACGCGGATTTTTTGAAACTCTCCTCGCAACCGATGGCGATCTTGTGGCGTTGTTGCCTCAGAATATTCCCGTTCAATGGTCTCCAAATCTTGTTGTAACTTTTCAATCCATTGTTGCTCCATTCTCCACGCCCCATTTCACTTGCAAGTCTCTTCAAGTGGAGTATATCCTCTCCCTCGATTTCAATTCGGGGAAAATCAAAAAGCAGTCTCGGAATTCCGAGACTGCTTTTT
>CALJVA010000168.1 GCA_937975135.1 uncultured Thermoactinomycetaceae bacterium | reverse complement strand
TCAATACCTGAAAGAAGGTTGAGGCACTATTGAAAAACGTGCCTACCACAATACCAATCAGTAGGAGATAGTAGATTGGTCGACTTCCTGACTGAAAGAGAAAAAGGTATAGAAAAAGGGCAAATCCAATCATCACCACGATCGTCAAGATAAAATTGATTTGTTTGTTCGCTACGATCAAGTGATTCGAACCAAGGAAAAAAATAATGACTGTTTGCAATAAGAGGTAAAGTGAATCCAACCCCATAATACTGGGGGTTAAAATTCGGTTGTGAGTAATCGTCTGAAAGATCACCGTCGAGTATGCAATCGCTACGCCAGTCAAGGCCATTGCCAATACCTTAATTCCCCGACGGGGCAATGCATAGTCATAACTCCCGTATAATCCCTGGAACAGATAAATCCCGCAAAAAAGAAGAGAGATTGCGGCTAGAATAAATAGCTTCGTCGAGTTACGCATAGCTCTTCCTCCTTAACAACAGGTAGAGGAAGATGCCACTGCCAATAATCCCCACCATCAGGCTAATCGAAATCTCATAAGGATAAATAATCACTCGACCCAGGATATCACACAGGAGAAGAAAAATCGCTCCTAACAGAGCCGTATGGGGCAAGGTCTTCTGCAAGTGATCTCCTTTTAAGATGGAAACGATATTGGGAACAATCAACCCCAAGAAAGGAATCACTCCCACTGTTAATACAACAGTAGTTGTAATCAAGGCGACCAAGATAAGACCGAGGTTTACAATCCGTCGATACGCGAGGCCAAGATTTTTTGCAAAATCTTCTCCCATCCCCGCCACTG
This sequence comes from uncultured Thermoactinomycetaceae bacterium, assembly GCA_937975135.1. Classification (GTDB taxonomy): domain Bacteria; phylum Bacillota; class Bacilli; order Thermoactinomycetales; family CALJVA01; genus CALJVA01. The sequence continues at coordinate 38,941 of CALJVA010000168.1, read as the reverse complement.
TAAACCGATTGGCATACAGATAAGCAATAATGATGACAGGAATACTGATATAGAGAAGTTCATACCTTCCCTTCATTATCATTGAGAAGTCCCCTTGTAGCCAGGCGGACATATTCTGAATGACCTCGGCCTTATAAGCAAAGAAAGTAGTAACTGACGATAAAATGTTTCCAAACATCAACCCTACCAGGGGAATAAAAATGGCATCCTTAAATTTAATTCGCTCCAAAATATGCATAAAAAGGAGTGTCCCAGCCAAGGCAAAAGCGAAGGCGATTCCCATTTTCGTAAGGGTTGATGCATTGGAAAACAGCAACATCGAGACAAGAATGCCAAGACGTGTCGCATCCAATGTTCCCGCTGTGGTCGGAGATACAAATTTGTTCCGACTCAGCTGCTGCATGATTAATCCGGCAATCCCCATCCCTGCACCGGCCAAGATAATGGCAATCAGTCGTGGCAACCGGCTGATAAGAAAGATCTCTGTTTCTTCAGATTGATAATCAAGCAAATCAAGGGGAGAAATATTACTAACCCCTACAAAGAGTGACAAGAAAGAAAAAATCAATAGGATCACAATCAAGTAGCGCTTCTTCATCTGTATCTCCAAACCATTATTAATTGATGTTGAAAATCATTATCAGTTATCGCTGATTCCATTCTAGCATCCTTCTCTCACTTCCGTCAATATAAAATGAAAATCATTCTCACTAAATGATGCGAAAAAAATCCGTCAGTGGTTGACGGATTTGGGGCTTTAAACTACTTTATGCTTCCCGTAGCCATTTGGCTACATCTTTAGCATGGTAAGTTAAGATCAAGTCAGCACCCGCTCGCTTCATCCCCGTAAGACTTTCCATAACAATTCGCCGCTCATCAATCCATCCCATCTGTGCTGCGGCTTTCACCATAGAGTATTCAGCACTTACATTATAAGCAGCGACAGGAAGATTAAACTGCTCTTTTACTCGGTGGATAATATCCATATAAGCAAGGGCTGGCTTTACCATGAGCATGTCCGCCCCTTCCTCCACATCGGCCATTGCTTCCCGTAATGCTTCCCGAGCATTTCCAGGATCCATCTGATAACTCCGCCGATCTCCAAACTGAGGCGTAGAGTCCGCCGCATCACGGAAAGGACCATAAAAGGAAGAGGCGTATTTTACAGCGTAGGAAAGAATAGGGGTATCCACATAGCCAGCTTCGTCCAAACCCCGGCGGATTGCTTGAACAAAACCATCCATCATATTGGAGGGAGCGATAATATCGGCTCCTGCTTGGGCTTGAGAAACCGCTGTTTTCACAAGCAGTTCCAGTGACGAATCATTATCAATCTTTCCATCCTTTACCACACCACAATGCCCATGGTCTGTATACTGACAGAGGCAAGTATCTGCTATTACCATCAAGGAAGGAAACTTCTCCTTGATTTGGCGAATCGCTCGCTGCACAATCCCATCTGTAGCGTACGCCTGGCTCCCACAAGCATCCTTTTCTGCTGGAACACCAAATAACACAATGGCAGGAATGCCTAACTCTACCACCTCGGCAATCTCTTCATCCAAATGATCTAGAGAAAGGTTATAAACCCCTGGCATCGACGGGATCTCTTTTTTGATACCTTCACCTTCGATCACAAACAATGGATAGATCAAATCACTTACATGAAGTTCTGTCTCACGGACCATGCTGCGGATTGCTTCATTTTGCCGCAAACGACGTAAACGCGCAAAAGGTTTCAATGCAATTTCCTCCTTAGGAGAATTCTTAAACTAAATCCATTGAGGGTATAGGTAAAAGGCTTCACTTCCGATGCGGTAATTGAGTTAAGGCTTTCACCAATCCAGAAATCGTATAGGAGGTGGCCATGATGTCTACATGAAGCCCATAGGCTTCAGCCGTCCTTTTTGTGATTGGACCGATGCAAGCAATCTGGGCACGGGAAACCAGATGTCTCCAATCTGTACACGCCTTTTCCATCGCCTTCACAAAGTAGTGAACCGTGGAGGAGCTTGTAAAGGTGAGTACATGCAGGCGCCCTTCCGCTAGGAAATGAGCCACTTCCTCAGCATTTTCTTCTGTTCCACAAGTGTCGTAAGCATCTACATCCACTACCTCACATCCGGCCTGGGACAATCCCTTAGGTAGTACATTGCGGGCAATATTGGCCCGTGGAAGCAACACCCGATCCCCAGATCGAATTACAGGTAATAAGGCTTCCAAAAGCGATTCAGCAACATACTCTTGAGGGATCAGATCCACCTGAATTCCTTTGTCCTCCAAAGCCGCTGCCGTTTTTGGACCTACTGCAGCCACTTTGGCTCTCATCTTACGGACATCGATCTTTAACTGGTGCAAACGCTGAAAAAAGAATTTCACTCCATTCACACTGGTAAAAATGACCCACTGGAAGGAGGATAATTCTTTTAGCGCAGCATCAAGGGGATTTATTTGAGCAGGCGGTGCAATGCGGATCACGGGAAACTCCAGAGCTTCACCACCCAATTCCTCAATTTTTTGGGAAAGTTCCCGTGCCTGTTCTCGAGCACGGGTAACCAAAATTCTCCGCCCAAACAAAGGTTTTTGCGAAAACCAGCTTAACCTTTCCTCCACCTTTGCCCGATTCCCAATAAGTAGTACCGACGTGGCGGACAGAGTCTTACCTTCCATCTCGTTGGCCCATTCATCTAAGGTACCTGAGATCACTTGCTGCTCTGGACGGGTAACATGATCAACAAGGGTAATTGAGGTATTGGGCGCTTTCCCTTCATGAAGTAATTGACGGCAAAGGCTGGAGAGCTCACAATTGGTTCGAGAAACAATCTCCATTCCTTTATCAAGAACCCATCTTGATTGAATAATGGATGCATTCCTTTGTGCCAATTCTTCTCTCTTTCCTGCTGTGGATAGCCCTACATAGGAGGGAGCGGCCAACATCGCTGGAATGCCAGGCACCACTTCAAAGGGAATTCCCCGTGAAAGAATTTCCCCTTCGACAATGTTATATAATCCAGAAAGGTAAGGATCCCCCTCGACGACACAAACTACCTGGGACACGGTGTATACTTTTTGGAGCAGCTGTGGGAGAAACGCTTCACTAGCCCATCCCTTTTCCTGATCCACCGCAATTCGCTCCGCCTCTCGTGGTACATATTGGGCTACCAGCACCGCTAAGCTTCGGTCGTAAAACACGACTTGGGCACGGCGCAAAATCTGCGCCCCTTTTTCTGTGATTAATTCCGGTGTACCAGGGCCTCCACCCACCAGATAAACTGTCCCAGAGTTCATTGTTCCAATTCCTTCCGAACTTGTTCCAACAAGCGATCTGCCCCCTGCTTCAAGAGCTCCTCCGCCAACTCTCGCCCTACTTCTTCAGGATGACCTCCTTTTCTCTCATCCTGTAAAAGCAACTTACCATCTGGGGATGCCACCAATCCTCTTAAGCGTACTTCCTCTCCCTCTACTGTCGCATAGGCACCAACGGGTAATTGACAACCTCCATCCAAACGGTGTAAAAAGGCACGTTCTGCCTGAATCGCTTGCTCAGTAGCGGGGTGGTTTAATATACGGAGCAGCTCTAGCATCTCTTCATCATCTGCTCGGCATTGCACCGCCAATGCTCCTTGACCTACTGCAGGCAACATCACATCCAGCGAAAGGAATTCATCGATTTGATCCGTCCAGTCCAATCGTTTCAGGCCTGCTGCTGCCAGAATAATCCCATCATACTCCCCTGCTTGTAACTTCCCGATGCGTGTATTTATGTTTCCTCGCACAGGTTGTATCACAAGATCCGGTCGATGTGCCATCAATTGAGCCTGCCGTCGAAGACTGCTGGTTCCAATCACTGCGCCGGAGGGTAGTTCCGCCAATGAACGCGGGTCTCCCCGGACAATTAGGCAGTCCCGAGGATCCTCTCGCTCAGTAACCGCCCCGATCACCAGTCCATCGGGCAGGAGGGCAGGCATATCTTTCATACTGTGAACGGCCAGGTCGATGCGGCCATCCAAAAGCGCTTCTTCAATCTCCTTTACAAAGAGACCTTTTCCCCCAATTTTAGATAACGTCACATTCAAGATGCGATCTCCTCGCGTAACGATCTCTTCCCTTTGGTAGGAAAAGGAGGGTGCGAGCTCCTGCAAGCGTTTTATCACCCAGTCTGTCTGGGTTAACGCCAGTTCACTACGTCGCGTACCTACTGTAATTGTTCGCATCTGATCACCTCGTCTACTCTGTTGAAAAATTGAATAAAGAATCGATTGAAAGCTTTTGTGCCCTGTCCACCATTACATGAGTGAATTATTTAGAGACCATAAGCACATCTTTCCCATGACAAATGAAGAGCTATGAATGATAATGGCGGCTCTATCACAGCTTCAAAATTTATGTATTAAATCATGGAGAGAAAGTGGTACAAAACTTGGACGCTCTTCTCCACATTATCTATTGCCACTGATGAAAAGAAGTCCCCGCACCAAACAACAAGATATTCAAAGGTATGGTCATAAAAGCAACGATACTTAAACGGGCACGACTAGGGCCGGACCACGAATTTAGGCGCCGCAACTGAAAGAGATAAGCGATCAAAACAAGGAGGGAACCATACACTTTTGAGTCCTGCCAAAAATCACTTCCTACTTGTTGATAAGCCCAAATGGAACCTAAGATTAGTGAAAGGACAAGGAAAACGACGCCAGCTATAGCTAGCCAATGGCCAAAAGTTTGTATTCGTCCTAGACTAGGAAGACGGCGCAGGGTCCGGTTCCATTTTTTCTTTTTTAATAGATGATTCCCGATCAGGAACAAAACTGCGAACAAGGTGGACAAAGAAAAAAAGGCATAGGCCAGTATTGCCATTGTCACATGAATAAAGACCAACTCCGATAATAAAAGTTCCGCTTGATCCACAGAAACATGCTGGACAGTAAATAAGCTAAGAGATAGTACGATAAACCCGATCAGATTAGCAAAAAACACAAATAAATCGATCCGCAAATAAAGATGAAGCACAAGTGAAAATGTAACCAGAACCCATGAATAGAAGAAAAGCGCATCATAAGATGCAAAGAGAGGAAAATTGACTAAAATGCGCACGAGAAGAAAAGCCGTCTGAGCTAGCCAAACGACCACATGCAAAATACGCCCCCACCGGGCTTTACGACCGTCGGGGGCCAAAAGATCTGCAAGAGAAAAGAAGAGACTTAAGGCATAGGCGTAGATAATAAAGAGATAAATGAGGCGCTCAGCGAGCAATGCCTCCGCCTCCTTTATTCAGGAACGAACAGGTACCTCTTTTTTTGTCCATACTCTTGAATGCTGGGGATTTTGCACATCCTTCTTCTTTTTTTCCACGGCCAGCCCTTCCTGTTGTTCCAATTTCTCTTCAAGGGCGAATAAAACCGTAAACATTTCTAAGGCTTCCTCTCGCGCACCGCTAGCAGCCAGCTCTTTTACCCTTGTAATGGGATCACGCAACAATTGATTTACGATACTTTTGGTATGCTTGCGTAAAACCCGCAGTTCCCGTTCTGTCAAGTCAGGTAGCTTCCTCTCAATACTGCGCATCGTTTCACCTTGGATATGGAGAGCTTTCTCACGAAGTGCCGAAATTAGTGGAATCACACCTAAGGCCTGCATCCACTCCCGGAAGGAAATCACTCCATCAAGGATTGCTTCCCGTACTTTTTCAGCCTCTTGCTCACGCAACTCCAGATTGGCAGCAACCACGGCTTGGAGATCATCAATATCATACAGATAAGCATTATCTAAAGAGTGAATCTCAGGATCAATATCGCGGGGTACAGCAATATCAATAAAGAAGACGGGAGATGTACGTTTGGAAAGTGCATCTACTGCCATCTCACGGGTCACGACAATTCCCGGAGCTCCTGTAGAACTTACAACCACATCTGCCTCTCGCAAGGAGTTCGTCAGCTGGTCCAAGGAACGCGCTTCACCAGAAAAGCGTCTTGCCACCTCTTCAGCATTTTGTAACGTACGGTTTAGAACCAAAAACTTGGTTGCTCCTGCCGCTTGAAAGTGTGTTGCGGTTAACTCGGCAGTTTTTCCTGCTCCGATCAATAAAATGGTCTTATCCGCCAGAGTATCGAATAACTTCTTTCCGAGTTCGACTGCTGCATAGCTAACAGAGACCGCATTTTGTCCGATTTCCGTCTCTGATTGCATTCGTTTTCCTAAGGTTACTGCTCGCTTAAACAGTTCATTAAAAATTGTTCCCGTTGTACCCGCTTCTTGTGCTGTAAGGAAAGCATCTCTCACCTGTCCAAGAATTTGTGTTTCCCCGATCATCATTGAGTCGAGACCACAGGCGACAGTGAACAGATGCCGAATCGCTGCTGTCTCTTCTTTGATATACAGGTGATCGTTGAAAGTTTCCATCGGGATATCAAACCAACTGGCCAAAAACGCTTTGCTGTAGTAACGTCCGGTATGCAATTGATCAGCAACTACATACAACTCCACCCGATTACATGTACTAAGGATTACACACTCCAAAATACTTTTGGTATCGCGTAACTGTTTGAGTGCTTTTTCCAATGTATCGGCAGAGAAGGCCAGTTGTTCTCGAAGTTCCACTGGGGCCGTCTTATGGTTTATTCCAATTGCAATGATATGCATCAAACTCACCTCGACCTTCTATTCCGATTAGCACTGACACATGAAGAGAGTATACGAACGCTTCTGTTAGTCAAATTAAATCTACCGATTCGCTAACCCGGAGGTGATTGGACTGCGACGCTTCATTTCCAATGAAGAAATCTAATCTCCTTTTTGTTCTTCAAGAAAACCATGAAACGTAAAATCTATTATTACAGAGTGCTAAGCCGCCCAATATGCTTGGATCCACTTGAGGGATAAAAAGATCAACTGCCTCGATCGAAAAATCCATTATCCCAGCAAAAATACAGTTTTCCGATAACCTGTTAAAGATTCGATCCAAATTCCGGCCATTACTGTAATCATGCCTTATTATATCACAAGCTATTCTATCCTGATAAAAGGAACTATGAACAGATTTTGAAGCAGGAGCATAAAATAGAGAAGCCCAGCTATAACAAGGGGGATTTTTATGCTTTATGCACGTACTGCCCCAAAAATTTTGTTCACAATCTTCCTTGCCGTTATGCTCCTTTTATCCTGTTCCTCTCAGACGGATCCCTCCGCTCAAGGAACAAAGATTCGAATTGTTGAAGTTACCCATTCCATGTTCTACGCTCCACAGTATGTAGCAATTACCAAAGGCTTTTTTGAACAGGAAGGCCTCCAGGTTACTCTATCGGATGGGTTTGGCGGTGATAAAACCATGACTGCACTCCTTGCAGACGAAGCAGATATTATACTGATGGGAGCAGAAGGAGCCGTATATGTAACTGCACGGGATGCAGCCAGCCCAGTAATCGCTTTTGCTCAGGTAACACAAACCGATGGAAGCTTTTTGATCTCACGGGAGCCAGTTACCAACTTTGAATGGGAAGATCTTCGTGGGAAAACACTCCTTGGCCAACGTAAAGGTGGAATGCCAGAGATGGTAAGTGAGTACGTACAACGAAGGCATGGTTTAAAACCTCATGAAGATGTGAAAATCATTCAAAATGTGGACTACCAACATTTAGGGAACGCTTTCGCTGCCGGAACCGGAGATTTCGCTCAATTATTTGAGCCTTATGCATCCATCCTTGAAAAAGAGGGAAAAGGTACTGTTGTGGCCTCATTTGGAAAGGACAGTGGACGACTTCCATATACGGTCTATATCACCAAGAAAAAATACCTTGATGAGAATCCGGAAACAATTACTCGTTTTACTCGAGCCTTGTATAAAGCCCAAAGGTGGGTAGAAAAACACTCACCTGCTGAGATCGCCGAAGCGATTGCCCCACAATTTCCAGAAGTAGATCGCGAAATCCTGATTCGAGTTCTCGAGCGCTTTAAAGAACAGGACTCCTGGGCCACTGATCCCATTATCGACCAACAGGAATATGAACATATGTTGGATGTAATGCGAGAAGCAAATGAGCTGCCAAAAGAGGTCCCTTATGAAAAAGTGATTCATACGGAACTCGTTCGAAAAGTGTTAGACGCAGAATCCTAATCCTTTTGCTAGGAGGGAACAGCATGGTAGCCTCCTCCGCAATCCAGTTGGACAATGTTTCAAAGACTTATATTTCCCGGCACAATCAGGTAACAGCGATTCGTGCTGTCTCTTTTTGTGTAAAACCAGGGGAATTTATTGCTTTGGTGGGCCCCAGCGGATGCGGCAAGAGTACGGTTTTATCTCTGATTGCCGGACTCCTCCAGCCCGATGAAGGTGAAATACGTTTATTTGGAGAGATGGTCAAAGGTCCCTCTCTCCGCACTGGTTATATGTTACAACATGATGGTCTCCTGGAATGGAGGACAGTAGCAGAAAATATTGCTTTGGGACTTGAGATTCGCAAAGAAATAAATAAGCAGCGACTAAAACAAGCCCACGCCTTGTTGCATGAACTTGGTTTGGGGCACGCGGATCAATACTATCCTTCTCAACTTTCCGGTGGGATGCGACAACGGGTTGCACTGGTTCGTACACTTGCTCTTGAACCAGATATTCTCCTCCTCGATGAACCTTTTTCAGCAATTGACTATCAAAACAAACTTTTTTTGGAAGGACTTTTAAATGCGATTTTGCAGCGAAATGAGATGACTGCAGTACTGGTAACTCATGACCTTGAAGAAGCATTGGCAATGTCGGATCGGGTATTCATCCTCGGAGGGCAACCTGGAGCCATCCAACGAATTATTCAGCTCCCTGAAGAAATTAGAGCACTAAAACCGCTGGAAGCAAGAAGCCATCCTCTCTTTCGCCCACTTTTTCATGAACTGTGGCAAGAAATTCAACAGCCCCACTCCTTCCATAAGGAGGACATAAGATGAAAGCCTTTTACAACCTCCTAAAACCACCCAACCATGCTGACCTGTATGCAAGGTATTTATGGCGGCTCCGTCTTCGGGAGATAAGCATTCGCCTCGCCCAAATCAGCCTCCTTCTTTTGCTAATCGGTGGATGGGAAGTGGGTGTACGCCTTGGCTGGATCGATCCCTTTCTCTTTAGTAGTCCCAGTCGAATTGCTTCACTGTTTGTTCAAATGATCACAGAAGGAGATCTGTTCCATCATATTGGACAGACCGCCTTGGAAACTCTAATCAGCTTTTTACTTGGTACAGCAGGGGGAACGATCATAGCGACAGTTATCTGGGCTTTTCCTTGGTTAGCTCGAGTTTTGGATCCCTACCTGGTGATCCTTAATAGTATGCCCAAAGTTGCCTTAGGACCTCTTTTTATCGTAACAATGGGCGCGGGCTTTGGCTCGATCCTCGCCATGGGAATCGCCATAACCATTATTATTACCACTTTGGTTATGTATAGCAGCTTTCAAGGAGTAAACCCAGACCACCTCAAGTTGGCCCGTGCTTTCGGGGCCACACAATGGGATCTTTTTCGCAAAATCATCTTTCCTTCCTCAATCCCCGATCTTATTGCTGCGTTAAAAGTAAATGTAGGCCTTGCGTGGGTGGGTGTTATTGTTGGGGAATTTCTCGTCTCTAAGGCCGGTCTTGGGTATTTAATTATTTATGGATTTCAGGTATTTAATCTAACCCTTGTATTGCTTAGTCTTTTTATTGTAGCCATCTGCGCCACGATAATGTACCAGGCTGTGGCCTATTTAGAAAAACGACTGCTACGCCATCGTTGGACGGAGTAAAATAATGTCCCTCTTGTTCTTTTGAAAAGGGTGGCGGGGTAGGCCTGTGCTTCCTTTGTAAGAATCCAGTTCCTACCTGCCCCGCCATTACCCATCATCACAATAATTCTAGAAATGTTGCGATCTTGTTATACTTCCCACTTCTGCTCCTCCGCGAAAATTCTTCGCTTCATTTAACCTGGGAGGTTTGCCTCATCTAAAGATATTTTCCCTTGATCATAAATACTGGGTGACATCAGAAAATCACTCCAATTCAACCAATCCGTGTTGGACTGCGTAAATAATTGCTTGTGAGCGACTTTTTACCCGTAGTTTTTTTAAGATATTGCTCACATGGATTTTGACCGTCTTATCACTGATAAATAAGTTTTCTGCCATCTCCTTGTTACTGAGACCCTTTACCATCAGTTTTAGAACATCCAGCTCACGTGGTGTTAACAGTTCTGTACTTTTACGCAGTTCAGGCTTTCGTGCTCCAGTCAAGTTATCCAGCAATTTACGAGCCATCACAGGATCCAAGACAGATCCTCCACGGAAGATTAACCGAATTCCCTCAATTACATCCGAGGATGGAGCTGTCTTTAATAAATAACCCGTTGCCCCCGCATATATCGCTTCATGAAAGCGCTTATCTTGATCAATCAACGTGAGTACTAGGATAGAAACAGGAGGATGTTTTTCCCGAATCCGTCGTATGGTTTCAATGCCATCAAGTCCCGAAATTTGAATATCGATTAACACTACATCGGGGATCAGTTTTTCTGTCATTTGAAGCGCTTCAATCCCATTGCTCGCCTCTCCAACGACCTTCATATCCGTCTCCCTATTAATTAAGCTTGCCAACCCTTCCCTAAGTATGGCATGTTCATCTACTAACACTACCTTAATCGACATATTTCACATCCCCTTTGATCCACCCAAAATAGTTTCCGAAACTGGATCGATCCATTGTGCAGAAAATTGGCTTGAATCCGTAAATATTATTCATTAGCAATAAACTGAATATCGTTTAGTTTCTATTATTTGAAAGTCGAAATAAATGGTAGAGTGTGGTCATAGACTACTCTTTAGAAAAATGAATGATAAAAGAGGTTTTTTATCATTCTAAATAAAACAAGCTCCTAAGAGGTTACAATACGGATCTTATTTTTCCTGTTAAAAAAGGGAACAAAAAGGAGCTCTGGTATCTCATTTAGTATCTTCTATTTCCTTATCTTTTTAGACACGAATATCAAATCCTCTTCTTTTTGATACTAGCTAATATTTATATATTACTATACAATATCCTAATTACCCTTACCATCCTTTTCATAATCCTCTGTTTTCCCTCTCAAACTTACAATTTGATTGTGATAAGATGGATAATAAATCATAGTCAGTCAATTCTAACAAAGTTGGGGAGAGGAGTTTCATCATGCATAGTGGAAAAATTATAGGCTTTCTGTTAGTAATCACGGGAATACTACTCCTAATCAAAGAGCTCTATCAAAAGTCCTTTACCTCCCTCTTTTTAACCTGGGAAATGCTCCTTTTTGTTACCGGAGTAGGAGTCGTTTTTTATGCATTTAATAAAATGAATCGCCATTTTTTCCTTGGGGGTGCCATCCTAGCAGGAATGGGAATCCATCTCTGGGGAATGAATCAATTTCACAACTGGCCTGACCACTGGAGCTGGTTTTTAATGATTATTGGCTTAGCTTTCCTACTACGCGCCTATGTATATAAAGAACGCTTCAGCATTACAGTAGGTGTCCTATTGTTGTTAACCGCTTTGTTCGCTTGGCCAGGTATTCGGGAGATTCCTGTCCTTTCTCCGATAACCGGTCCGCTACATACATATTGGTCTACTTTTCTCATTCTTCTCGGTATTCTCGTTATATTCAAAAAAAGATAACTGTAAGTGCTATCCTGCTCTTGGAGGTTCCAATTGCCTCTGAGAAAGGATATACGGATTTAAAGCACCTTTACAAAACAACAGGATACAATGAAGGTAGAAGCACAGCTCCATCACATTCAATCGTTCATAGTTTCTAAAGGAGGTGTATGTTCGAGATCTGCCTCGAACTACAACGGATGATTCGCCTAAAAACAAAGGAAGAAGTCGAGAAGATGAGAAAGGCCGGTCAATTACTTGCAAGGTGTCATCAAGAGCTTAGTAAATTGATTCAACCGGGAATGACCACCAAGGAGATCGATCAATGGGTCGAAGCCTTTTTAAAAGACCACGGAGCGACACCTGAACAAAAGGGATATATGGGTTATCCCTATGCTACTTGTACCTCTGTCAATGATGTGATCTGTCATGGAATGCCAAGTGATTACTCACTTCAAAAGGGAGATATTATTACTGTAGATATGGTTGTAAATCTTGATGGTTGGCTTGCTGATTCTGCTTGGTCCTATCCCATTGAACCAATTTCTAAAACAGCACAAGACCTCCTCCAAGTAACTCAAGAATGTCTCAAGGCAGGAATTGAACAAGCTATCATAGGAAATCGGGTTGGAGCGATTGGCCATGCAATCCAACATTTGGCTGAGTCCAAGGGTTACGGTGTGGTTAGACAATTTGTGGGACATGGAATTGGCCAGAGAATTCATGAAGATCCCCCCATCCCTCATTTTGGGTCTTTGAATCATGGACCTATTTTAAGAGAGGGAATGGTAATTACCATCGAACCGATGATCAATACCGGTACCCACGAGGTTCTTCTTGACGACGATGGTTGGACAGCACGGACTGCAGACGGCAGCCTCTCAGCCCAATATGAACATACGATCGCAATCACAAAGAATGGGCCTCTGCTGCTTACCCAGCTTGAATCCGATGCAAAGTAAAAGTAGGAGTGGGATGTACGAAATGAAATTCAAAGTACACCCACTCCTACGGTATAAAAACTAGACATAAGGATGAAGGGCTAGGCACCTTCTTCTATTTAGCAAAACTTACTCTACCTTATAGGTTGTTATCAGCTTCTTCTTCTCACGATATCGTTCCTTAGCCAACTCAATTAGCCGTGAAATCAATTCAGAATAAGGAATTCCCGAATACTCCCATAGTTTTGCATACATACTATAAGGGGTAAAACCAGGCATCGTATTAATTTCATTCACATATATTTTTTCATCTTTCGTAACAAAAAAATCAACGCGAGCCAATCCGCTACCATCAATCGCTTTAAAACATTGAATTGCAAGTTGGCGTACTTTTTCCGTTGCTTCTTTTGAAAGATTAGCAGGGATCTGCTCTTGCGATTTTCCATCTATATATTTTGCACGGTAATCATAAAACTCATTGGAAGGAATAATTTCCCCAGGAACTGATACAATGGGCTCTTCATTCCCTAGGACAGCTACCTCTATTTCACGGCCTTGGATAAATTCCTCCACAATAACTTTTCGATCGTATTGAGCAGCTAAATTGAGGGCAGTGATCAAACCTTCTCGATCCTTCGCCTTAGAAATCCCGACACTGGAACCAAGGTTCGCCGGTTTGATAAAACATGGGTAGGAAAATTTCTCCTCAATTGCAGCGACCACTTGATCAAGATCCTGCTCAATCTGACGACGGAGAAAAAAAGTGAAGTTACCTTGGGGTAGTCCCTCTTGGGCAAAAACTTTCTTCATCATCACTTTATCCATACCAACAGCAGAGGCCATTACTCCTGCACCTACATATGCAACATCAGCCAACTCCAGAAGTCCCTGAACTGTACCATCTTCTCCGTATGTTCCATGAAGTACAGGAAAAACCACATCTAACTCGGATAAAGAGAACGTAGGAAGTTTTCCTGTTCCCTGACTGATTAAACTAGTGGTAGTTCCTTTTTTTAACCCTTCTAGCTGTGGTACATCCAATTTCCCTTCCAGAAGAGATACTGCACGTTCCCCAGGAAGCCATTCTCCCTGTTGGTTGATCGCCATGGGAATCACCTCATACACATTGGGATCCATGGCTGAAATGATGGAGGCAGCGGATTGTAGCGAAACTTCATGCTCGCCAGATCGACCACCAAACAATACCAGCACTCGTGTTTTTTTGCTCATCTAGTTTCAACCTTTCTTCCTCTCCGCTTTTTAAAAAATGCTACGGAGGAACTAAACGAAGAGTCCTTTGATTTCTCATTTTTTCTACTTTAAAGGATCATCGGTAAGCAGTTTATTCGAAGGAAGGACTGATGGTTCCCCTTTTATCTCTGAACCAACTGCATGATTTCCTCCCACAGCTCATCTTTCCCTTGTCCTGTTTGACCTGAAAACAGAATTAGGCGTTCTAAGTTCCCCAAGTCTTGGCGAATCCGCTTCAAGTGTGCCTGCCATCGTCCACGTGAAATTTTATCTGCCTTAGTTGCAACAACGATGGTTGGTAGCTGATGATATTGGAGCCATTGGAACATCTGCTTATCATCGTTGGTAGGTGGATGACGGAGATCAATCACTTGGATTACACCCTTTAGTGTATCTCGCTCTAAAAGGTACCTTTCAATCATCTGTCCCCAGGAAGCACGCAAGGCCTTGGAAACTCGAGCAAAACCATATCCCGGCATATCTGCCAGGTAAAGAGAACGGTTAATACAATAAAAATTAATGGTTTGTGTCTTTCCTGGTCGAGAACTCGTCCGAGCGAGATTTTTTCGATTGATCAGGCGATTGATCAGCGTCGACTTGCCCACATTGGAACGCCCAGCCAGAGCAATCTCAGGCAGGGCGTCCTGGGGAAACTGATCTGGTTTAACTGCAGTAGCACATAGTTCAGCCTGCGTCACGTTCACTCTTATCACTCACTAAGGCAAGTTTCAACACTTCGTCCATATGGCTTACAGGAATCAATTCAAGATCTTTCCGAACACTTTCTGGAATTTCTTCCAAATCCTTTTTATTTTCTTCTGGGAAAATCACTTTTGTAATCCCAGCACGGTGTGCACTGAGGGCTTTTTCCTTCAATCCCCCAATGGGTAATACTCGTCCTCGCAATGTAATCTCTCCTGTCATAGCCACTTCATGGGAGACTGGACGATTTGTTAAAGCTGAAACCAAGGCTGTAGCCATCGTAATTCCCGCTGAGGGGCCATCCTTTGGAATTGCACCTTCCGGAACGTGAATATGGATATCACATTTCTCATGGAAATCATGGTTAATTTTTAATTCCTCTGCCCGGGAACGAATATAGCTAAATGCAGCTTGGGCTGACTCTTTCATTACCTCACCTAATTTCCCGGTCAAAGTTAATTTCCCTTTTCCAGGTAAAACACTTACTTCGATAACCAATGTATCTCCACCGGTCTCTGTCCAGGCAAGACCCATTGCTGCACCAATTTGATCTGTATCTTCTGCTTTTCCATAACGATACTTTTCAGCGCCCAAGAATTCCGACAAGTTTTGATCAGTAATTTCTACCTTTGTTTTTTCCCCTGAGACCAATTGCTTTGCGGCTTTGCGACACAGCTGGCCTATGGTACGCTCTAAGTTTCGCACTCCAGCTTCCCGTGTATAACGGCGGATTACTTGTAGGAGAGCTGCATTGGTTATCGAAAAGTTTTCTTCATCCAACCCATGTTCTTTCATCTGTTTAGGAACGAGATATCCTGTTGCGATTTTTTCTTTCTCGATCTCTGTATACCCAGAGATATAAAGAACCTCCATTCGATCCAGCAAGGGACGAGGGATATTATGAACGGCATTGGCCGTGGTGATAAACATCACCTTAGATAAATCATAGGGCTCTTCAATATAATGATCGCTGAAGGTGCTATTCTGCTCAGGATCCAACACTTCCAGCAAGGCTGAAGCAGGATCCCCGCGAAAATCCATTGCCATTTTATCGATCTCATCCAATAGAAAAACAGGGTTAATAGTTCCTGCCGTCTTCATCCCTTGGATAATCCTCCCAGGCATTGCTCCTACATAGGTTCGCCGATGTCCCCGAATTTCTGCTTCATCTCGAACACCGCCGAGGGAAATTCGTACAAACTTACGACCAAGAGCGCGAGCAATGGAACGACCAAGGGAGGTTTTCCCCACACCTGGGGGACCTACCAGACAAAGAATTGGCCCCTTCAGGCGCTTTACCATCTTCTGAACAGCTAAGTATTCCAATACACGCTCTTTCGCTTTTTCTAAGCCATAATGATCTTCATTTAAAATTTCTTCCGCCCGGGCGATATCCAGATAATCTTCTGTCTCCTTTCGCCAAGGCAAGCTTAACAGCCACTCAACATAGGTGCGAATGACTCCTCCCTCTGCTGAAGCAGGTGGGATTTTTTCCAATCGTTCAATCTCTTTTTCTATCTTCTCTTTAATCCGATCAGGAGCATCTAACTTTGATAATTCTTGGCGCAACTCCTCGACTTCACTTCCGCGCCCTTCTTTCTCCCCTAATTCACGCTGGATCGCTTTCATTTGTTCACGTAAATAATATTCTTTCTGCGTCTTTTCCATCTGTTTTTTTACACGCTGGCTAATCTTCCGTTCCAGCTCCAGCACTTCCCGTTCATCATTGATCACTTCCAGCAGGGTTTCCAATCTCTTTTTAGGTTCGACAGTTTCGAGAATCCGCTGCTTGTCAGCGATCTTGAGAGGGAGATGGGACGCAATCACGTCTGCCAAACGACCCGGTTCATCAATATCTGCAACAGCAGAATAAGTTTCTGCCGATACTTTTTTAGAAAGTCTCAAGTATTGTTCAAAGTGATCAAGGACAGCTCGCATCAGCGCTTGTGTATCGAGATCGTCCACTTCTTCCTCAATCACTTTCTTTGCGCGAACTTGGTAAAAGGGGTCCGTTTTTTCAAATTCTTCGATCTGAGCTCGATAAAGTCCCTCCACCAGTACACGAATTGTTCCGTTTGGCAGTTTTAACATCTGCCGAACACGTGCAACGGTCCCCATCTGATAAACATCATCCGGGGAAGGTTCTTCAATGTGAACTTGATGTTGGGTTGCGAGCAAAATCAGACTATCATCCACCATTGCTTGCTCTAGGGCTTTTACAGATCGTTCCCGACCCACATCGAGATGTAAAACCATTGTAGGATATACTAAAAGCCCACGCAAAGGTAAGAGTGGAAGTACACGCTCTTCCTCGTTTGTCGCCATGCAGCCACCCCCGGTACCAATCTATCACCATGTATTTATGGACTAACTTTGTTCGATTTTATCTTATTCGACGTTTTTTGTCCATGGTTGGACCCATGCCCTTCGGGCAAACAATTTACCTTCAATTATCTCCAGTTCTAGATGAAAAGTCTACTTGTTACCTTTCCTTCAAACTGTATAAGAACAGAGCAGTATCGGATTTTGGGTGCCCCTTTCTTTATTGCTCATTACGCAAAGGATCTAGGAGCACCCATATCCCCTTCATCATTGTCACTCATTTAAGTTCCATGCATCATCTCTTAAATGCTTTCCTAAACCGGAGCTGAGGAAGCTGTTAAAAGTCCAGCAGCAGGTACAGAGGCTTCTTCTTCGTCGATTAAGGCATATTTTAGTACTTCATCAAGGGTGCGGACAGGGATTACCTCAATGCCCACCTGCTCCTTAAATAGTGATTGCATATTGTCTTCCGGTATGAGCACCCGGGTTGCACCCGCTTCTTTCGCCGCTTTTACCTTGGCAACGACCCCACCAATCATTTTTACCTGTCCATAAATGCCCAATTCACCTGTCATCGCTAAGCGGTTATCTATCAATTGACCATGGATTGCAGAATAGATCGCTGTCGCCATAGCAATCCCAGCTGAAGGACCATCTAATGGAATTCCTCCAGGAAAGTTAATGTGTAAGTGATAATTATAGGGGTTGGTTCCCATCTGATGCAAGACAGTTAATACGTTCTCAACGGAACTTCTTGCTGTACTTTTTCTACGTAAAGTCCGACGGCTGTCACCTAACTCCTCTTCTTCCACCATACCAGTGATCCGAACCCGTCCTTTTCCAGGTTCCTCAGCAGGAGTAGCCGTTACCTCCAATTCTAATAAAGCGCCCATATTGGGACCATAGACCGCCAAACCATTTACAACTCCCACTTGTGGAGATTCGGGAATGCTGCGATCCGGTCGAGGTACCAGCTGACTATTATGAACGACCCATTCAATATCTGCAGCGCAAACCTTCTTCCGATCTTCTGTCAAGGCGAGGCCTGCGGCGGATTGAACAATATTTACTGCTTCCCGCCCATTGGTAGCGTACTTTTGGATAATTGCAATCGCTTCTTCTTCATAAGCAAAATGAATCCTTTCTAGTGCTTGTCGCGCAACCAAACCGACTTCCTCCCGCAATAAAGGGCGAAAAAATATTTCCAAACATCGCGAACGGATTGCTGGAGGAATCTCCTCAGGTGTTCGAGTTGTAGCTCCGATTAAGCGAAAATCCGCGGGCAAACCGTTTTGAAAAATATCATGAATATGGCTGGGTGTTTGTGGGTCTTCGGGACTATAATAAGCACTTTCAAAAAAAACTTTTCGGTCTTCTAACACTTTGAGCAGCTTATTCATCTGAATGGGGTGTAATTCCCCAATCTCATCAATAAACAAAACTCCTCCATGGGCTTTAGTAACAGCACCTGGTTTCGGCTGAGGAATTCCCGCCATTCCCATCGCCCCAGCACCTTGATAGATCGGATCATGCACTGAACCAATCAGAGGATCTGCGATCCCACGTTCGTCGAATCGAGCAGTCGTCGCATCCAATTCCACAAACTTGGATTCATCATTAAAAGGTGACAGGGGATGTTTTTTTGCCTCTTCCAAGACCACACGTGCTGCTGCTGTCTTTCCAACTCCTGGAGGACCATAAATAATTACATGGTGAGGATTTGGTCCACATAAAGCGGCCTTAAGGGCACGCAGGCCATCTTCCTGACCCACAATCTCTCCCAAGGAGCTGGGGCGCGTCTTTTCTGTGAGCGGTTCAGTAAGAGAAATTGTACGCATTTTGCGTAGCTTTTCCATCTCCTTACGTGATTCCCGGTCTACCGCTGATCGATTGGACTGCTGATTTCGAAGCAGGTTCCAAAAATAAAGTCCAATCACGATCGAAAAAAAGACCTGTAACATCATAAGCAGTGCGGTTATACTCATCATTATTCCCTCCAAAACATCCGCCGTTCACCCTTAGTATGGCCGATGAGTTAGAGGGATAATCTTTAGTAAAAAGGCAAAAACCACCGCCTATTAAGCGATGATTTTCGCCTTCATCGATATTTTCATCAATCGTGTTGAGCTGCAGCAGCTTCCTGTGTACTCTCTTCCAGTGGATGGGTAACTACATACTGATCAAAAACAGACGTGGTCATCCGTACCTGAAGGGTCAATTCATCCCCAATCGCTGGAACGGGAGTTCTTCCAGAAATTTTTAGCAGGCTGGTTTGCATATGTGGAGGTTCAGCAAACCAGAGCCGTTTCCCCTGGTAGGAAAAGGGACTGGGGTGTAGGTTAAACAGCCCCAAAAGCCAAAGTGCTGTTAGCTTCACCCAATCCTTAACTCCCTTTACATGGCTAGGGGCTGCCAAACCAATCCCGTGTGCAGTTCCCCCCGAAACTGAAACTAAGTAACCGCTCTTCCAAGCACGTTTTTGTTTATAACCATACCGTTCACCACGGGCAATCGGCTTTACATCAACAACGGTACTACGAACAGAAAAAGATTTGCGGTCATTAAGCCATAGGTCGGTCCCTACCCGCATAATAAAACGAGTAGATGGATGCTCTTGGCACAATTTCTTGAAAGTCGCGGAGGTAAGGTGACTTACATACATCGTGTTGCACGGCAAGTCCATCTCTTGCAGCTTTTTAATCCAATCTCCTATTTGTGCTAGTTGTGCATTACTGTTGATTTTCTCTTGTGGAAAATGAATGGCCATCCCTTGAATATTAACCTGGATACGTTCTTCTTTGTTCCATTGCGCCAAAATCTCTTTAGCTTGAAGCATCTCGGAAGGTGTCATTCCAAAACGCTTCATTGTGGAAGCACACTTGAAAAGAATTTGAACCGTCAGGTTCTCTTCCCCATTCTTTTGAATTTCTCCAAGCAGATGCTTTAATTGGTCTATACTACCCACTGTATAAACGCGATCTGAACGTATATCGCTAGTCGTCAAAGGGGTTACTACAGGAGTAAGCACAACAATCTCTTTAAAGGAGTGTGTTTTTTCAATTTGCCGAGCCTCTTCAATCGTTCCGACAGCAATAGACTCTTTACCAACCAATGCTGCGGCATCAGCGAGGAAGGAATTGCCAAAACCATAACCATTCCCCTTAATCACAGGAAGATAATTAGGAAAGCGTTCTTCCATCTGATATAGGCGCGCTGTCCACTCCTGTTGGTTAATATACAATGTTAAAGCCATCCCAACACCTCATCGTCTTTTCATATACATATCAAAAGCCCAATGCAACATCGGTTGCAAGGGATAATCCCACTCACCGATCAACTCATGCGCTTCGCCACCAAAACCAAGTTTAAAACGAAGCAAACCGAACAATGGATCCTCCTCATCCAAAGTAGAACTAATTCCACGAAAATCATAGGTATGGGCACCCATGTTATAAGCATCTTGGATCATGCGCCACTGAATCGCATGGTTGGGCATCTTTTCCCGTAGATCATTGCTACTTGCACCATAAAGATACCAAACATGTCGATTGGAGTAGATCGCTAAAGTGGATGCAAGTAATTTTCCTTCAAATTTGGCCAAATAAAGTCGAATTCGATCAGGATCTTCTTTCTTTAGTGCCTTATACATTCTCTCAAAGTATTCATATCCGCGTACCCGATAATTATCACGCTCTGCAGTTATTAGCAGTAGATCATAAAAATCCCGCAAATCTGATTCGTCACCGATTGTGACCTCGATGTTGTTCCGCTCTGATTTCCGTACATTCCTGCGCCAATTTTTATGAAAACCTGCAAAAATATCGTCCAAAGTTCGATTTTCAAGGGGAAGTCGAAACACATATCCTGGTTGCCCTACAGAGGATCCCACACCTTCACTTGGTTGCTTCTTCCAACCCAGCTCATTCAATTGCTGCTCCACTACCAAGGCATGTGTGTTCACCTCATCTGCAGCTACATCCCGTAGTCTCTTTTTTCCTCCCTGTTCACGAATCTCTTTTAAGGCAGCCCGAATCGTATCCATCCGCCAGATGGAACGAACAACTGGAGGGTCCATTTTAATGGTGAAAACATTTTTGGTCTGCAAATAATTAAAAAGGGGTTGAAACCATTCCCTGAGGTTTCCACTCTCCCAATCGATGATCGGTCCACGAGGTATGTAAGCAAGGTACTTCTTCACAGCTGGAGTTTTTCGATACAGAACTAAAGCTACGCCAACTAACTTCCCATCTTGAAACCATCCTAGCAGATCATGATTCCATTCTGTTTTTACTTCTGCCCAAGATGGATATTGCAAAAAATTTCCTAGAGGATGTTCTTTAATAAATGAAATATATAAATCCCGATCAACTGGTTGAACTTGCATCTTTAACACACTCCTGCTATTTTCCTTTAAATCAATTGGCGGCAAACTTAATCGTAGTTGCTGTACCCCTCCTATTCTCCGATTCAACTTTCAATGTTATTATTCTATCATAAAACTTATTGATATGCGGATACTCCTATTCATAATTTAAAATTTGATCAATCAAAAAAATGCACCCGTTGGGTACAGGTGCATTTTTTGTTTTTAGGCGCTTTCCACACTTCCTCCTTCTCCATCTCTTAGGCGGAGGCGTGGTGCAACCTTGTTAATTACGGATTCCTTAGTTACGATACATTCTTTCACATCATCACGAGAGGGAAGTTCAAACATTACATCCAGCATAATTGTTTCAATAATGGAACGAAGACCTCTCGCTCCTGTATTCCGCTTAATCGCTTCTGAAGCAATCGCCTTTAAGGCATCCTCTTCAAAAGTTAGTTCTACGTTGTCCATCTCCAGTAATTTTTTATACTGCTTGACTAAAGCGTTTTTCGGTTCTGTCAGAATCCGTACCAACGCTTCTTCATCCAATGGTTCCAAAGTAGAGATTACTGGAAGACGACCGACAAACTCCGGAATTAATCCAAAGCGAAGCAAATCTTCAGGTAAGACCATCTTCAGGTACTCACCCTGTTTTAAATCGGTTGTATGACTGTCAGCGCCAAAGCCGATTACTTTTTTACCGATCCGTCGCTTAATAATTTGTTCGAGACCGTCAAAAGCTCCTCCACAAATAAACAGGATGTTACTGGTATCAATCTGAATAAATTCCTGATGAGGATGTTTCCGGCCGCCTTGAGGTGGGACACTGGCGACTGTACCTTCCAATATCTTAAGTAGCGCTTGCTGAACCCCTTCACCTGATACATCACGAGTAATGGATGGATTTTCAGACTTACGTGCTACTTTATCAATCTCATCGATATAAATAATCCCACGCTCAGCCTTCTCAACATCATAGTCGGCTGCCTGGATTAATTTGAGTAAAATGTTCTCTACATCCTCACCCACATATCCCGCTTCCGTAAGGGAGGTTGCATCGGCAATTGCGAAGGGAACATTTAATATTTTAGCCATTGTTTGCGCCAGTAGGGTCTTACCACTTCCCGTCGGTCCGATCATGATGATATTGCTCTTTTGTATTTCAATATCATCCGATTTATGAGCAGAGTTTATCCGCTTGTAGTGATTATACACTGCTACGGATAAAGACTTTTTGGCTCTTTCTTGTCCAATCACATAGTCATCGAGTATCGCATGGATTTCTTGGGGTTTTGGCAGGTTTGCCAAATCAATATCTTCTTCACCGCCCAGTTCCTCTTCCACGATTTCATTGCACAACTCAATACATTCGTCACAAATATAAACCCCTGGGCCAGCTACCAATTTTCGTACCTGATCTTGTGATTTTCCACAAAATGAGCACTTTAGCTGTCCCTTTTCTTCGTTGAATTTGAACAACCATATCACCCCTTTCGGAGGTTTGGGCGAAGGATCATCCATTGAGTACTTTTAAGAGAAATTTACCCACTTCCATCATTACAATAACGGAACGATCTTATCTACTCCTTAGAGAGTTCACTCCGACGGGTGATCACATCGTCAATGATCCCATACTCTTTTGCTTCAAATGCTTCCATGAAGTGATCGCGGTCGGTGTCTTTTTCAATTCGTTCCAATGGCTGCCCAGTATGTTTTGCCAACAGTTGATTCAACTTCCGCTTTGTGCGTAAAATCCAGTCTGCATGGATTTTAATATCAGTCGCCTGTCCCCGAACTCCACCAAGAGGCTGGTGTATCATGACTTCACTGTTCGGAAGTGCGAAGCGCTTTCCCTTCGCTCCGGCCGCAAGTAGGAATGAACCCATACTAGCAGCCAACCCAATGCAGATCGTAGAAACGTCGGGTTTTATAAATTGCATTGTATCATAAATCGCCATTCCTGCAGTAACTGAGCCTCCTGGGGAATTTATGTACAAATGGATATCCCGCTCTGGATCTTCAGCGGTCAAAAAGAGCAGCTGTGCAACCACTACATTGGCTACGGTATCATCAATGGGACTTCCTATAAAGATGATCCGATCCTTCAAAAGACGGGAATAAATGTCATAAGCCCGTTCCCCTCGATTGGTCTGTTCAACCACCATTGGTACCAATGTCATCTTAAACACCTCCCTGTACTTGGGATGAAGTAACAAGATATTTCCCCTGCTTGTCAGTAAAAGCAATCGGTATCATCTTACCCCTACACCGATCTGGTTCTTCACAGGAGTAGGGATAAGAATCAAGGCGCATTGATTCATGATGCAGCAAATTTTTCCCACTGCCAGCTGTACCTAATAGGATAGTGAGCTTTTCCTTATATCTAGATTGTACCAAAAATGGTTCTTCTAAGCATCTGATTTGACCCTAATGATGGAAGAAAAGGTGAATCTTTAAAAACAAGGCACGCGGAAGCACGTGCCTTATTTTGACCCTTCTATTCATTATGCCGCATTTTTACTGTGAGATACAAGTAGATCAATTGTTTTATTGATACGAATTTGATTTTCGATGGACGCTAAATTCCCTTGTTTTTC
Source organism: uncultured Thermoactinomycetaceae bacterium (assembly GCA_937975135.1). Taxonomy (GTDB): domain Bacteria; phylum Bacillota; class Bacilli; order Thermoactinomycetales; family CALJVA01; genus CALJVA01. Next base: position 15,128 of record CALJVA010000168.1, on the reverse strand, counting down.
CAATATCTCTCGGATCTCATCCACATCACGCTGCATTTGCTCAGCCATTTTCTTCAATTCTGCCTCAATCTCTTCTTCCTCAACTTGAATGTTCTCTTTTTTACTAATTGCTTCTAGAACCAAGCTGGTGCGCACTTGTTTTTCCGCATCCTCTTTAAATTGCTCGCGAAGAGCCTCTCTGCTTTGACCTGTAAAGGCTTCATACTGCTCTAAAGTGATCCCCTGAAAACGAAGTTGCTGGGCAAAGTGTTCCAACATATGGTCAATCTCATGCTCAATCATAACGGGAGGTAACTCAATCGTTGCATTCTTTGTGGCTAACTCTACCAAGCTGTCGCGTATGTGTCTTTCTTCCTCTTCTTTTGCCTTTTCTTTCAATTTATTCTCGATATCCTTTTTCAATTCATCCAAGGTATCAAATTCGCTTACATCTTGCGCAAACTCATCATCTAACTCAGGGAGATGGGGTCGCTTAATCTCATGTACTTTTACTTTAAAAACAGCCTCTTTACCCGCTAATTCTTTTGCATGGTACTCATCTGGGAAGCGAACATCAATCTCTTTTTCTTCTGCAGGTGCCATACCGATCAGCTGTTCTTCAAATCCTGGTATAAACTGCCCAGATCCGATCCTCAATGTGTGTCCCGTGGCACTGCCACCTTCAAAGGGTTCGCCATCAATGCTACCTTCAAAATCGATGATGACTTGATCGCCCTCTTCCACTGTACCCTCTTCAACAGCTTCCAATACCTCTTGTCGTTTTTGCATTCTCTTTAATTCTTCTTCGATATCCTCTGGCTTTACACTAAAGTCCTTAGCAGGTACTTCTAGCCCTTTATATTCTCCGAGTTCTACCTCCGGCTTTACTGTAACCTTCGCTGTAAAAATAAAGGGCTTCCCCTTTTCTAACTGCTTAATATCAATATCCGGCTGATCTACCACTTCTATCCCAGTTTCTTTCACAGCATCGGCGTAAGCAGTGGGAAGAAGAATGTCAAGTGCATCTTCATATAATACCTCTACCCCGAAACGCTTTTCGAAAATCGGACGTGGTACTTTTCCTTTACGAAAACCGGGAACATTTACTTTCTTTACCACCTTGCGGAATGCTTGATCCAAAGCTTTTGCTACTTGCTCTTCATCCACTTCTACTGTAAGTACACCTTCGTTTTTATCTGTTTTTTCCCAACTTGCCTTCATTGACTATTCCCTCCTACCAAGCTTCCCCAAAGAAACTTCACATGGCGATAAAACCAAAAAGCCATGGGACTCTTGGGTCAAGCGTCTACGTTCCATCATTTGAACAACACCTAAAGTTAGGGATGTATGATCCACCCTATTCAATCAATGATTATATGGGACGGATGGCACACCGGCTACCCGTACTGATGAGACTAAAAATAAAAATCGCTACTGGCTATGTTGATCCCTCTGTACCATGTATAGACCGTACGATTCAATACAACCACTTAATTATAACACATGCCTTTTCCTTTGCAAGAAAACTCCATTAATTGTCCAAAAAAGCTCAAACAAGAGAAAAAACCCCTAAGGGGGTTTTTTGAATATGGCGTCCCAGGGAGGATTCGAACCCCCGACCGACGGCTTAGAAGGCCGCTGCTCTATCCACTGAGCTACTGGGACATATCTTATATAATACTCACAAACCTCTTTTTTGTCAAGGCATTTTTGAAAATCAGGGCGGAATTTATCAAAATGAAAAATTCCCGCCCCGCTCCATTACTTTTTTCCCTTGGGGAGTATAAAAGCTGACCTCCACTTGGTTAGCGGGTTTTATCTGTAGTATGGCATAGGTAGGTGTATAAAAACCACGAGGTTGCACCAAACTACCCGGGTTAAGCAATAATACAGGTCCAGATTGTTCACAAACAGGATAATGAGAATGACCAAAGCATACAATGTGAGCGCCTAGTTCCTCTGCTCGGTATCGAACCCCTAAGAGAGTAGTTTTCACTTGATATCGATGGCCATGAGTAACAAAAATAGATAAACGATCCGCCATCCAAATCTGATCTTCCGGAACCTTAACATAATCACAATTCCCGCGAACCACTGTAGATCTCTCGGGAATTTTATCCAGCGAAGTGCAAAAGTCACCACAATGGATCAGATGATCCGGTTGGGTATTTTGATAAACCTGTTGTAGTACTTTTGCATTTCCATGAGAGTCGCTAACAATTAAGATGCGCATCCTTTCGCTCCTCTTTCCTTTATAATCGACCTTTTCTTTCCTATAAAAAGTCGGACACGGGGTCTATCCCTATCATAAGGTAAAGGCATCTAAGGCAGACCCCATGACCTGAAAAGATAATGTGATCGCTTAAGTCCTCTCTGGGTTCGTAAAAACTTTCTCTTCTTTTAATAGCCTAATTAGCTTTTGAACTGCCTGGGCACGATGACTGATGCGGTTTTTCTCCGCTGGAGAAAGTTCTGCCATGGTACAGCCTAGCTCTGGTAAATAAAATAGAGGATCATATCCAAAACCATGGGTCCCACGAGGTTGATCTGTAATCCAGCCTGTACACGTTCCTCGAACGGTACGAATCATTCCATCGGGAGTAGCAAAAGCCATAACACAGACAAAAGTAGCTCCTCGCTTTTCCTTAGGAACACCTTTTAATGCCTGAAGTAGCTTCTTGTTATTTTCCCAATCCTCTGCATCAGGACCCGCATATCTTGCAGACAATACCCCAGGTGCACCATGCAAAGCGTCTACTTCTAAACCGGAATCATCAGCTATAACTGGACACTGTAAAAACTGGCTAGCCACCTTCGCCTTTTTTATTGCGTTGGCTTCAAAGGTGTTTCCATCTTCCACAACTTCTGGTACTCCTAGACCCTCCAATCCAATAACAGAAAGGCCCCATTCGGCTTGAAAGATCGCAGCCAGCTCTTTGACTTTGTGCGGATTACGCGTCGCCACTACAACTTGATTCCACTTTTCCTTCATTAGGATCCCCCAGCGATTCCAGCTCCAGCTTCCTGTAATACTTCTCGCTGTAGCTTTGTTAATTGCATAATTCCAGTATGAGCTAGTTTAAGCATTTGTTGCAATTCCTCAGCAGTAAAAGCTGCTTCCTCACCTGTTCCTTGAATCTCCACATACTTTCCTGTACCTGTCATCACTACATTCAAGTCGACACTGGCTGCCACATCTTCTTCATAACACAAATCAAGATAGAGATCTTTATTTAAAATCCCTACACTTGTCGCTGCTAAAAAGTCAGTAACAGGCAAGCTCGGTAAGGTTCCGTCTTTCACCATTTTATATAGTGCATCTACTGCAGCGACAAAAGCACCTGTAATGGAAGCAGTCCGTGTTCCTCCATCTGCTTGAATCACATCACAGTCTAGCCAAAGCGTGCGTTCGCCTAATCCTTTCAGGTTGATCACCGAACGAAGCGAACGGCCAATCAAACGCTGAATTTCCATAGTTCGACCACCAAGCCTACCACGGCTCGATTCACGAGCGGTACGGGTCTGGGTTGCCCGAGGTAACATCGCATATTCCGCGGTTACCCAACCTTTACCCTGGCCTCGTAAAAAAGGAGGTACCCGATCCTCCACTGTTGCAGTACAGATTACCTTGGTATCTCCAATCCGTATGTAAACAGAGCCTTCGGCATATTTTATGTAATCGCGGATGATCTCCACTTCACGAAGTTCATCCGCTGCTCGCCCATCACTTCGCAATCCTTTCCCCCCTGTCAACAAAAGTCATCTTATTATAGCATACCCATGAGGCTCTAATGTGCTAAAAAGAAAAGAGGGAGATCCATTGCTGGTTCCACCCTCCTCTCCTATATTCTTTTTATTACACATCACTCGGATTAATTCTCTTCGGTCTTGTTGCGGGCTTACTTCCCACATTGGTTTTTCCGTCTACTGTGATATTTACCTTATTTGCAGAAGTGTTTTCTGTCAAGGATAAAACAATTGTTCGCATTGCATCAGTTGATACTTTCTGCTCAGATCCAGGCTGCAAGATTTGCTCCCCAAAGTCGGCATTCGCGGTGTCACCTTGTATCTTGATACTGTTCACTTTTGTTGTCGCTGCTAAAGCACTACTTAATCCACTTTCCTGCTTTGGTCCTTTTACCAATTCATTTAAGACCGTTTCAGCCACATCATCCTTTTGATTTACCATCCGAGTCACAGGGACATAAACCACACTGTTATCCGGCAACTGTCCCAAAAAATATAAGATGACAGGCATACTTTGTCCGATATTTACCCCTTCAGATAACTCAAGGTTGATTCCACTTTTTCGTGTTAGATTTTGTGCCGGAGTCTTCTTTTTCGGCATTACTTCTAAAGGATGGCCATTTACTTGGATATTTACCCGCTGAATGGAATCAAATCCAGTAAGCGTCCAAGTAATGGAACTTAAGAGATCTTCTTCTTCATCTTCTTTATAAGAGAGGAATTCTTGAGAAAAATCTACTGTAGCAGTACCATCTTTAATATTAATCCCTTTTACTTCAGTTCCTTTTGGTAATACTGCGTTTAGCCCTTTAGGTAAAAGTCCTTTAGACGGCCCTTCCTTCACAAGATAGGAAATCGCCTCTTTTGCGATCCCCTCCACACGGGGTAACCCTACAGTATAAGGAACCAAATAACCTTCTTCCCCTTTCACGTACAATTCCACACCACTTTTTTCGTCTGCAGCAACTGCGGAAGATTGATTTTCGGTTGCTGAAGAATCCTCCTTCTGATTACTCTCCTTCGGGGGTGGATCAATAGGGGTTGTTGTATTCTCTTCTGGACCAAATAAACACCCCGTCAATAGAAGCGGAATAAGAACCAAGACAAGATACTTATGCGCGATCTTCCTGCGCATCCGATTCCCTCCTCGGATCAAAGATAGTGGGAGCAAAACGTGAACCAAAAATAATCGATTAACCTTCCTCAGACCACGCTTTACTCCGTCTCTCTGTACATGTATACGAGCCTTAGTCCCCTTTCATACCTTTTTGTCCAAAGATCCTAAGGAGGAATGATCTACTAAGATCCATACCTTCCAATCGTTTTTATTGAATATAAGTATTTTTACTAGGATCATCTAAGTTTATCTGTTTCACTGAAACCTTCTGTCCTAACCACTTTTCTGCCAAAAGTTGAAAATCCTCTGCTTCGCCACTGGTAAAAAAATGATGACAAGGGGGATCCAGTTGCTTGTTTCCTATAGAAGAAAAATTAGTTTGCAAAATCTCCCCGAGTTCTCGGGCCGTCTCTTCTGCCGAATTAATTAGATTAACATCGTCTCCCATTACTTGCTGGATTAAGTCAGCAAGTAATGGGTAATGAGTACAACCTAAAATTAAAGTATCTAACTTATACCTTTTGAGGGGAGATAAGGATCTCCTCACTTCTTCAAGCGCCATCTTTCGACTTTTGATTCCGCTTTCTACTAAAGGAACCAAGGACGGACAAGCATGGCTGATCACAAAAGCGCTCGGTTCCAAGCGCTTTAATTCCTTTTCATAGGCTCGGCTTTGTATGGTTCCCTCTGTACCAATCACACCAATTCGTTTTTGCAAAGATTCTCGAAGAGCAGCTCTAGCTCCAGGTGCAATCACACCGAGAACGGGAATCTCTACTTCTTTTTGAATCTGCTCTAATGCTACAGCTGTTGCAGTATTACACGCAATAATCAGCGCTTTTAATGAAAATTTGGTTAAGAAATCGACAATTTCTTGTGTAAACTGAAGCACCTCCTTGGGAGGACGAGGCCCATAAGGACAGCGCTTACGATCCCCAAAATAAAAAATTTTTTCCTGAGGAAGCTGCCGCATCACCTCTTTTACTACAGTTAGTCCTCCTACTCCTGAATCTAAAATCCCAATTGCTTGTGAGGTTTTCTCTATCTTCATGTTTCTCTTCGCTCCTCACTCCGTCGTAATTCTGAACCTTTGTAGCTATAAAAACAGGTTCAAAGCCTGAATGATTGGCCAATATGAAGCCCGTGATCAGTCGTAATCAGTCCCTAACCATTCTTTTTGTCCAGGAATCCTGTACTACAAAATTCCTCTTTCCTTCATGCTCTTTTTTGCTCTTTTATTCTTTAACCATTGTATGTCCTCCCCCTCAGGCCGACACTCCCCATCACATGATACCTCATTAAATGACACATAAGCCTATCACTCAACATTCATTGCAAGGAACAAGAGAGTGTAAACTCATAAAAAAAGACCCTCGTTAAAACACGATGGCCTTTATCAAATCATTTACACTATGTATCTGAATCAACCACAAGCTTTCACACTCGAAATCAAGATTAATTTGTTAAGTGTGCAAAACTTCTTCTTGCGGACGATACCACTGGGATTGGGAACAATACATTTTGTAGTATTCCCCCTGTAACTTTAGTAGCTCTTCATGACTTCCTTGCTCAATCACTGTCCCATCCCGCATGACGAGTATTTCATCCGCCAAACAAGCAGCTCCTAATCGATGAGTAACAAGAATTACTGCCTTCTTTTCAGCAAGTTGAAAGAGATTCTCAATAATTTCAATTTCAGCTTTGGGATCCAGTGCCGAAGTTGGCTCGTCTAATACGATTAAATCACTGTCTCGGAAAATCGCTCGAGCTAAAGCGATTTTTTGCCATTGTCCACCCGATAGTTCATTCCCCCCTGAAAACAATCTACCTAGTATCGACTCGTACCCCTCGGGAAGAGAGGATATATATTTATCCATCCCCATCTGATCCGCCGCTTGCCGTATCGAATGTAAATTCTCCCGCTCCTCTACTCGACCGAAACCAATATTGTCTCGAACAGAAAAATCATACTTGTTAAAGTCCTGAAACAAAGCGGCAATTCGGTTTTGGTATGTTTGAAGATCAACTTGATGAATCGATAGATCATTCACTTTAATCATATTAGGCTCTGTATGATACAGTCCTGTAAGACATTTTATAAATGTTGTCTTACCTGAGCCGTTATCACCAACAATGGCTATTTTCTTTCCAGGTTGTATAACAAGCTTTTCCATCTGCTTTATCGCTGGGGTAGATTGGTTTGGATATTGGAATCGCAAATGTTCAACTACAATCTTTTTAATTTCTCTGACTTCGATGAGGGAAGTTTTCTTTAATTCCTTAATTGAAAGAAATTCCTCAAAGTCTCGGATGTAAAGACTTCCTTCATAAAACTTCGAGAGTGATCGGGCACTATTTCCAAATCCACTTTGCACATTTTGGACAGCTTGTAACACCGCAACAAATTCACCTACTAATATCTTTCCGCCTACAACAAGGAAAATAATAAAAAGTCCACAAATTGCATAGGTTAAACTCATGATTATTTCCGCCATCAGGACCCAAAAACCCTGCTTTTTAACCAATTTTAATGACTCACGAGCATTCAGTAAAAATAGCTTCCTCCACTCCTCTATTAAGTGCTCACCTAATCGAAACAAGCGAATTTCCTTGAGAGCTTGACGATTACTTAACAGATGAGAAACATACATTTCTTTTCTTGAATAAGGAGTTAAAAACCACATTAATTGATAACGCTTGCTTCCAAAAAAGAGTTCAACCAAAAACAAAGATATAACACAAACAAATAATATCAGCACGATCGCCCAATGAATTTGAAAAAGGAATAGGGTTAATGAGATGATCGTAAGTAAATTAGCTCCAAATTCCAAAGCATCTTTCACAATGGACATGATTTGAGATTGGTTGTTATGTATCCGCTGAAATTGATCATAAAACACAGGGTTTTCAAAGGTTATATAAGGAATTCGATTCACTTTATTTAAAATAGACTCTTTCACCTTTAAGCCTACGAGATTATCCAATTTCTTCTCGTTGACCTCCGATAAGAAATTTAGTAGGTATCCTCCTAAAACAATCAATAACTGGGCGACAAGAAGATAAATGGCGGTTGATATATTTCCTTTGTTATGAGCTACTAAAACAATGGAATCAATTAATTCTTTTAGTAAATAGACACCCAATAGAGGCAAGATTCCTATAAAGATTTTAATTAATACAGAATAGAATAAATAGCGTTTATTCGATTGCCATATAAAACGGAAGGAGTATCCCACAGCATATAAGACTTGCGTTATTTTACTCAAGGCAACGACGCCTCCTTTACTACTGTAAAGAATAAAAATCCAACTCAGATTTGAGTTGGCTTTTTTCGTGATTATGAAGCAATCCGCTCTTCATTTAATAAGATATTCCAGAGCCCACCTACACTGTTTATAGCATTTTGCTTTTCAATAATCCCTGCCTGATTAATTATCAAAGCAGTAGGTACTCGATCGATGAAATAAATATGCCCGATTTGAGTGGAACGGATATAGAACACACCCTTTGGAATCATTTTGACGATCTCCCGATCATCACTTTCTTTATCATTGTTAATCAAAACAAAATGCACGTTGTATGCCTCTGTGATCTTCTTAAGCTGAGTTAACAACTCTTTACATGTTGGACATTTGGTACTGATAAACAGAAGTACTACATTTTTCTCCGAGATTAATCGCTTTAAAGAAACACTTTTCTTTTGATGGTCTAATTCCCGAAAAATCGGTGCTTCATCACCCACTTCCAATCCACCAATCCGTATTCCGCGATAACTGCGGATTTCATTGATAAAGTTCCCGATAAATCGAGCTAGCATATAAACGATACCAAGTTGTATTACGACCAGAGTCAATGTCCCTATTAAAATAATTTGATATATCGTAGACATCTCGTCTCAACACCTCGTTAAAAAAATTTTTGGGATAGCTTCCCCAAAGTTACCTTTAATTTTTTAATCTCTTTACCTATACCGATGACAAGAAGGGAACTGCCAGCGATTAAAGCAATCGATATCATTTGATCTACAGTTAAGGGGTGAGACACGAGGTCTTGTAGAAAAAAAGATAGTAGAAAGAGACACATTAAAAAGAGGTTTCGAAAGACAATTCCGAAGTTTAATTGCTCACTTTCCAATACTCCCCCACAGCCACATGAAAGATTTCGCCTACCTCGTGCGAGATTAATCCCCACTGCAATCGTGTAAACGGAAAGTAATAGTAAGCAGACTAATGTATTGTAAATTGTAAAGCCAGTCAATATCAGCGAAAGACTGATGTATCCTTCGAAAATAAGAAAAATGTAAAAAAAGAGACTCGCCCACTCCTCTTTTATTATTTCGTATGCTTTTATTGCTTGTACATGACGCTTTCGGTATCTGACTTTATGGATTGCGGTTGAAAAAAACAAAATGACAAAAATCATTTTTAAATAAAAGAAGATTATCATTGAGACCTCCATAGATAGCAAACGATTTTAAATGTACGATATATATTGACAATTATGTATTTAGGTATTATGATAACATGTAATCGTCCGACTATTCAATATAAAAATAGCGACAATAAAATGGACCGATAGATCTACTGTTCACTTGGGAGGATTCTAATGACCCTCACATCAATAGTTGTGTTCCTATTCCTGATTTGTATTGCAGGAACATTTTATTTAGCTAAAATACTTTTTTTCCAGTTAAAAAATAGTCAAAATCATCTCTCAAAAGATGATTCTCATTCCAATGATAACCCACAGCTTAGCAAATATGCTTTACTGGGAAAAAAAGCTCCTTATTTCAAACTACAATCTTGCCAGGGGAAACAATACGATCTAGATCACCTATCTAAAAATAATCTCTTACTTATTTTCGTTGATACGACTTGTCCATACTGTTACCCACATCTGGAGTCATTGTATTTAAATACCAAAAATCTAAAAATCAACATAAAATTTGTTCTCATGGTAATAAATGCGAAGGATGCCCAGGACGAAAAAGCCTATCGCCAATATAGTGACTATATCTATCAACTTTATAGGGGTCACTTTCTCGTCTTACAAGCGGACGAGCATGTATTTCATCGCTTTAAGGTTCGCTTACTTCCCACCTATATGTATATCAATACAGCACAAATTGTCGAACATGTTTCAGATACATCCGAAGATATTTTATCTAAAATTCTACCTCTTGCTGATCAAGCTACTTAAATTCTCTTTCATTGAGCTGCCCATTCATGTCACTGGAAAAAAGGAGAGGGATAATGATGAGTAAATTTCTTGAAAAATTAACTGGTGCATCTGAATTTAACCCATCATCTTCATTGGCATGTAAACCAGTGAGACAATGGTGTGACTGGCATCACCCAGTATGTCACCCATTTGGAATGCTCTATACAACCTGTGAAGGATCAGGTACAAAATCTCAATGCGGTTGTTAACTTTGTAGTATCGACATAAAATATACCAGTGGCATGAATGGGCTGCCTAATGAAGACTAACAAATATTACCATAACTGTTGTATTCAATCTCTCAGAAGTCCTAAATGAAAAAGCAGGAGGGCATGAAGCTATAGCTTCATGCCCTCTATTTTTTCATTTTGTTTTTATTGTAGGTCTTTGGGAATCCACCAATCGATAAATTTGTAGTGTTCAATCGCACCGCGCCAATCGAAGGTAACCCCTTTTACCCGGTTGTTCCAGGCTTCAATTCGGTTCTGGGTGTACAGGAAGACATACGGCGCTTCTTCGCTTACCAACTCAGTCCACTCAGCATAAATCTCTTTCTGCTTCTCTTGGTCCAATTCGGTGATTGCTTTTTTCATGAGCTCATCACTTTTCTTGTTTTCCCACCGCGGATAGTTCCAGTTGGCCTTGCTGCCCCAGATACCGCTTGGATCTGGATCAGGTACCAATGACCAACCCATCAGCCACATTTCCACTTTGTCCTTCTGCACCGCATCAGAATGGGATTCAAAGTCACGGGGCGATTTTACTTTAATATTTAGGCCAATTTTTTTCAAATCTTCACCAATCAGGATCGCCGATCGTTCTCGGACAGGGTTTCCTGTGGGATAATCAAGACTGATCTCTAACTTTTTCCCATCCGGATCTTCTACGAAACCATCCCCATCAACATCTTTATATCCTGCTTCTTCAAGAATTTGCTTTGCTTTTTCTGGATCATAAGGATAGGCATCTTTTAATTTTTCGTTGGCGGCCCAGCTAGCATCAGGCATGTGCTGATTTAATACCGTCCCGTGTCCCCTTAACAAACCATCTACCATCGCTTTTCGATTGATTCCGTAGCTGATCGCCTGACGCAGCTTTTTATTGCTTAGCTTTGGGTTTTTCACCTTAAAGCCCAGATATTGATAGGCTAAGTCTTGGGTTTCTTTGATGGTGACATGATCCATCTTCTTAATGGTATCAAACTCTGCCGGGTTGATCTGTCCCAGAAAATCGATCTGTTCGTTCTTTAACGCGCCCATGGCAACATCCTGGGTCATCACTTTCAAGTGGATTTCATCCAAATAGGGGCGCCCTTCAACATAATAGTGAGGGTTTTTCTCTAAGATCACATATTCATTCTTTTTCGCTTCCTTAAACTTGAAAGCACCACTTGTTACAATTTCTCCAGCGTTCCTCGACGCACCTGAATTTTTCATCTCCACAACGCTCATCCCATCAAAAACATGTTTAGGAATTGGAGAAGGCCACAAGTTGTCCAATGCATTGGCTGTTGCTTCTGTAAACTCTACTTCCATGGTATGATCATCGATCTTCTTCACACCTGAGAGGGAATCGGCTTTTCCTTCATGCATCTCAGCAGCGCCTTTAATCTGTTCTACTGCATAATATCGTGGGGCTTTAGCTTCCGTAGTATACTCCTTGGAAGCGATGGTCTCCCAGGTAAAAATGAAGTCATCTGTTGTGATGGGTTCTCCATCAGACCATTTGGCATCTTTTCGCAAGGTAATCGTTACAACCTTCCCATCATCAGATAACTCCCACTTTTCTGCAAGGAGTGGAACGGTTAATTGCATTTTATCATCGTAAGCCCACAGGCTCTCGGTTGTATAATTTAGCACATAGTTATCATACTGGTCCTCATAAAAAATGATATTAAAGAGCCCTTTGGGCGCACTAAACATCGACAGAGTGACGTGTCCTCCATACTCTGGATTTCCTTCACCCTTACCTTCTCCGGAACCCGCATCCTTGGAACTGCAAGCGGCAATAAACATAGAGAGAACAAGGATGATGGACATCATCAACAAAAATGATTTTCGTTTCACCTTGTTAATACCTCCTAAATAGTATGACTAACCTGTCCAGAAATAATATTCTGTAAATAGTCACGGCTAAATGTTCCTGTTCTTATGTATATACCCCCTTTTTAGTAAATTATACTACTTTCCCGCTTATTCTGGCAACAATAATTTTGAATCAACACATTTTTATTAAGATAGCGAAAAAATAAAAATAGACCGTGCGCGACGAAACGCAACGGTCTTCTACACTAGTATCATTTATTATCTGACATCTTTGTGTCAAAGGCATCCCGTAAACCATCCCCGATAAAGTTGATCGCCAGTACAGCGAGAACAATCATGACTCCAGGTGGAATCCATAGCCAGGGTTGATCTGACAAGACCCGTATATTCATCGCATTGGTTAACATGTTCCCCCAGGTTGGTGTAGGCTGGGGAACACCGAACCCAAGAAAGCTCAGCGCTGATTCCGCTGAAATAGTAACGGCCATCAGGAGTGTAGCGTTTACAATAATCGGAGCCAGGGCGTTTGGAATCATATGGCGAAAGATCAAACGACTGTCACTGCCTCCAATTGCCCGGGCACTCAAAACAAATTCCTGCTCACGAAGAGAGAGGAAAACTCCCCGCACGATCCGCGCCGTTGTTGGCCAGCTGGTAAGGGCCAAAGCTACGATCAAGACGGTTACCGAGGTCTCTTCTAAAACCGAGATGAGAAATAACACAAAGAGTAAAAAGGGAAAGGTAAGCATAATATCTGTAAACCGCATAATCAGCGTATCAATCCACTTCCCATAGTAGCCGGCAATCGCCCCGAGCACTGCACCGATCAGTACCGTAAAGATCATGGTAAGCAGACCAATCAATAAGGAGATCCGCCCTCCATAGAGGAGACGCGCATATACATCACGACCCATATCGTCCGTTCCAAGTATATGTTCATCGCTAGGTGGTGCTTCTATATTATACATGTCCGATTCCAGCGGATCATGAGAGGTGAGCAGCGGAGCAAAAACACTAATCAAAACAATAATGGTCAACAAAATCAGCCCAACCACTGCCATCCGGTTCTTTACAAATCGGCGGTATGCCAGTTGGAAAGGGGATTTTCCTTTACGCTGTTCCTTATCCAGCTTTGGATTAGTCGGATCGGTGGGTTTCTGTGCCACCTCAGAAGATGATTTTTGCATCAATTGTTCACCTCTCAATCATATCGGATACGTGGATCAACCACTGCATATAAAATATCCGCGATTAAGTTACCTACCAATACACAAACTGCTCCCATCATACTAAGGGCCATAATAATCGGGTAGTCACGGTTCGTGATAGACTCTATATATAATTGGCCCAAACCAGGATAGGTAAAAATGGTTTCTGTAATTACCGCTCCAGATAAGAAGACACCCAAGTCCAATCCAAAGAGAGTAATCAAAGGCAATAAGGCATTTTTCAAAACGTGTTTACGCAAAACCACAGACGAAGCAAGCCCCTTCGCAAACGCCGTGCGCACATAATCTTGTTTCTTAGCATCCAACACACTTGAGCGAATATACCGTGTATAAGAAGCAATTGAAATCAATGCAAGGGTAACCGCAGGTAGAAACACATGATGTAACTTGTCGATCACATAACTGATCCCGGTATATCCAGCGCCCATTGTCTGCGTACCGCTAAAAGGAAACCATTCCAAGGTAAAAGAGAAAAGATAAATCAGCAAAAGTCCGGCAAAGAAACTGGGCATGGACAAAAGAACAAAGGATGTTGTAGTCATCGTATAATCCAACATACTATAAGGACGCTGTGCCGAAAAAATTCCTAAGGGAATTGCCAATCCATAGGTAAGTACCAAGGAACAAAAAGCAAGAAAGATGGTGTTGCCAATCCGATCGACGATTAAATCACTAACAGGCAATTTATAACTAAAGGAAATACCCAGCTCGCCCTTAAGAAGATTGGTAAACCACATATAATATTGTTCCACAGGATGCTTATCCAAGCCAAAGGCTCTGCGCATTTCTTCAAAATATTCCGCGTCTAATTTGGGGTCCAGTTGACCGGTAAAGGCATCCCCAGGAGCCAATTGAGATATTGTAAAAACAATAACAGATATTATGAGTAGCATGGGGATTGAAATAAGAATCCGGCGCACAATATATTGGGCCATCCCTTTTCCTCCTCTCTCGCGACACAAAAAGGAGGGCGTATCGCGTAGTCTCCTAGCTACACGCCCTCAATCTTTCAGGTCGCGCTTAATGTGTTATTGCTGATCTTTTGGAATCCACCACTCAGTGAACTTGTAGTGCTCAATGGCTCCACGCCAGTCGAAGGTTACCCCTTTTACCCGGTTGTTCCAAGCCTCGATTTTGTTTTCTGAGAAGAGGAACACATAAGGTGCTTCTTCGGCAACAAGTTCGGTCCACTCAGCGTAGATTTCTTTCGCTTTTTCACGATCCAGCTCCAATCTTGCTTTCTGGATCAGCTCATCACTCTTCTTGTTTTCCCAGCGGGGGAAGTTCCAGTTGTCTTTGCTGCCCCAGATACCGCTTGGATCTGGATCCGGTGTCAAGGACCAACCCATTAACCACATTTCAACTTTGTCCTTCTCCACAGCATCACTATGGATAGCAAAGTCACGTGGTTGTTTTACATTCACATTGATACCAATCTTTTTCAAATCCTCACCGATCAACACGGCTGCTTTTTCCCGGTTGGGGTTTCCAGTTGGATAGTCAAGGCTAATCTCTAACTTCTTACCGTCTGGATCTTCTACGAAGCCATCACCATCAATATCCTTGTATCCTGCTTCTTCAAGGATCTGCTTTGCTTTCTCTGGATCATAGGGATAAGCATCTTTCAGCTTTTCGTTAGCTGCCCAGCTTGCATCTGGCATGTGCTGGTTCAATACTGTTCCGTGTCCTCTGAGAATTCCATCTACCATAGCCTGACGGTTGATTCCATAGTAAATGGCTTGACGCAATTTCTTATTGCTTAGCTTTGGATTCTTCACCTTAAAGCCCAAG
>CALJVA010000167.1 GCA_937975135.1 uncultured Thermoactinomycetaceae bacterium | reverse complement strand
AAAGGAAGCTCTTCTCCATCTTCCGCTCCCTCTTCTTGAACAAATTGAAGAAATCCTCCATGGTCATATTACCGTGAATGGCAACAAAGTAGACCGACCCTCTTATCAGGTAAAGCCGGGAGATGTTATCGGTCTTCGCGAAAAAAGTCGCAAACTGGCCATCATCAAGGAAGCGTTGGAGGAGAACTCCTATCGACCCGATTATCTCTCCTTTGATGAGGCCAAGCTAGAAGGAACTTATGTTCGTTTGCCTGAGCGCAGCGAACTGCCTGCGGAAATCAATGAGAGCATGATCGTTGAGTTCTACTCACGATAAGACGATAAGCCCACCTTGACTGGTGGGCTTTTTTCAATTATCCCAATTTCACCTTGGCAAACTTCCGTTTACCAACTTGAACAACCATTCCTTCTTCAAGCCGGATTTGGCTATTTATATCATTAATCCGCTCTTGATTGATCCTAACCGCCCCTTGTTGAATCATTCGGCGCCCTTCCCCATTGGAGGAAACCAATCCGAGTAGTGATAGCAGCTTTACGATCCAGATCCGTCCTTCCTCCAACTCACTTGCCTCAATCACTACTTCTTCTATATCCTTCGGCAAACTTCTCTGTTGAAAGACAGTTCGGAAATGGCGCTCAGCATTATTGGCGGCTTCTTCTCCGTGATACATACGTACCAGTGTATGGGCCAGGCGCATCTTCCCATCTCGCGGGTGAATCTTTCCTTCTGCCAAGCCTTCTTTTATCTGATCCAGTTCTTCCGCTGACAAATCAGTGGTTAACTCAAAGTATTTAGGCATTAATTCATCAGGAATCGACATGGCCTTTCCATAAATCTCTTGTGGTAGCTCATCGATCCCAATATAATTGCCCAAACTTTTACTCATTTTCTTGACACCGTCAAGCCCTTCAAGGAGCGGCATTGTAATAATTACCTGTTCTTCCTGTCCATAATCACGTTGCAATTGGCGACCCATCAGTAAATTAAAAGTTTGATCTGTTCCTCCCAATTCAATATCACATTTTAAGGCAACGGAATCATATCCTTGCATAAGTGGGTAAAAAAATTCATGTACACTGATCGCCTGTCCACTATGATAGCGTTTGGAAAAATCATCTCGCTCTAACATGCGAGCAACAGTGCACTTCGATGCCAATTCAACAACATCAGAAAAACTAAGAGAGCTAAGCCACTTACTATTAAAATGAATCTCGGTTTTTTCCTGATCTAATACTTTAAACAATTGACGTGTATAGGTTTCAGCATTCTTTTGGACCTCTTCTTCGGTCAACTGACGTCGGGTTTCTGATCGTCCAGTAGGATCCCCAATCCGTCCTGTAAAGTCACCGATCAACAGTTGCACAATATGGCCCAGCTCTTGAAACTGGCGAAGCTTATGAAGTACTACTGTATGACCAATATGAATATCCGGTGCAGTTGGATCTAAACCCAATTTAATTTTCAACGGTTTTTTGGTTTGAATGGAACGGACCAATTTTTTTCGCAGGTCTTCTTCGGTGATGATCTCTGCCGTTCCACGACGAATCACAGCCAACTGACGCTCCACTTCTCTTTTTACTTCTGGATCCAGTTTTTCATTGTGAGACACCACATTCACTCCTCCTTTTTCTTAACACAAAAAGACCCCACCCTCAAGGGACGGGGTCTCCGCGGTACCACCCTTATTGAAAGCGTTTCTACTCCGCCTTCCACTCTTTCGGATAACGGGGTTTAACCCGTGCGATTCACCTTGGATAAACCGGCGCATCGCAAAGCTCCCAGGTGTAATTCATTGATGAGGATGGCTGGTTCACACCTTCCACCAGCTCTCTGAATTCACTCCTTCATCAACTACTCCGCCTGTTCTTCGCTTTCAACTATTTTCATGGTAAATTTATTGCTTCACTCATTTTTTACAACTTCAGCTTCGCAAGCTGTGATATAATATTACCCTAGGAACAAACAGAGAATCAAGTCGCCCATGTCGATCTCATCACTCTCTGTGATGGGGATCGATCAGACAATGGGTCATCTTTTTCAAGTGGATGGTTTTCAAATTAAGAGAACCGTCCATTTCGCATTATTACATCGAGGGGAGGTGCGGCTACTTCCTACATCGGGGAGTATGCTGCGTGTTTGTCAATGAAAGACCAAAAATCTCCTTCTCCAAAACGGTGGAGGCGAGTTTTACGAGGTTTCTTTTATACCCTTTTTATTCTATTTGTCATACTCGTTACCTGCTCTATGGCCACCATTGGCGTAGCAGCTGGGTTTGTCGCCTCACTTGTAAAGGATGAGCCAGTCCGCGATAAAGATTCACTTGAAAAACGCATTACTAACTGGTCACAGACGAGTGAAGCTTTCTTCCGGGATGGAACACCGATAGGAAAACTGCGAGCCGATGAGGATCGCAAAGTAGTTCAAGCTAAAGAGGTAAGTCCACACTTAATCGATGCCCTGATCGCTATTGAAGATCGGGAGTTCTATGAGCATAAAGGAATTGTACCACGGTCGCTCATGCGGGCGGTACTTCAAACGGTAACCAAAAACAGTGTACAAACCGGGGGAAGTACAATCACCCAACAGTTGGTTAAAAACACAATTCTCGAGGACCGTACACAATCCTATGATCGTAAGGCGAAGGAAGTTTTTATTGCACTTAGAATGGAAAGATTTTTTGACAAAGATGAAATCATGACGGCCTATCTTAACAGCCTTTATTTTGGTAAGGCAGCACACGGACGAAATATGCTTGGCGTCCAAGCGGCTGCTCGTGGGATGTTTGGCGTTGATGCCAAGGATTTAAATATCCCACAAGCTGCATATATTGCCGGAATGGTACAACGCCCCAACGACTATAACCCGTTCCGTGGCGAAAAGAATTTGGAGCGAGGCAAAAAGCGCATGAAGCTGGTCCTCGACAAAATGCTGGAATACGGGAAAATTAACGAAAAAGAATATAAGGAAGCCCTAGCCTATGATATTGAAGGGGCTTTGGTCCGTGAGCGGGGTCAAATGGCACAGGAAAAATACCCCTTCATCAACATGGAGTTGGAAGAACGAGCAGCCAAAATTCTAATGGAACTGGATGGCCATGATCCTGCAGAGCTAAGCAAACAAGGAAAATATCGTGTCACACTGGAAGAGTATAAAAAGCAAGTCTTAACCGGTGGATACAAAATTTATACGACCATTGATCAGAAGCTCTATGATTCGATGAATAAAGCAGCCACAAATAAAAATCGTTTTAGACCCCCTCACAATCTCCGACTGGCAAACGGAAAAGTGATCAAAAACGCTCAGGAAGAAGTAGGAGCTACACTGATCGATGTAAAAACAGGTGCACTACTTGCTTTTGTTGGTGGCCGTGACTTTAGCAAGAACCAAAAAAACCATGCCCTAGACTCCAGACGTCAACCGGGATCGACGATCAAGCCGCTTCTTGACTTTGGCCCTGCATTGGATCGCGGGGTAATGTCACCTGAATCTATAATCATTGATGAGGAATTGCGTAGTGGAAACCACGTTTATCGCAACTATACAGGAAGCTATGCCGGTCCCATTACCGCCCGTCGTGCTCTAGCTCTGTCATACAATATTCCTGCCATTAAAGCACTTCGCGCAGTAGGAGTTCAAAATGGACTGGACTACCTGCGAAAAATGGAGTTTCCTGTTCATGAAAACGACGGAGAAGCCTCTGCGATTGGCGGTTTCACCTATGGCTTTACGGTAGAACAGATGACTTCCGGCTTTGCTACTCTTGCAAACGAAGGAAAGTTTAACGAACCCTACATGATCGAAAAAATTGTCGATTCCGAAGGAAATGTCGTATACGAACATGAACCCAATCCAGTCCAAGTATACTCACCTCAGGCTGCTTACTGGACTACCGATATGCTTCGGGATGTAATCCGTAGTGGTACCGGACAAAGGCTGATCTCCCCGGTAACCGCAGGCTATGATGCTGCAGGAAAAACGGGAACAACAAACAATGCCTATGATGTCTGGTTTATCGGCTATACTCCGGAAATTGCTTTGGGGGTCTGGGTTGGCTATGATTACAACCATCGCATCAACGACCAGCTCGCTCGACTCATCTGGGGAGATATTTTCCGGGCGATCAATAAAGCAGACCCAGAGCTTTCTCCGAAGGGAAGCCGTTTTAAACCACAACCTCCCTTGCCTCATAAATGTTTTGAGTGTAATCGCCAAGTAGAGAAAAAAGAAGGCGAAAACAATAACGAAAATGGCAATCAAAATAATGAAGGAAGAAACAACCAGGGAGGAAATCGAAGGAACCAACAACCCGTCCATCCACCGCGTAATGACAATGGTAACGGTAATGGCAATAACCCACCACCAGTTACCACTCCAGTCGAACCACCTGATACTGGAACGGAAGGATAGATAGAAGCCCCTTATAGGGGCTTTTTTTATTGGATGATGGATAGGAAAAGCGAATACATCCTTCCATGGATAGTGGCAATCATGATGGAAAGTCGGACTGACTTTCCACCTTGGTTTTTTATTTATTTACCACGCATACTTAAAAGTAAGAAATCCACTTAAACGAAAATTGATTCTGTATACTTTTGTTAATAAATGGAGAAAATAATCAATAAGAGGATCAATTGGAAGAGGAGGCTAGCTGGTGTCGAAAATTGTTGGTGTTGAGATTGATATGGTTGTAAAAGATAGTATTCAAGCGTTAGAGTTCTACGAAAAAATATTCGAGATTGAGCGAGTGGAAGTTACCAATTTTTGATCGAGGCGAAAATGAAGCGATCTTTTCACTTTATGGCGCTCGCTTTCATCTGTTAGATGAAAATCAGGACTTTCAATTAATTGCTCCGACTGAAGATCATCCAAAAACCGTTTGGTTTAATGTTATGGTCCCCGACATTAAGGAGACATATATGAAAGCTTTAGATTTAGGCTGTAAGGAGATTCAACCAATAACGGAGATGCATGAATTCGGTATAGAAAATGCAATCTTTTTAGATCCTTTTGGTTATGTATGGATGCTTCATCAAGTTTATAAAGAAGTAAGCTTTGAAGAACGGGTAAAATATTTTGAAGAAAATAAAGGAAAAAAGCAATGACTATTGAAAAAGATAGAAGAAAATAAAGGAAAAAAGCAATGACTATTGAAAAAGATAAACGAGGTATTATGCTGAATCAAATCGAAAGTCACAACACTTATTTTTATCGATGAGAGATTTTAACTTTGCTACATCCTCCTCTTTGCATATTAACAACCAATTCCCAGATTAAGAAGAATCAATTTGTGACTGGGTAATCCTATATTCCCTTTGTTGAACAATGTAATTAACCCTTATAATTGCATTGAGCAGCTATATTATGAATTTTAAATTGGGCATTGGATTAGGCCATTTCGCCCCGTTGCTTGTAAGCAAAGAGCTTATGGCCCCATCCCATACCCTTTTGGATTTATCATTTCATGGGGACTCATTCCTAACGATTAAAACATAAATCATTAACCCAGGCTCCTTTTCTCACTGACATTTGTCCTTGAATCAGTTTTTATAGAGGGTTACCTTATATTGCTCTAACAACCATTTAGGTATGGCAAAACGAGCCGTTTTCAAAGGGTTGACTACTTGGCTTACCTGTGTCTCCCCCACAGCACTAAGCAACATGGTCAGTTCCGCTAAGGTAAGATTGAAATAAGGTGACAGCTCATCGATCATCTCCTCTACAGCAGTAAACACTGCCTGATCCAGGGTTGAAGCAGAAGCAATTGTGACAAAGTGCGTCTCATTTTCTAACCGAGGATTAGGAATTTGATGTCCCTTTATCACCTCAATCTGTACTGTCACTTTTCCTGGGATTTCTATGCCGGAGCCACCGATCTCACCATCCCCCATCGCCGCATGAAGATCTCCCAATCCAAAGAGCGCTCCCTGAGCAAAAACGGGGAAGTAGAGAGTAGCCCCTTCTCTAATTAACTTGCTATCCAAGTTCCCCCCATGGGATCCTGGAGTTCCACATGAAATAGGATCCCCTGCTGGAGCTACCCCGATCACACCGATCATCGGTTGAAGAGGAATACGAATTTGCTCATTAAAAATAGCCTTCCCTTCCTCAATCGGGACGGCCTTTGCAGTTAATTTTTCCAATCGATGACCCAAAACACCGATCTGCGGCCCAGTAGCTAATATTCCTCTCCTGTCCACCTCAATCTCTTCAATTACAACCTTTAAAATGTCACCCGGTTCCGCATCCTCGATATAAATTGGTCCAGTAGCGGGATTAATCTTTTCCCAGTCGACTGTAGAAAAACTTTCTACAGAAGTAAGTTGATTGGTAAAACAATCATAAGTCTCAATCGTGATCCGAGACGGGCTGGATACAGTCATCGCTGGTGAATGATCTTTGCTAAAAGAGTATACGGATTTTTCACAAGGCAAATGAAGAGTCACCTTAGATCACCCCTCTTTTTATGGGATAAGTGTTTACTTTAATTCTAGGGTATTATGTATAGCCTCTTCATTTTTATATGTATCATGCCCCTTTGGATTGCCTAATCCTTTCCTTTTCTTGGTCTTTGGCATGCTTATGCAACAGTCCATGAAAGCTTCTTCGGTAGATCCATAATAGAAAGATATGAAGAGTAACCAAAATAATCGCCAAAGGTTATAACCCAGGATCAACAAACTGAAAGAAAAAAATATTGACCACCAGGGGGGCTAAGATATTAAGTGCCAAAGGTACCCAACGATTCAGCAGTAGTAAGAGTCCACACACCATTTCTGTCATTTTCTCTAAAAACAATAAGTATTCCCAACTAAAAAAAGCCGTCGCTTCAGGACTCGTAGGAAGAAGCGGCTCCAATCCAAAAAAATAAGCATTCCATTCACTCCGGCCGCCAAAAAAATAAAGCCCAACAGGAAGCGGCCGATCGTCACTGCATAATGTGTCAATCCCTTCCTCCTCCTTTTTATAAAACCAACAGTTGCTATCCTTTGCTCTAAACTTTCTCCGCGTTGGACTAATTTACCTTTACAAAGAGAAAAAGCCAATGAGCTTCCCTTTGGACCTTAGATCGACGAACCATTCCAGCACAGGTAGCCCTCCATAGGTCGGTCTGCTCGTACATAAGTGAGTAGTGAGCAAAAGTTTAAAATGTCACCTAATTCCCCTTCTTTTTTAGAGATAAAAGGTTGATATATCCTGATATCCAACTTGCTCACTCGGCTATTTTAAATGAATAAGCGTTCATTTCTCTATCTAAGTCATCACTATAAAAGCTCTACAAATACAGTAAATTTGATATAAATGTTTCCGAATTTGATTGCCAAATACTCGTAAATAAAGTATTATATGATCAAGTGATCAGGTTGGAAAAGGGAGTGGCGAAGGATGAACCCCCTAACGATTAATGAACTAGGTGAAGTAATTCGGAAAGTGCGAAAAAAAAGAGGCCTACGCTTAAATGATCTTGCGGATGAGAATATTTCCCAGGCAACAATCAGTAATATCGAACGTGGTGTACCACATGTACACAACGACAAAATCCAATACCTCCTGGAAAAATTAGAAATAAAGGACAAGCTTCCTGAACTTTTGATGGATGAGCAGCAAGAGCTTCGGGATATTCAATTCCAACTTACAGTCATTGAATCTCTGATCAAGGTAAAGCAATACGATCAAGCTCTAAAGAAGTTGGAAGAGTTTGACTTGGATGATGATCATCCTTATGCTGCAGAAGTATCTCTCTGGAAAGGACGCACTTTTCTTGAACAGGGAAAATTAAAACGAGCAGAACGGATACTGTATCAGACTATTCGTCTCGCTAACCTAAATCCCTTTAGCAAACAAAAAAACATAGAAGCCCACAGCTATAACTTACTGAGCTTATGTAGCTTTTTTCAAAATGATATGGAACAAGCCCTTCAACATAACGAAAGTGGATTAAAAGCTTTTGATGAAAACAGTGAGGACCACGAACTCAAGTATATTCTCATCCGAAATAAAGCTCTTTTTTTAGAACGGATGGACCGTTTTACTGAGGGACTCCAAGTAATACAAGACAACTGGCATTTAATCCCTAAAATTAGGCAAACAGAGAACATGCTCGGCTTTTATTGGGTTCGGGCCGAAATGCTCCGCCGCTCAGGACTGTTGGATGAAGCAGAAAAATATGCCCTAGAAGGTTTGAGCTTAGCTCAGCTTAACTTTCATTATGACAGCATGTTTAATCATTGGACCCTCCTGGGAAGTATTTATTTGGCCACTGAAAATTGGAATAAAGCAGAGTCTTGTTTTAACGTTGCCATTAGTATGAAAGAAGAGCTTACTTATCAACAAAAAATTGCTACTACCTACACTCGACTAGGAATGCTTTACCTCCGTCGACAAAAATGGTCAAAAGCCGAGGAATTTCTAGATAAGGCGATTTCCAATGCTGAAAAATATGATGCCATTCCCCGTTTGATTGATGCCCTACTGGTTAAAGGTGAACTATATCTAGCTCAAAACAAGGAACAAGAAGCTATCCCGTATCTAGAACGTGCCGCTAAATTGGCTCAAAAACATCAGTACGAAAAAAAGGAGTATAAAGCATGGTTTCTTTTGGCTCGCGCATGGAGTGATACCGACGAGCAGGAATTTGCTCATTGTACACGAAATATGTATCAAGTACAAGAAAAGCTAGAGCCAAAGGAGGTGCACCCGTTGTGAAAAACGTCGGCAAGATCCTACTTCTGTCGGTCCTTATGATGAGTTTCTTCTGGTCCAATCCGATTTCTCTTAACCCTTCCTCCCCTGCCTCGGATACATTCAAAACTAATGAGGATATGCCGGGGAAAATGTAACTAGAAGTACCATTGAATAACTTTAAAAGGCCCTTCATTTCGAAAGATGAAGCGGCCTTTTTATATCCAAACTGCTTATACATCTTTTTTCAGATAGGACCAATCACTAATCAGCAAAGGGGGCATTTTTGGCTTCGTCAGGAATGGTGAGCTCCTTTACTTCGCCCTTAAATTTGTTGGTCCAATTCTGTGAAATATCCAGATTATCCCCAGAGGTCATGGGCATATTCACCTTGAGACTTTGTTCCACTTGGGACAATTGATGATTCGATTTATTAATCAGCATGGTCATTTTTAAATCAGAGAAGGTGATATCATTCGCTTTTACATCTTTATTTCGCTGAAAATTTTCAATCGCATACTTCATAAAAGGTGTTATTTCTTTATGCTCTTGTAACTCCAAAGTCAATTTCCAATGTTGCCCCTCTTCCGCAACCATGATCTGGTTGGCATGTGGAGAGAGAAGACTGACTAACTCTACTGGATCAAAATATTCCATGCCCATCAATCCCGTCATTTCTTCTGGCACTTCTCTTGTACGTTCCCACTTTTTAAGGATTGGTTCGTAAAAATAGACCTGATCCCCATCCCGTATCACTTCCATCTCCATTACATTATTAATTCTTCCTGCACTTACCTTCACTTCAATATCGATCATATAATGAGAATTGTCCAGAAAATCCATTCCATATTGGAAAGCGGTGGTTGCTGTACCCTCTACCATGTTCATTTGTTGTTGACCTTGTGATTCCCAGCTATACCCGGCCATTTTCTCCATCTCTTTTTTCATCTGTTCCAAAAGATCTTCCGCCTGGCCTAGTTTTTTTGCTGGTTGAGTTGCTTCGGAATCCTCTTGTTCCACTACTTCTTCCAAGCTTTTTATTATTGTCGAACAACCTACCAAATACACAACACATAATAAGATCAATCCCCATGAGAAAAGACGTCTCATGCTGTCTCCTCCTGTAATTATACTTATTCCCTCTCCCTTACTAACAATGGGAAAAATAATGAAATTCTATCTCCTTCCCTCCCCCTTAACTTTTATTCACAGCAATAAAGAATAAGGAGGGGGGACCCCTCCTTATTCCATTTTACTACATATTGTAAAAAAGAATAAGACTATTCTTCTTTCCAACTCATCATCCCTGTCAAAAAGGATAACATCACATGGACGCCTGCTTTTATTGTCGCATTAGCCAGATCACGATGGGGATCTAAACAGACAATATCCATCGCTTTTACCTTAGGACACTTCCCGGCAAGATAGACGGCTTCAAAAAGTTCCTCTGTTCGCATCCCGCCAGGAGTCGCTGCAGGGGCTCCCGGACCCACACCAATATCCAGTACATCCATATCCACGGTTAAATAGATCGTATCTACCTTATGACTTAGCTCATCCAAAGCAGCCTGCACCACATGCTCCAACCCATGCTTTCGAGCTTCCCGCAACGTTACATAGTTAACACCTACTTGGTCCGCATACAATTTCAGCGATTTGGCATTAAAAAAGCCGTGCAACCCAATATTGTATACATCCTCTCCTCTAACCGTCCCGCTCTCAATCAGGTTGCGAATTGGGGTTCCATTACTAGGACCTTGATCTTCCAAACTTCGTAGATCAAAATGGGTATCCAACTGAAGAATTCCGATGCGCTCCTCTGGATGAACCTCTTTCCAACCTTTAATCAACATGGCGGTAATGGAGTGATCTCCACCCAATGCAAGCGGAAACGTATGAGGATGGTGCTTTCGCATCGCTACCATCGCCTCCATAATATTCCGGTGGCAGATAGCGATATCCGTCACATGTTGCCGCACATCCCCCAAATCCACCACTTGTAAAGGAGAAAGATCCACATCATAATCCAGATTATATGTTGTGAAATACTTCCATGCCCGCCGCATCGCATCAGGAGTCTCACTGGCCGCTGAAGCACTGATCGATGAGCGAGAAAGGGGGACACCGAAGAGGGTAACATCCACTTGGGACCAATCTAACTCCTCTTTTCCCTCTGGATCTAAAGTACGAATCCATTCATGTACCCGAAGTTCTGTCCCTTGAGGAGCACTTCGCCAACGAAAGGGAGGGGCCTCAAGGAAAGGATATGGATATCTCATCCGATCACCACCTGACCATTCTTAATCACTTTATGGACATGATTCGAACCATAGTTGTACTGCAGTCGCATATAGTTAGGTACATCAAAAATAACGACATCCCCCTTCTTCCCCTCTTCCAAACTGCCAATTTCATTTCCCCGATTAATCGCATGGGCAGCATTAATTGTGGTGGCTACTAAAACCTCTGCTGGTGTCATCCCCATCTTCAAGCAGCCCAGATTCATAATCAGTTGGGGTGAAACCGTCGGAGAAGAACCAGGGTTACAATCCGTTGATAATGCTACAGGCACGCCTGCGTCAATCAACTTGCGGCCATCTGCGGCTTCAGTCATCAAGAAAAAGGCGGTCCCAGGTAGAAGAACAGCGATCACACCCTTCTCAGCCATCGCCTGAATCCCTTGATCTGAAACCTTAAGAAGATGATCTGCAGAAACTGCACCCACTTCAGCCGCCAATTCTGCCCCACCATAGGGCTCAATTTCATCCGCATGGATTTTGGGAAGAAGACCATGCTCTTTTCCTGCTTCCAAGATTCGCCGCGATTGCTCAGGTGTAAAAACTCCCCGTTCACAAAACACATCATTAAACTCAGCCAACTTACGACGGGCCACTTCGGGTATCATCTCTTTGATCACTAGATCAACAAAATCATCCGGAGATTCCTTATAAGCTACTGGAATCGCATGGGCACCCATAAAAGTGGATACGATATCAATCGGGTGATTCTTATGTAAATCTTGAGCCACTTCCAATTGCTTGATTTCATCCTTTAGGGTTAAACCATAGCCGCTTTTTGCCTCTAAAGTGGTAACCCCATGTTGCAAAAATTGATCCAGACGCTGTCTGCTTTCCTCGATCAACTGTTCGTGGCTCGCTTTTTGCGTGGCCGCCGTAGTCGCATGAATCCCTCCACCTGCATTCATGATCTCCATATAGGTGGCTCCTTGTAGGCGCATTTCAAATTCATTTTCCCGACTACCAGCATAAACCAAGTGGGTATGAGGATCCACCAGTCCTGGAGTTACTAATCGTCCCCTTGCATCGATCTCTTGGGCCTCGCCTAAACGATCCTTATAATATGCGACAAGCTCCTCATCGGTTCCTACCTTTTGGATTATGCCATTTTCTATCCAGACACTTCCATTCTCAACAATCTTCAAATCATTCATCGCCGCCCCCCGCAAAGGTGCTTGGGAGCTTCCCTTTAACGTTACCAGTTGTGAAGCCCTACGGATAAACAGTGGCTTTTCCTTCACTGGAGCGATCCCCTTTCGATTTCTATAATGATCAATATTAAGCTATGTAACAGTGGTTGGAAGAACAGAGAATCTCCCCTGAGTTTCAGGGCAGATTCTCGATCCCCTTCAATCTTCAACACAAAACCTTCTAGGAGCAGAGTCCAAGCTTTTAATTATCTAACATTGGCATTTTAATTCCTTTTTTCCGTGCAGTTTCTTTGGCCAATTCATAACCCGCATCGGCGTGACGAACCACTCCGATTCCCGGATCTGTGGTAAGTACTCGTTCCAAGCGCTTTTCTGCCTCCTTGGTACCGTCTGCTACTATTACCATTCCAGCGTGGAGAGAGTACCCCATCCCTACACCCCCTCCATGATGAACAGAGACCCAGCTTGCGCCACCTACAGCATTGATTAAAGCATTAAGAATTGGCCAGTCTGCAACAGCATCGCTACCATCTTTCATTCCTTCAGTTTCACGGTTCGGTGAGGCCACAGAACCGGAATCTAAATGGTCCCGTCCAATAACGATTGGAGCTTTTAGTTCTCCACTAGCAACCATATCATTGATCAGTTTACCAAAGCGAGCCCGCTCACCATAACCCAACCAGCAAATCCGGGCTGGGAGCCCTTGAAAGGCAATTTTCTTCTGAGCCATCCGAATCCAGCGACACAGTTCCTCATTATCGCTAAACTCCCGTAATATAACTTCATCGGTCTTATAAATGTCTTCAGGATCCCCTGACAGCGCAATCCAGCGGAAGGGACCTTTTCCTTCACAAAACAAAGGACGGATATAGGCTGGTACAAACCCCGGAAAATCAAAGGCGTTTTCTACACCTTCATTTTTAGCTACTTGGCGGATGTTATTCCCATAATCAAAAGCGACTGCCCCCCGCTTTTGCATCTCCAACATCGCTTTTACATGTGTGGCAATACTTTGCTTTGCTTTCTTTTCCAATGCTTTGGGATTACTTTTCCGCAAAACAGCTGCTTCTTCTAAGGACATCCCGCTAGGTAAATATCCATTTAAGGGGTCATGGGCAGAAGTTTGATCCGTCACAATATCGGGAATAAAGCCACGTTCCACCATCTGAGGCAAAATTTCTGCAGCATTCCCCAACAAGCCAATTGATAAAGGTTTCCCTTCACGCTTTGCTTCTTCTGCCATCTTAATTGCTTCGTCTAAACTCTCTACCATTTGATCTAAATACTGGGTTTCGATTCGCCGCTTAATCCGCCAGCGATCCACTTCAACTGCGATAACTACCCCACCATTTAGTGTGACTGCTAGGGGCTGCGCTCCTCCCATTCCGCCCAATCCAGCAGTTACAGTAATGGTTCCCTTTAGACTACCGTTAAAATGTTGTCGGGCGCACTCCGCAAAGGTGGCATAAGTCCCCTGTACAATTCCCTGGCTCCCAATATATACCCAGCTCCCGGCGGTCATCTGACCATACATCATCAGACCCTTTTGATCAAGTTCATGGAAGTGATCCCAGTTGGCCCAGGCGGGAACCAGGTTGGAATTGGCGATGAGTACCCGAGGAGCATCGGGATGGCTAGGGAAAACCGCTACAGGCTTGCCCGACTGAACGAGTAGCGTTTCGTCTTCCTCTAGATTTTTAAGTGTTTTTACAATTGCATCAAAGGATTCCCAATTACGCGCCGCTTTACCAATCCCGCCGTATACAACTAGATCTTCCGGTCGTTCTGCGACTTCCGGATCCAAATTATTCATCAACATGCGTAAGGCAGCTTCCTGAATCCACCCTTTAGTATGTAACTCAGTACCTCGATATGCGCGAATGGTTCGCTTCTCCATTGTGTCACCGCCTATCCTTTTTCATTAAGTATATCGAATAAGCGGATCAATTGTAAGGATAAAGCTTCCATCTCCTGTGAAACTAGAAAATGGTGATCGATCCATACAATAACAAAATTGCAGGATCTATCACAATAATTTTATATATAGAGTTATTAATCCCCTTTTTTAATTTGCTTAAGGGTAATAGAATATCTCCCCTTTTCCTAAAAAAAAAAAGGACTTGTTGATGAACAAGTCCTTTATACGTTCCAATTACCAAGTTGCTGGCAAGGAAGCAAGGATTCGTCGTACCATCGCTCCTGAACGTTGAGCGGCTAGCTCGGTAAACTCGGCAAAGTTCACATTGGCACTCTGATCCGCTCGATCTGACATTGAGCGAATAATAACAAAGGGAGTCTGAAACAAATGACAGACATGGGCCACAGCCGCTCCTTCCATCTCAACACAAACACCATGAAACCTCTCGCGCAATCTTGCCACTGCCTCGGGATCGGAGATAAATTGATCCCCTGACAAGATCTTCCCAGTGATTACCTTCCCCTCGGTTACCTCTTGAGCGGCTTGTTCCGCTAGAGCGACCAGACGGGAATCAGCAGGGAATATCGAGGTTTCTTGAAAAGGAATCGTTCCTGGAGTAAAACCCAAGGAATGAGCATCCACATCATGTTGCTGGGCTTCCTTTGAAATAACAATATCCCCAATCCCAAGTTCAGGATGTAAGGCACCTGCAACCCCAGTAAATAAAATCATTTTCACTTGATAACGCTCAATCAATATGCTGGTACATAGGGCTGCATTCACTTTGCCTACACCTGTCTTGGCTACCACTACCTGCTTACCCTCTAAAATTCCTTGGTGATAGGTAATCCCTCCATACTCTTCTACTTTAATGTCTCTCATTTCATCTAAAAACTGAGCAATTTCAGCATCCATCGCTCCAATTAGACCGATAACCACCTGTCCCATCTCCTCAAACTTCACTTTTAGAAACGGAGTTTTCGTCTCTCTTTTCATTTAGTACTTTTATCACTTGGAGGTACAACCTCGCCAGCTATTGAATCCTCTGTTGGAGTGGAGTTGCGTAGGACTAAGCGATGCTCCAAAATCACCTGGGAAGATTCAATCGGCTCGTTATTCATAAACTTCGTCAGAAAGCGCATTGCTACTGCC
Source organism: uncultured Thermoactinomycetaceae bacterium (assembly GCA_937975135.1). GTDB lineage: Bacteria > Bacillota > Bacilli > Thermoactinomycetales > CALJVA01 > CALJVA01. Next base: position 8,948 of record CALJVA010000167.1, on the reverse strand, counting down.
CCAATATCGTACATTGGCACAGAGACAGTACTTAATAGTGGGCGAACCTGAGAAGCAAGGGGAATATCTCCAAAACCAAATACCGCCATATCTTGAGGAACCGACTTCCCTCGATCTTGAAGAGCATGGAGGGCACCAACCGCCATCTGATCTCCAGCAGCAAAAATTGCTTTAGGTGGCTCTTCAATATCCAGTAGACTGTTCATCGCTTCAAGCCCGGATTCGTAGTTGCCCTCACCTACTCGAATCCAATCTTCACGCAGTGGAATTCCTGCATGATGAAGCGCATCTTTATAGCCTTGATAACGTGGATAACCAAAAACCATATCAGTCAAGGAATCTACAATCAATCCAATCTGCCGATACCCCAATTGGATCAGCATACTCGTCGCATCATAGGCCGCCTGTCTTTGATCAATGGTAACAGAGGGAGACTTCTCCTCCGGATCGCAGGTAGCCGCTAGAACCACAGGAACGGGGGATTCCGCAAACAGTTTTTGATGTTCAGTTGTTACTTCCCCACCAAGAAAGAGTAAGCCATCAACCTGCTTCTCAAGCAGCGTTTCCACCAATTGCAACTCTTTCTCTTTTTTTCGATCTGAATTGCATAGAATAATATGATAACGATACATCGTTGCAATATCTTCGATGCCTCGAGTCAGCTCAGCATAAAAAGGACTCGAAACATCAGGAATCACAACCCCAACTGTCGTAGTACGCTTACTGGCCAAGCCCCGAGCCACTGCATTGGGACGATATCCCAACTGCTGGATCGTTTCCAGCACCCGCTTTCGCGTTGATGGTTTTACATTGGGGTTACCATTTACCACTCGGGAAACTGTGGCCATCGACACCTTCGCTTCACGAGCAACATCATAAATTGTTACCGTTCCTTTTTTCTTCCCCATCTTTCTCCACACCCATAGATTATTGAAATTCAAGATAAAATTACGATTTAAACGTCCTATATAAATGTCTACTTCCTTCTTTTTACGTCATTTCAGATTCGGATAAAACGAAGGTCGGTATAGGATACAATTTCTTTGTCAATACTATCTTAATTTTAACCTTTACAGAAGCATTGTAAAATACAATTTATAATTCCAATTTAAACCATCCTATCTCCTAATTGGGCTGGAAGTGTTTAACAACGCTCTCTTAAAGGCATACCGCTGTTTAACACTTCCTTAATCCCAAGTTCTCCCTCTCACACAACCCTCCAGTTGTGCTTATCAATATTAATCCTTGTTATCCATTAGACGAATAACATGAGACAAAGTGTCATCCACAACACTAATCCAACTTTCTGCTGAACCGCGGTTGATACAAACAATCGGCCGACGGGGCTCCAGAGCCCGAAAAAATGGCTCCGCTCGTATCAACAGTGGAGAAAGCTGTGGCAAATCCTTCTGTTCTTTACGCACAGTAGCAATTAAAGATAGGGCATGTTCCTTGGATGTAAACAGATCGATGGTAAAGCTTTCACCTTTTGAAAGCGGAACCATTTTTCCGTTTTCATCTGAAATAATCCAAATATGCCCAACATGTGCTAGTTTCTGACAAATAGCCCAGCTGTTCGCAGTTCCTTGGCCTTCGATCACCGCTTTTTCTAAAGAAGTTAACGGGGAGTAACGTTGATCTCCACACAACTCTGCCAGATGCTTTTCCAAAAACACAACCTGTTCAGGAAATCCATATTGCAAAAATGGAGCGTTAGCGCCTAATTCCCAACAACGTTCACGCACACGATGCCAAGGATGCACCCGAGGTTTCCCGCCTCCGCTCTGCTTACATATTTCCTCCGCATCCTCCTCGTTTAAATATACAGGAATTGTATAATAACCATTTCCTAAATCAATCATCAATAAATCATTTCCCTTTGAAGGAATCCATGCCCCCCCAATATTTTTCATATGGATAAGTGCATATTCGCAAAAGAGGAGGAGCATATACTGACGATCAATAACGAGGGGAGCCGAAGTACCTGGATTGATAACAACCCCATCTAATTCCTCACGAAAACTTCTTTGTAAAAGGGATAAAACGCTTCTCTCCATTAAAGTGACTGTACCATGATTCTGTACCCTGATCGCTTCAGCCGCTTCTGCATCAGTAAATAAAACAAGTCGTTTACTACCAGGTTGTGATCCTCGAACCATCAAGGGCTGTGGAGGTTGATCTGACAGTGTTTGCTTTTGCTGAGCGATCAGCATCTTGGGAAGGTGACGTGCAAGTCGCGGAAATAACTCCGCTCGGGATAGTTTTCCTTCTTTGGCTGCTGCCAACCACTCATATACGCTCAATCCACTATCTCCTTTTTTCCCAACATTGTATCATTCACTTTGATAAAAAAAAACCGACTGGCGGACAGTCAGTAAGAAATTTATGAGGCGTGAATAGGTAGTTTATGCGAATCGTGGATCCAACTGCTTTAGAAACTCTTCAAATTGAGGAATATTGATTTGCTGCTGTGCATCCGATAAGGCTACTTTCGGATCAGGATGAACCTCTATCATAATCCCATCAGCTCCAGCCGCAAACGCCGCTTTCGCCATTGGTAACAAGATATCCGGTCTTCCTGTAGCATGACTAATATCTACAAATACTGGTAGATGGGATTCCGATTTTAAGATGGGCACTGCTGAAATATCTAGCGTATTCCGTGTCCACTTCTCATAAGTGCGAATCCCGCGTTCACACAAAATGACCTGATTATTGCCGCGGGAAACAATATATTCAGCAGCATATAAAAATTCTTCTAAAGTAGCCGACATGCCTCGTTTCAGTAAGACAGGTAAGGAAATTGATCCTACGGCCTTGAGCAACTCAAAGTTTTGCATATTGCGTGCACCGATCTGTACTACGTCAACATACCGTTCCGCCAACTCCATATCAGAAGGATTGACGATCTCACTTACCACTTTTAAACCATATTCATCTGCTACCCGCCGTAAAATAGCCAGCCCCTCTTCTCCCAAACCCTGAAAATCATAGGGTGAAGTTCGCGGTTTAAACGCTCCACCACGTAACAGTTTGAGTCCTTGCTGTTTCAGGAACTTGGCTACTTCACGTACTTGTTCCTCCGATTCAACAGAACAAGGGCCTGCTATAATCGACTTCTCACCACCGCCAATAGGAACATCCCCAATTTGAACAATCGTATCTGATGGATGCCGCTTTCGGCTAACTAAGAGTTCCTTCTTCTCTTCATCCTGTTGCAATTCGAGGGATGCCTGAAAAATTTGTTTAAATAAATGGCTAATGGTACGATCACTAAATGGGCCCTTGTTCGATTTAATAAGATTCGTTAGCATATCTCGTTCCCGAATCGGATCAAATTTTTGCATCCCATGTTTCTTCTTAATTTCACCAATCTCTCGCACAATTTCCGCACGCCGATTGATCAAGTGTAACAACTGTAAGTTTAGATCATCCAGTTGCTTACGCAATGATTCAAAAGATGTTTGGCCCATCTCCGCACTCTCCCACCATGATAGTAGAAGGGCTTGGCGATCTAATACAGTTTAATCAAACTGATCCAATCCAAGCCCCATCGATTTGAGTAGGTTTAACCACCATTATACGTGAGTTCAGATTGACTCGCCATTCCTATATATGGAATAAACTATTTTTATTAAAGGGGCTGGTCTGATGTGACACGATCGAACCAATTGGATATCTCTTGTTCATTTTCAGGAAAAGTGAATGTCTTTAATTTTGGTTCTTTATCCCATGTAATCATAACAGAAATAGGAAAAGCTACATCACCGAACCCCTGATCAGAACCTAGGCCCGTTGCGGAAAGCAGAGTGCGAAGCGTTTGATCATCAGGAATTTTGACAAAGACCAGTCGTCGGATTTTCTGCTGCCATGAGTAATCACTTTGCAGTAAATCCTGTAAAGCACTGGGATAAACCAATGCAGTATCCGTTTTTACTCCCTCAATGAGACTGAGTGGGGGAACTACCTGAATCGAATCCCGCTTGGGTATGTGTAGCTTCTCAGCTTGAGTGGCAAAAACCATTACTTCAATATCTTTATCAAGAGAATCTTGTACCCCATTCGTGGAAGTTTCAATTGGAGGTTTGGGAGGGTCACTTGCCTCTTCCCTCATCGGCCCATCAAAGGGAGCAAAAAAAGTGATTATAAAAAGCGTTGCGACCAAAACTGACCAGCGCCGGACTCCTCTTTTTATGGCAGTGTGCTTCACCTGTACACTGGTTCCAATCTCCTCTAATGCATGGACCAATTCGATCATATCCTGCAGGTTTTTCTTACAAGAGGAACACTCTGCCACATGCATCCGCAATCGCTCGTGATCTTCTTCCCCGATTTCCTGATCGACATACAATTGAATCAACTGATCCATGTCCCTGCAAGACATTGCCGGTCCATCTCCTTACTTTTGGGAGAGTCGTTCCTTAAGCATTTTCCGGGCACGAAACAGTTGCGTCTTCACCGTTCCTTCAGGTATCTCTAGCTCTTCACTAATCTCTAAATAGGATAAGCATTGAAAATGACGCAAAATGATAACCCGCCGGTAGATTTCCGGCAAATCCTGGATCTCCTCTTTTACTTTTTCTAACATCAGACGCTGTTCCACCTGTTCCTCCACAGACATTACTTCCGCAGACGGAGGTGCTTCTGATTGTATAAACGCGTCTTCCAAAGCAACTAGTTTCAAGCTTTTTTTCCGTTTTTGATCCCGAAAGCGATTAGTCATCATTGTACGAAGCCAGGCTTTCAGAGACTTTTCATACACATACTTATTTGATTTGCGGTGTGCTTGCCAAATCGTTTCTTGTGTCAAATCTTGGGCATCCTCAGGATTCCCTGTTAATCGGTAAGCAATCATATACAAATAACGTCGATGCTGCTGAAGACGCTCCAAAAACTCATCTGTAACCCGTTGTACAGGAGAAGCGTCTGTCTCTTTGGAACTCACAAGGATCCTCCTTCCCACTGATAAGATATTTTAAAGTGTATTGTGCACCGCTTGATACAAAGTATCTTGAGTAATGTCCCAATGTGAAGTGTGCCAAAGTACCTTACCTTTTTGAATCAGCAGTACTTGGGGAGATTCATGCTTAATATTGTAGTGTTCTGTAATTCTATTGGAAATATCACGGTTTTCAATCACATGAACCATGGCCACATCTACTCGTTTTTTCTGTTCCGTTTGCAAAAAGGATTGCAACTCATCAAACGCAGCAGCACTTATAGGACATGCAGTACTGTGCTTAAAGAATAGAACCTCTCCTTCCTCCGAACGTTGGAGCCAATGATCCAACTCCTCAGAAGTTATGATCAATGGAAGAGTGGACAATCTCTTTACCCCCTTGTTTTTCTTGTAAATGTTGGCTTGGAGAATCCTACAGGAAACAGGAATTACGTTTACCACAGTGAAGAACAGGGGTTTCCACATCATTGGATATATGCAACGAAGTGGCCTCTATTCCCCAAGTAATATGACGCCTGTTACGACGAGTACCAAGCCTATAAATTTTATTATCGTAAATGTCTCACCAAAAATCAAAACAGACAAGAGAAATGCGATTACTGGAAAACTGCCCACAATCGGCATAACCCGCCCGATCTCCCCATACTGCAATGCTTTAAAGTAAAAAAACTGAGCGAATAATACCCCAAAGATTCCACCCAATAACACATAAACAATTGATTTAAAATCAGTTACCAATAACTCGTGGCTTTTTCCCGCATAAAAAATGTAGATCATAATAAAAACAGAGGTTGTAAAAGCACGAATCAGCAAAGCAACTGCTGGTTCAGTTCGAGCCAATCCCAGCTTTTCAAAAATGGGAGCAATCCCAAAACTGAGAGCTGCCAGAAGAGCAAACATAATTTCTTTGTTCATAGTCACCCTCGTCCAATCTATTTGCCACATATATATGTAAGATTGGATCGGGGTAGACATGTAGTTTCTCAACTTGTAAAGATCCAATTATAGAGGGATTTACCCGCTACATGTCACAATCAAACCTTTTTGGTCCTTTTTCACACCTTTTTTTATCCCCCATATACATATATAAACATAGTAACGCTGGAGGGTAAAGCGAATGGGAAAAAAGATACAAATCGAATTTTCACCTAATGCATTGCATGATTTGGAGCAAATTAAGGAGATAACCGAAGCAACCTCTTATGCTCAAGTACTCCGTTCGGCATTAAAAGTTTATAGTTGGTGTATCCTACATCAACAGCAAGGAAGAAAAATTGAAGCCAAAAAACCATCTGAGCCAGTGATTTATGAGCTTCTTCTCCCCTAAGAATACGTAGAAACTCAAAAAGTACTACTGTCTGATGCCATGACCTAGGGGATACTGTTTTGGAACACTGACTGGTAGACGTCCAGACAGCGAAATCTTTCCTAATATCGCATTAGCTGCTGCCTTAAAAGAAGCTGGTGTCGTACTATACAGTGCAAGATAAGTGCTGATCGATGGAAATTCACTTAAATCATAAGGTGTATTTAAGCCAAGTACGATCACAGCCTTCTCAGTTTTTTGCAAACCCTTCACCAATTCAACTTGTCCTTGATTTTGTTGAGCTCTAGCAGTACCCACAATAATCGCATCAAAATCAGCTGCTTGTTCCAAAATCCCCTCAATTTCCTCTCTATTGGGATTAAATTGAACCTGAACAACTTTTGTTTGAAAGCCCTGATCTTGGAGATGCTTCTCTAGTTCCTCAGCTTTTACTGGGGTTATCATCAGGATACGTGATGCCTTTTGTGGAGAAAGAGGCAAGTGCTTATCATCATCTTTTACTAAAGTTACCGCTTTTTCAGCAATTTCCTCTGCTTTTTCTCTGTTTTTCCGAGTTCCTACTTTTTCTTTGATCACTTTAGGGTTCACCAACGGATCAGCCACAATGGATGATCCACCCATCTTCTCCGCTTTCATCATCAAAATTCGACGGACAGATTGATCAATCCGCGTTTCTGATAGTACACCGCTTTTTACTGCACGAATTACGGCTTCTATTGATTTGCTCTGTACGGAAAAGGTGTGTGAAATTAGAATCATATCAGCTCCTGCATCGACAGCTCGAATGGCTGCTTCCTCCGTACCAAAGCGATCTGCGATTGCTCCCATCTCCATATCATCAGTCATAATCACACCTGTATATCCTAATTCTTGACGCAAAAGTCCCGTTAAGACCCGTTTTGATAATGTGGCCGGCAATCCTGGAGTAGGATCAATCGCAGGAAACGTCACATGGGCGGTCATAATTGCATCGATTCCCTCAGCAATCGCCGCTCGAAAGGGAACCAACTCTACACTGTTCAATCTTTTTCGGTCATGGTCCACCGTCGGTAAATCAACATGGGAATCAACGCTGGTATCCCCATGTCCTGGAAAATGTTTGCCAACAGATAAGACATGCCCCGCACGATAGCCTTGAATAGTAGAAACAGCAAAGGCAGCTGTTATTTCTGGATCCTCGGCAAAAGAACGGATGCCGATCACCGGATTGGCTGGGTTATTATTCACATCAAGAACCGGCGCCATATTCATATTAATACCCATCGCCCGAAGCTCTTTGCCTGTAATTTGGGCTGCCTCATAAGCCAAAGAAGGATCACGTGAAGCTCCTAGTGCCATATTACTAGGAAACTGTGTAACTCCCTCCTTAAATCGGGCTACAGGCCCACCCTCTTGGTCTATCGCAATCACCAAGGGTATTCCCGGAGAAGTAGAGAGTGAGTAGCGCTGCAATAAGTTGGTTAAATGGCCTACCTGCTTTGGATTTTCTATATTTCGCTCAAAGAGAATAACCCCTCCCACATGATAATCACGAATAAGCGATTTCACCTGTGTGTTGAGTTCAGACTTTCCAAGTTCAGATGGCTCAAAACCAACTATAAACATCTGCCCTACTTTTTCCTCAAGACTCATCGCCGCCAGCTTTCGCTCCACCCATTCTTGGGTCGTTTCTTCTGGATTATACTGAAAAGTCAAGTGTGATGAAGATTGAAACAGAAATAATAACAAGCATAGGGCAAGAAACGTTCCCATTCCTGAGCGAATTATCCGTCCCTTCATCCCATCCCTCCTCTTTAGCCCCTATTATTATACCTCTTTTTATACATTCAAAAAAGGATTTGTTTCATCAATTTACACGAATTTTTATTCTATTGATCGAATTGTATTTATTCCTACAAGATTAGTGGATTCTAAGATACATAAAACATCATATCTCCTCATATATTGTATTAAGTTACTTAAAATTTTTACATTTTAATGCTTTTAGTCAGAGAATTGACGGTACAGCCCCAATTCCCTATTTTCAACTCCATTGTGAAAGTAGCCTTCTAAACTTGACATGTTCTTCTCTACGTAGCTTATAAAAACAACACATAAGGAAACTTCATGCCATTCAACCTTTATCCACCACTGCAATTCATTACAACGCTTCTAGTCGTAACAGAATTCCAAGGGTATAATAGGGAGTGGCTATACTGGAAGCTTCCTGTGCAAATCGGGCCCGTGAGGATAGAATTGATAAAAAAGTGAACAAAGGCTCATAAATTCATCTTTGTTATGTTGGTTTATAAAATAGCAAGAGGATTCTTCCAGAACCAACACGGGACAACACAATGGATAAACATTTTTACCTGGTGATGAAGAATAAGTTGTAACAAGGAAAGGGAGATGGACTAACTTGAGTGATAAGAAAACCGTAGTTGTAATGAAAGGCGACCAAACAGGGCAGGAGTTGCTGGAGCAGGCACTTCGTGTGCTAGATTCAAGTGTCATCGATGTAGAAATTGACTTCAAGCCCTTTGACCTTAGTCTAGAAAACCGTCGAGCCACTAAAAACCAAGTGGTTTATGAAGCTGCAAAAGCAATGAAAGAAGCTGGTTTTGGGATTAAGGAGATCGGAAGAGCACACGTCTGAACTCCAGTCACAACGCTTAATCTCGT
>CALJVA010000166.1 GCA_937975135.1 uncultured Thermoactinomycetaceae bacterium | reverse complement strand
CGAGAAAGAATTCGTTGTGCTTTTGCTAATTTGTCTAAAGCTTGATGAAGCGTCACATAATAAGTATCTTTTTTCATTGATAACCCCTCCTTAAGCAATTGTTTCCCCTTGTTTTCCCGGAAATATACCTTTGTATGGATTTAGGAACAGGGAGGCATATTAAATGATACGGAGGGTGAAAAAGATGATGAAAAAAGAAGAACAAAAAAAGGAACAAGGGCCCCATTTTGAAGGGCGCGATCGGTATTGGATGGATATCGATCGGATGGTAAATGAAGGAATGGCTGGTGGGGTGGTTGCTCCTTATACAGGAATTAGTGAATTGCCACCACTGCGTGAGGAATCTCCACCTACGGTAGAAAAAGAAAAAGAATAACTGAAAGGTAATCACGAAATTATAAATGTCATTTTTTTAATTAAAGGAAAAAAGAAACTACGTAATATCTTTATTAAGAACAAGGGAGGACGGCGACGTAAAAGGCTGGCCGTCCTCCCATACATATGAAAATAAATTGCATCAGTTATTCAATTACAATTGGACTTCAGTTACCATATGCAAATCAGAGAGGCCACATTGTTCACAGGATACATAATGTGGACAATGGGAAGTTTTTAAGTCAATATACCCATCTGTTTTTTTTAAGTCATCAATGGGTCGATAAGGACTATAAGGACCTAGGATATCAAGGAAACGTCCATTGTCCTCCATCATATTTCCACATTGTGGACATAAGTTGATTAATTGTGTTATCCCATTACAAACGGGACATCCTGTGCTAATCACCTACTCATTTCGACCTCCACTTCCCAGGATAGTTGGGTAGATTAGGTAGGCAAGAAATATTAGGAAAGCGATGATGCCGGCAATTACTCCATAAAAAGATTCATTTCCTCGATTCCATGTTCCAATAATGATTGCAGCAGGAATAAATAAAGTGAGGAGTATTAATCCTGCATAATATAGTCCTGCGGTCCAACGTCGGCGAAGCATTTGAATCATCCTCCCAGCCATTGCTTTCTTTTATTTTTCCTTGTGGGGAGGGTTTCATACGGAGAGCAGAAAAAATCCTTCGCTAGTAAGCGAAGGACATCAGGTTGCTATAAATTCATGTTGGAGCTATGTCCCGGCTGTAATCGTGCTTCAGGATCAATGTACAGCTTTGCATTATTGATCGCTGTTGGCGCCTCACCAAACCCTACAGCAATCAGCTTTACTTTTCCTGGATAGGTTGTAATGTCTCCAGCTGCATAAATACCAGGGATGTTGGTTTCCATTTTCGAATTTACGACAATACTGTTTTTTTCGATATTTAACCCCCAATTTTTAATGGGACCTAGAGCAGAAATGAAGCCGAAGCTGACAATAACAGCATCAACTTCTAGTTCCTTTTCCTCTCCACTTTGTGAGTTTCGAATCAGAACTTTTTCAATCTCGGATTCGCCATAAAGGGCTTCAATTTCATAAGGGGTTAAAATACGAACGCTGGATGATTTCATCTGATTTACACTTGATTCATGGGCACGAAAGCGGTCCCGACGATGAACCAATGTAACTTGTCGTGCAATAGGTTCTAGCATTAAGGCCCAATCAACGGCGGAATCCCCTCCACCAGCAATCAATACATCTTTATCCCGAAACTGTTCCAAATTATTAACGAAGTAGTAAAGATTTTTTTCTTCAAATTTCTCCGCCTCTGGCAACGGTAACCGTCGTGGTTGAAATGCACCAACACCTGCTGTAATAAGAACAGCTTTTGCCAGATGAACTTGCTTTGCGGTACGAAGTTCAAAAATTCCTTCATTATTTTTTTGCACACTTTCGACCTTTTCATCTAAACAGTAAATTGGGTTAAATAAGTTGGCCTGTTCAATCAATTGATCAATTAGTTGTTGAGCTCGTATTTTTGGGAAACCGGCGATATCATAAATGTACTTTTCAGGGTAAAGTGCTGAAAGCTGTCCCCCTAACTGTGGCATACTCTCAATCACTTTTACAGATAAATCTCTCATGCCTGCATAAAAAGCGGCAAATAACCCCGTCGGTCCCCCACCGATAATTGCAATGTCTACAATATCCATATTTTGTGTGTCATTGGACATATCATGCACCTCCGTATCTTTGGTTCCGGTGACAAGTCAGGTTTGATCCTATTATCCCGCACTCACAATCCAATTATTAGGGACCGTTAGTCTATATCCTACCTTTACCTGTGACACCGTTTATAAGGGTAAGAATACGCCATTAATTATAATGTTCCCATCAGCGAAAAGAAAGGGGATGGTCGAGTAAAAACAATGAATCGACAGGTATGGCGGATAGGGACAGCAGAAATGGAGAAAATGTGACAAAAGAGTCTTGCCAAAAGTTCGTGAAGAACTTATCATATAGGATGGGTAACAAGGACGGCAAACTAGCACTTTAAAAAATGGATGTGATTATTATGAGTCTTCCAAAGATTGTCGTGCTAGGGGCTGGTTATGGCGGACTAACAACTGTGGTCGGCTTGAAAAAATCTTTGAATTACAATGAAGCCGAGGTAGTACTTGTCAACCAGAATCCCTACCACTATGTTACAACGAAATTGCATGAACCTGCAGCAGGTACTCTTGATCCTGAGCGTACCCGTGTTGATCTGAGGCCGATCTTGGATGATAAAAAGATCACTTTTATTCAGGACCGGGTTACGGCGATTAAACTGGAAGAGAAAAAAGTTGAACTTGAGGGCCATGATTCTCTTTCCTATGATTACCTTGTGATTGCTCTAGGAAGTTCTCCAGAAACCTTCGGCATCCCAGGTTTATTAGAAAACGCTTTCTTTATTCGAAATCTGGACAGCGTACGGGTTATCCGTGAACACATACAATACCAGTTTTCTCTCTACAATACACTAAAGCAGGATGATCTACTGACAATTGTTGTAGGAGGAGCTGGCTTTAGTGGAATTGAATTTGTTGGGGAATTGGTCAACCGAATTCCTGAATTGTGTCAGGAGTATGATGTTCCCCGGGAAAAAGTTCGCTTGATTAATATTGAAGCAGCACCTACTGTCTTGCCCGGCTTTGATCCAGAATTAGTTGAATATGCTGTCCATGTTTTGGAAAAAGGTGGCGTTGAATTTCGGATTAACACGCCAATTGCTGAATGTACCGAGGATGGCGTTGTTCTTAAGGGTGGAGAAGAAATCAAAGCAAAAACGGTAGTTTGGACAGGCGGTGTGCGTGGAAACCGCGTGGTGGAAGAATCCGGAATTGAAACGATGCGTGGGCGTGTAAAAGTGGATGAATATCTACGCGCTCCAGGACATGAGAATGTGTTTGTAGTAGGGGATTGTTCTTTAATTTTTAATGACGAGGAGCGACCTTACCCGCCAACTGCTCAAATGGCGACACAGCAAGGGGAAGCACTTGCGAAGAATCTTACGGCCCTTCTCCGTGGTGGACAGATGAAACCCTTCCAGTTTCAGCTACGGGGAACCTTAGCTTCGCTTGGAAGAAGTGAAGGAATGGGGGTCATTGGAAAACGGAAAGTGTTTGGTGGTACGGCAGCAATTTTGAAGCGTCTTAATGATGCACGCTGGTTGTATAAGATTGGTGGTCTCTCTCTTGTTTTCCGAAAAGGGATTTAAAGGCAAGGACAAAAAATGAACATTCACAGGGTATTGCGGTGTACCGAGAAAGTGCCCGAGGCGGTGCACCCGATTCCCACTTGTCGTAAGTTCGAGGGTTTTATGATAAACTGATATTAACAGCCGTCGATGCTAGAAATCTTTCGCAAGCTATATGTATAGTAATGGAGGCGAAAATCCTTGTCCTTGCCCCAGCTAATCTTATCTATACCATTATTTCTGATTTTGATGTTTGGTATTGGTTTTATCCTTAATATGATTCTGAAAACAACCTGGCTACCCCTGGTCTTATATTTGATTTTAGTCGTTATTTTATGGTTTTACTATGGAACTTTTAAGGGTGGCGACTTATTGGTTCTTGTGGGTGGAGGACTCTCCGGAGCCTTTCTCAGTGGTTGGACGATTAAAACATTACGTTCCAAAGGATACCGCATGTTTTAGAGTGCGCAAATTCCACCACTTATAAAGTGGAGGAGCAGATTGCGCACTCTTTTATTTTTGCCTGCCAATTATCATATTATGGGAGTAAAGGGATTATCAGGGTTTGGAGGAGAAAATTTATCAGGGTATAATATTGAGCTAAGATAAGCAAGTCCTGTCAAAAGCCGAGGAGATGGACGACAGAACCAACCCTCTTCCAAAATATAAATCCGCTCCTCTTGAGCAAAAGGAAGTCCTTGCCAGGGAGCGCGCGATAAGAACATCTCCTTACGGATTCGGCGGGAATCGATTCCGGTCCATACGACTAGGATATAATCGGGTTGACGATCAGCTACTTCTTTCCAATCCGTTTGTACGCTATCCTGATCGATATCCCCAAAAATATTTATTGCACCAGCAAGTTCGCTCAGTTCTGTTATCCAGTTACGCCCACCAGGAGTAAAAACAGGCTTAGGCCACCATTCCCAGTATAAGCGGAATGGTTTATTTTGTTTGGGAATACGGTCTTGGATCTCTTGCAATCGACGCTGAAATTGTTTTACGACCTGTTCTCCATGTTCAGGGATTCCCATTACTTTACTTACTTTACGTAAGTCAGAGCATATATCGGAGATACTTTTAGGGTTTAAAACAAGATAAGGAATTCCAGCACTGTCCAGTTGCTCAATATTTCTCTCCATCCCCGGAACACTTAGTGAGGCGAGCACCAAGTCGGGGTGAAGGGACTTTACTTTTTGAATATCAATTTCTAAGTCGGGACCACATCGTGGTAGGTGAAGGATATTTTTTGGCCAATCTGAGTAATCATCAATACCGACCAGATATTTTTCCAATCCTAGACAGCCTAAAATTTCTGTATTGCTTGGACAGAGTGAGACAATCCGTTTTATTTTTTTATGTGAAGTCATCTTTATCCCATCCAAAACCAATAGATTATAAAAGAAACCAAAATTCCTACCCAAGCTCCGATAAATACTTCAATGGGTTGGTGACCCAGAATCTCTTTTAACTTGGTTCTTGTTTCCTGTGGCGTTTTTACCTTCATCTGACTAATTTCTTTTAGTAGTAATGAGAAATCATCCATAAGCTGATTTAGTACTTGTGCTTGCATCCCCGCTTGTCGACGTACTCCCGTAGCATCATACATAACGATAATCGCTAGTACAATACTCATTGCAAAGAGAGACGAATCTAATCCTTCCCAGATGCCAACGGCTGTGGCCAGAGAGGTAACCGCTGCAGTGTGACCGCTTGGCATGCCACCTGGTTGTGCTAGCCAACGCCAATCCCATTTTCGATAGATAATAGAAAAGCCGATCGACTTTAATGTCTGGGCCAATATCATCGCGGTAATCGATGCCCAAAGAGGATAATTATTGAAGAGGGAAAACTGAGACATGCTTCGCATCCTTTCATTCTGCGTCCGAAGTTCATTTAAAAAAATCAGATCGATTGGAAATATATTCCCTATAAATAAAAATTCAATAACAGGGACTTATAAAGTGCTTTTCTTTATCTTTGTGACTTTACCTGTGAAATAGTCTTTTTTTATTTTTTACCTTTTGGTATTGCTGAGAGTGATTGGACTTCATTCCTTGTTCCTTATTTTGTAGTTGGTGTTATTAACATCATATACTGGAAATTGCCCTTTGTCATTGATTTTTGTTTGTCAAGGAGTCTCAAATTCTTTTCAAGAGAACTCGAGGAAAGCCAATACTATTATACACCGAATATTTTTTGACATGGGTGTTAAACAAGAAAAATCTCGGCGTACAGCCGAGAATGGAAGAATAAAAAATGTTCATTTGCATTATTCGCCGGCGGAGGATTCCTTTCTTTTTTGAGTATTCCAATTTTCCGGGGCGTTTATTGTGTAAACAGGATAAAAACGAGGGACTCCCTGCCGATCATAATCCTGAAGTTCAAGTAAAACAAGATGTTGTTTGCCCCCGCGGGTTACAGTAGCTAAGGTAGTCGTTCCAATCTTCATGATCTACTCCCCTTGGTGTATTGTCACAGTCGGTTTTATCATTTACTGTATCATAACAGAATTCTTAACTGTTGACAAGAGTGAAAATGCCTAAAAAAAGTGAAAGAAGAGGAATGATCTTCCTTCTGAATTTGAAAGGAGATTAACGTTATTTCTATGGAGATGAAGCATACTATTAGGGGGAAGGAGTCGAATTAGCGATGGATTTTTTAACATCCTTATTATCCATTATTGTTATAGATGTGGTATTAGGCGGAGATAATGCGATTGTGATCGGTCTTGCAGCCAGGAATTTACCTAAAGAGCAACAAAAACGGGCGATCGCATGGGGAACGGCAGGTGCGGTGGGAGTCCGCTTAGTAGCCACCTTCGTGGTAGTATGGCTACTAAAAATCCCAGGATTATTGTTAGTTGGAGGGCTTTTGCTTATCAGGATTGCTTATAATTTATTACTTGACAAGAGAGCAGAACGAGATCTCCCAGCCAAACAAAACCTTAAAGAAGCAATCAAGACAATTGTAGTTGCTGATGCGGTAATGGGTTTGGATAATATTTTAGCGATCGCAGGAGCGGCCAAAGGAAACTATGTGTTGGTTATCCTGGGATTACTCATCAGTGTTCCGATTATTGTTTGGGGAAGTAAAATCATTTTAACGTTCATTGAGCGCTATCCAATTATAATTTATTTTGGCTCTGGTGTATTAGCCTTTACAGCTGTACGGATGATCATTGATGAGCCCTTGTTGTCCAGCTATTTTGATCAGAATACAGTCCTAAAATGGATCTTAGGAATTGTGATTATTGGTGGTGTACTATTGGTCGGGAAAGTTCGGAACAAGGAAGCCGCTAAACAACTATAAGCACTTGCAAAGCGATGCTCACTCTAGTATAACAAGGATACCGTTGCCTTTTTTCTGTATAGGAGCGGGAATACTCCTGTTGGATTAGAAAGGATTGTAATCTTTATGGAAATCAGCCAAATGAGTTTATCGGAATTATTTTCATTAATGGAGAAGCGTTTAAAGGAGCATCCAGAGACGGTGACTGATTTTAACGCCATTTATCAATTTGATCTCTCTGGAAAAGAAGAAGCTACTTATCAGCTTCACCTCAAAGAAGGTGCTGCCAAAGTAGTAGAAGGTGAAGCTGAACCTGCCGACTGTCAAATTCAGATGTCCAGCGAGGACTTTAAAGAATTGCTTGCTGGGAAGTTAAATGCAACTTCTGCTTTTATGTTCGGGAAATTGAAAATAAAAGGGAATATGGGTCTTGCCATGAAGTTGCAAAGCTTGCTAGGGAAAATCAATAAGTAAGAAGGATTTTTTGCGGGAAAATCATGCTGCCTGAAGCTATTCAACAAGCTACAGGCAGCTACTTTGATCGAGGAGAAACTTTGGAAAAGGATTATATCTTCCGATGTAGAATTACCATGCTAGGTGTTTAATGGTAGCTTGGTACTCATACGTCAATTTAGCAACGGGATTCAGATTGTCAAAATTGGGTTATTTTTTGTATTTTGATGGTTCAATTTAGAAGAAAAGGCGTATAATGGTTTTGTATGGGGATGATGAAAAAGATCGGTAGGTATGACCGTTTCAAGTGGAGAAGGGCAAATGAGGAAAATGGGCCATGGGGGTAAAGGTATGTTAAGCATCTTGCTCTCTATTTATTTTGGTGTGGGTTTATTTCAAGCTTATTATCTTGAGAAAGAATGGAATGAAGAGGCCACTGATGAAGAGATTGAAGAGATACATGAAAGTGGATTGGGACAATTGATCGACTTACTGGGTGAAAAAGGAGCACGAATGCTACTTTACATAATATATATGCTCTTTTGGTTACCTTGTTGGGTTTACAGCACAATGGATCGACAGGAGATGGAATAATGCCAGCATAAATGCTGGCATTATTTTTTCAAAAGGGGATCTATTCTTAAATAATGGATTAGTTAAGCGGTTCGTTTTTCCAATTGAGTAAGTTATTGAAGACTCCTTCTGTGATTCTTGTACCACTATTATATTGTGAAGAGCCATAAGCATGGATTCCTATACCACAATAGCCGCAACCGGAGCGATTTTGATAGATGGGGGAGCCACTTTGTCCGCCTGTGGTATCGTTTTGATAGTAAAGTTTTCTTTCAGTATCATAGTGAATTCGATTGGCATGTGTCCACATAGTTCCGTTCTTTTCTCCTGGATAACCAGTGATTGTTTCCGCCTCTCCAGCGTAAGATGCTGCTTGCCAGCGAAAACCAAACCAGCCGGTACTATTTCCAATATCCCGGTCTAATTGAATGGCACCATAATCATATTCATGGTTCCCATTCTGGGTCCAGCCAACTACAGATTTGAAATTGGTAGCATTAGCATATCCATAAGGATTACTGGAGCCGTTTTTCCCTGGATATACTCGAGCCCAAGTTGCCCACTGTCCATTGCTTCCTCCTGAATGGACGCAATGGCCAGCCGTGACAACGGTATGGGGCCCAATCAGCCACCCGGTACAGCGCCCGCGGTTGGTTTCAATATAGACGATTGCTCTGTAAGGATAAGAGGTTGTATTTGTAATTTGCGTGCGGTCATCGGTTCCGATGATGGCGCTGATGCCGATTTCACTCGCACCTGTCACTATCTTGTTGGAAGGCTTGCTTTGAGTCGGACTTTGCTTTCCAGAACCGATGAAAGAAGGCGAGTAAGCCCCTTTGTTATCCTGTATAGCACCTTTGTGAGTGGACTTATTGGTTGAGACTCCGATACTACCATCACTTGAAACAGGAGTATGTGGGGATAGTTTAGAAGCTTCAGCTGTTTCAACTGAAAGGTAGCTGTGAAGGGGTGCGAAAGCTAGGGAAAGGAGCCCAAAACAGATCGCAACAAACAGCATTTTCTTTATCTTCACTTTAATTTCCTCCTTGTGAGAGAATATGTATTATTATACTGGTTTAAAATATTATGTCAATTACTTCGAAAGTAATAGAAAAAGAGAAGGGAATCTCCCTTCTCGATTTAGCAGTAAGAATTCTTTTCTTTAATTTTGATATTTTTCTAGTACTTCTTTTCCAGCTTCATTGATTTCAATGGTTCGCTTCCAAATTCCACCTTCGTTCAAATATCCTTTGCGGATTAACTTGGACAAAATGGCGGATACTTTAAGAGAATCATAGGACTTCTCTTGAATATACTGTTTAAATACGTCGATCCCTTCAGCGACCTTTTTGAGAATGAGAAGGTCTTCTTCAGTAAGGGAAGTTTCTTGTTGTAATTTGGAGGGGGGTGTTACATATTTTTGTCCATTAGCTGTAACTGTGAAGGTATAGAAACCAGGTCCCGTAAGTTTTTCTCGACGGATCAACCGTTTTTGATCTAGTCCCTCAATCAACCGGTTGCTGATAGAGGAATCGACCCCTAAGTGGTCGGTAATATCCGCCATAGTATTGTAGCCATTGGCGATTAGCTGCAGTACTTCTTTTTCCTCTTCTGTTGGAGAGGTTGGTAAAGCAGACTCATCATACAACTGCCATTCTTTTTTACCATAGTAGTTAGGTGTCGTAAGAAGACTACCAATAATGGTTGCTAGTAAGGTGACAACTAGACCAACTACACCTACATGAGTGTATTGATCAATGGAGAATACTCCGGTAAGATCAAGTAGCGTCAATAATCCTGTAATTCCAATTCCAGCGATGGCTCCAGCAAGTGCCCCTTCTTTGGTAGTTCTCCGCCACCAGATCCCGAGGAAGACAAGGACGGAGGGGGGACCAAGCCAAGCAGTGGAGAAAGCAAATAGGTACAAAGGTCCACCAGGATAGAAGCAGAGGAGCCACACTAAGATCCCAAGCCCTAAGGTAATGATTTTTGAAGGGAATGTAAGCTGCTTTGCAGTGGCCTCCGGCTTAATATATCGCTGGTAAAGGTCACGTACTGCGGTACTGGAAGCACCGATTAACGCTGTTGTCGACGTTGAGATCGAAGCGGCTAAGCTACCAACTAAAGCAAAGGCAGCAACACTGATTGGAAGGGCTTTCAACACTACGCCAAAAGCTGCCATTGGCGATACATCCCCACGAGGTTCAAAAGTATCTGTAAAGGCTGTTCCTGCATAAAGACCGGTCAGTGTCAAGATTAGAAAAGGTAAGACTGCTAATAGAATCGCCGCATAGACGAAGGAAAGCTTAGCGGTCCGCTCAGTTCGCGTCGAAGAGACCCGCAGCCAGTAGTAGTTGTTCCCCCAAACTAGGAAGCAAGCGAACAAAATAGTAAATGTTAATAGACTGGGATACTGTAACGATAGAATTGGCAGTTGGCCTCCTTCGATTCCATGAGTCCAATAGCTGGTGGTAGCAGGCCAGTTATTTGCGACGAAATCAAAGCCTCCAAACTTACTGATGAGTGAAATCATTATTACAGGGAGGGCAATTAAGCCGATGCACATTTGGATAAAGTCGGTTACTGTAATCGCCCAGAATCCCCCTATATAAGTAAACAGGAGGAATATAAAGAAAATAAACGAAAGAATCCAAATCAGATCCCAACCAGTAAAGCCATTTACCACTAAGGCCATAGAGACAATGTTATTGGCCATAATACCTAAAAGACCTAGAATTGTGGTGATTGTGATCAAAACTCGGGTTTTGGCATCAAAGCGCATTTCTAGCCACTCTGGTAGTGTATGGGCACCCGATCGACGAATATAAGGCGCAAAGACAATTCCATAGAGAGCTAGTCCACCAAAAAGATAAGCGATGGTAAAGGCAAAAGAACCCCAGAAACCACTGGTAATTGCTAGACCAGGTCCTAAGGTGATAATTGTTCCAGCAAAGCCGATGGCTGCGACACCAAAGATATTGACAACTAGGTTTACCTCACGGCCACCTATCAAAAAGTCATTGGAATTGTCTACCCATTTCCGAGTGAACCATCCACCAATAAATAGAATGATTAGAAAAGCAGCGAAGTAGATTGCAAAAACACCATTAAACTCCATAATCAGACCCCCCTTTGAATCCATTAGTCAATAATAGCGACAGGACGTACCCAACCAGCACTCGCCCCTTCAATTTTGACGGGGAATGCAGCTACTTTAAATCCATAGGGCTTGGGGATTTGATCCAGATTGGCCAATTTTTCAATTTGGCAATACTCCTTCTCTTTTCCTACAAAATGGGCAGCCCATAATACCCCGTCTCGCGGATTTTTCTTATATTCTTCTGCTTGGAGATAGAAGGGTATATCCCATCCCCATCCATCTGTTCCCATCACCTTAATTCCTTGATCGATCAGCCAATGGGTCGCCTCTGCAGAGACACCCGCATGAGCATTGAAATATCCTTCTTCATAAATTTTCTTATCAGCATCGGTCCGAATCATTACGATATCGTAAGGCTTTAGTTCATAATTCATTTCATCCAACTTATCCTTAAGATCTTGTGTCGTTATCTCGTAACCAGCTTCTTTTTCATGGAAGTCAAAGAGGACGCCATCGCCGAAAAACCATTCTAGAGGAAGTTGGTCAATGGTTCGTGCAGGTTTTCCCTCTGAAGTAGGCCAGTAGTGCCAAGGAGCATCTACATGAGTTCCTGTATGGGTATTTAAGGTGACGGTTTCAACAGCCCATGCTTTTCCCTCAGGAAAATCGGTAGGCTCCAAACCAAACATTTGAGCTGCTTGGGCTGCACCTTCCTCATGCTTCACGTAGTTAATTTTAGCGGGAAGGGGCTCCTTAACTTTTTCACTGATCGGTACACTTAAATCGATAATTCGCATTGTTATCTTCCTCCTACATTCGTAGATTCGAAAGAGGCTAACCCGGAGGTGACTTAAGCTACTTCGCTTTGTTAATGATGGACAAAGATATTTGTAGCCTAATTCACCTCATGCTCGGTTAATCATGAAACCTTTAATTATCCAGTGATAATATCTGTCTTGCTTCTTGTACAGTGGCCACTTCTCGTCCCAATTCGTGAGCTAAGCGGACAATTCGGTCGACAAACTGGGCATTGGTTTTGGCCAATTCTCCCGCTTTATAGTACACATTGTCTTCCATCCCAACGCGTACATGACCACCCATCAGAATGCCCATTGTATTCATTGTTAGTTGATGTCGTCCAATTCCAATGGTGGACCAAGTAGAACCGGCAGGAATACTCTCTACAAGATGAAGCAGGTTTTTCGGTGTAGCTGCCATTCCGCCAGGTACGCCAAGAACAAATTGGAAGTGGAAGGGTGGCTTAAGCAATCCCTGTTTAGCTAATCGCAATGTATTATTTATCATTCCTGACTCAAATATCTCGATTTCCGGCTTCACTTGATATTCATTCATTTTTTTGGCTAATTTCTCTAGAAAGTCTGGTGGGTTTAAAAACACCGCGGACCCAAAGTTCACCGAGCCTGCATTAAAGGAAGCAAGGTCCGGACGAAGTTCACAAACTGCTAAGCGTTCTTCCTCTTTTAAGTTGAGACCTCCAGAGGTCGTAAGGTTAATGATTATGTCACACTTTTCCTTAATTCTTTCTACCGTCTCTTTAAAGGTGTCAAAATTCATGCTGGGATTTCCCTCAGCATCTCGGACATGGATATGTGCGACAGAAGCACCTGCTTTCCAAGCCTCATATACCTCATCGGCAATCTCTTTCGGTGTAATTGGTAGGTAAGGTGTATCTTTCCGCGTGGTAACTGCACCAGTTGTTGCTACTGTGATAATGAGTTTATCCAATTGACTCACTCCTTTCCTTAGTCACCCTTTTATATATGCAAGTCTTGTGCCAACTTGGTCATCTGAGGTGAAAAAAAGGGGACAATTGGTGAAATGATGGGTTTTATTCTTCAAACAGCGTTTTAGTGCAGAAGGAAAATCGGACACTTTTACTATCCGAAAATCGGACACTGTTCGATAATCATACATTGATCTTGTACTTTTTTAACTTCTCATACAGGGTGCTGCGGGCGATCCCCAGAAGTTTTGCTGCTTTACTTTTGTTTCCATTCGTTTGTTGTAGAGCAGCTTCTATGGTCTTTTTTTCCGATTGATTTAGATTTGCCAGTTGGGAAGATTGTTGTTCTGGATGAGCTGATAAAAAAATCTTTTGGGGAAATAGGTCGGGGGTTAGGTCAACTGCTTTGGAATACAGACAGGCTCGCTCAATAATATTTTCCAACTCACGTACATTGCCAGGCCAATTGTAGGACTTTAAGGCTCGGGCTGCTTCTGTGGAGATGGTTAAAGGCGATTCTAAAGCATGGCGGTCGGAAAACTTGCGGATAAAATGGTTTGCTAAAGGCAGAATATCTTCAGGCCGTTCACGTAGCGGAGGGATTTCAAAAGTAACAACATTGAGCCGATAAAAGAGATCAAGACGGAAATTTTTGTTTTTCACTTCTTCTTCCAATGTGCGGTTTGTCGCAGCAATCACTCGAACGTCAATGGGAATTGGCTCATGACCGCCAATTCGGGTGACATGTCTGCTTTGCAATACTCTTAGTAGCTTGGCTTGCATTTCAAGAGGGAGTTCACCAATTTCATCAAGGAAGACCGTTCCCCCATTCGCAAGCTCAAACTTTCCAGGGTGTCCTCCCTTGCGTGCACCGGTAAAGGCACCTTCCACATACCCGAAAAATTCGCTCTCTACGAGTTCACGGGGAATGGAAGAACAATCAATCACAATAAAAGGTGCGTTACGCCGTGGACTCCAATTGTGAATTGCATGGGCGAACAATTCCTTTCCCGTGCCGCTTTCACCTTGAATTAGGACTGTGCTATCATTTTCTGCAGCCAACTTTGCCAACCGGATCATATTTTTTACACGATGGGACTTGGTGATAATGTCATCAAAAGTAAAATAAGCTTTGGCTCCTACCATCTTAGTTACTAAATTGCGGACGGTTTTTATTTCGCGAAAGGTATCGATGACACCGATCACGTTTCCCAATTCATCAAAAATAGGTATGGCTGATTTGAGAAGATGGATTGTCCCTTTTTTCGGCATCTGAATAAAAAACTCTCGATTTACCCATCCTTTACCAGTCTCGAGTACTGATAAAACCTCTGGTTGAAAGTCGACCACATCAGATAGATGCTTTCCGATGATATCATCTACGTTAACACCTAAGATGCGTGCTCCAGGTTGATTAAGATAGGAAATACGACCGTGACGATCTATCGACATAAACCCTTCTGAGATGGTTTCCACAATTTGTTCTTGGTACTGATTATGCAAAATCATTTCCGCTGTCGTTTTTTGTTCCAACCACTTGTTGCGCAGTAAAGTGGCACTTAGTTCCCAGTGAGTCCGATCAGGTATTTGTTGTTCATCCCCTCGAATGACCAACCAATAAGGCTCTTGATCTAGTACAACCTGACCAGCTTCGATATAATTGGGAAGGGTTTTTTTATTTTCACTGACATCGATTAAGGCCTGCTCTACTTCATCTAATATGGGTTTTGACTGCTTCTCTCCTATGTCAGAAAAGAACCGCCAGCCAATGAGGCGTAATTCTTTGGAAAATACATAAATAGAATGAAAGGGCTGGACTGGCAATTCAGTTAAAAATGTATCAATCACAGCTTTCATACCGCTCATTAGCAGGCACCTCCAGTAAATGGTGTCTTATTTTCGAACAGATTAATTAATATATTACCTTAAATAAGGTGTTTTTTCATTAATTACTTTTTGAATATAATGGTATATTTCTATAAAAAACAAATTTTTTGATAGAAGTGATAGGAATTGGATATTATCTGAGTACTTTATAAAAAGTCAAAAAAGCCCCTTGGCGATTTGCCGAGGAGCTGATGTTTGAAACCTCATTCATAACGATAGGGACAGGGTGACGCTGTTATCGCAATAAAGCTGGATCTACTTCTGGTACCAGTCCGGCTGCTGCTGCCCGGTTTAGCAAGGCCTCGATGGCAGCATACCCTTCTTCGCCTAAGTTGGCGGTAAAGGAATTGACGTATAGATTGATATGAGCTTGAGCTACGTTCGGATCCATGTCTTGAGCATGATGTGGGATGTAATCTCGGGATGCATAGGGATTCGCCCAAGCATATTCAACGGAGGCCCGGGTCCAATTCGCAAGGGCTTTTAAGTCAAGAGACCGACGAGCGATAATTGCACCTAGAGGAATCGGTAGATTGGTTTCCTTTTCCCACCATTGGCCCAGATCCGTTAGTAGATTGAGACCATAGTTTGGATAAGTAAAGCGTGCTTCATGGATTACCAGTCCGGCATCGATCTTACCATCGCGTACTGCAGGCATAATTTGGTGAAAAGGCATCACTTTGATTTCACCTAAGCCATTTGGAATATGTTGATTCGCCCATAATCGAAACAATAGATAGGCGGTAGAGCGTTCGCTAGGAACTGCAACCCGACGGCCGGAGAGTTCCTCTGGATGATTAATGTGTTCCTGTTTCGTGAGGATTAAAGGTCCACATCCTCTTCCCAGGGCTCCGCCACAGGGAAGGAGTGCATATTCAGATAGTACCCATGGGAGAGCAGCATAGGAGATCTTAAGAATATCTGGACCATCTTTACGTGTAGCTAATTTATTGGTGATATCAATATCAGCATACATAACATCTAATTTAGGCGCGCCAGGGATGAGACCATGAACCCAGGCATGAAAAACAAAGGTGTCGTTAGGACAGGGAGAAAATGCAATTTTCATAAGAGTACCTCCTGAAGTACGGAACTAGCAGATGTCAACTGATCTAAAGCTTCCTCAATTTTCCATGCATCCCGGTCACGAGGACCGACAGGATTGGAGATCGCACGAATCTCCAAGAAGGGTATTCCACTACATGCTGCCGCATACGCTACGCCAAAGCCTTCCATCGCTTCAGCCGTTGCCTTTGGAATCCGTTTTGTCAATTCGGCGGCGGTGGCAGCCGTTCCTGTTACAGTAGAAACAGTGAGAATTGGGCCTGCGGTGGTGGGTAGGCCTGCGTTCTGAAATGCTTTAACCACTTGGGCAACTAAGGTAGGATCTACCTGGAGATAGGCTGAGCCAAAACCAAGTTGATCGATACTTTGAAACCCTTCCGTAGTTTCTGCTCCTAGATCGGCCGCAATGATCTTATCTGCGACCACCAAAGAACCAACTTCCGCCTGTGGCTTGAAACCACCACCAATTCCTGCACTGACTACGAAATCATACGTAGCAGTGGAAAGTGCTTTCATGGTATTGACGGCAGCAGCTACAGGACCCACACCCGCTTCCCGCACATCAACTTGCCTTATATCTGGTAACCCTCGGATGACAGCTTCTTTTTCTGCGGTGACTGCAGTCATGATCAGAATTCGTTGTCGTGCGACTCGCTTTTTTGAATCCGTTTCCTGATGATTGATGGAGTCATGATTCATCGATATCGCTCTTTCTATATTTGGCTTATCTATTTTAAAACGTTTTAAGAAGCAAAAAATACAGCCTATAAAATCCACTTTTTTCTGGAAAGATCAGGGGGAAAGGTAGTCTCTAGGGGAATTCTATCATGAAGGTGAAAAAGGCTCAAAGAGTTTCTGAGAAAAAAGGTGGAATATGGTACTTTGATATTCGTCAAAAAAAATTGAACCGCTCTTGCGAGCGGCTATCCATCATATCAAATATCCGTAATCAATTGGGTTAGAATCATTTTTTCTTAAGGCGGTGCCACTGTGTGTGCATATTGTCATATTTTTTAATGAGCTTCAGGTGGTCGTAGGTATTTTGCAACCATTCCATGTTTAGGAGAGAAAATGAAGCTTATCAAAAAGATTAATCCTGTCGCAAATGCCATCGAGCCTGAGATGGATGTGTCAATCCAAGCAGCGATATAATAGCCGACAACAGCAGATATCACTCCAAACAAACTGCTCAATATGAGCATAAAAGAAAGTTTATCTGTCCAAAGATAAGCGGAAGAAGCCGGTGTAATCAACATGGCAACGACCATAATAGCGCCAACGGCATCAAAGGAAGCTACAGTTGTAATTGAAACAAGACCCATAAATAAGTAATGCATCACGAGTACTGGAATTCCTAAGATTGCTGCGAGAGCAGGATCAAACGATAAAATCTTCCATTCTTTATAAAAAATGAGGATGAAAAATAGAACAACAATAAATACGGCGAATAACAACGCTGTTGCCTTGGGCACTTCACCAATTAGAGGCAGTGACATTGTATCCCATGGGATAAATGTGATTTCTCCCATTAACGCATGCTGCACATCCAGATGGACATTTCCTACAGAGGTTGATATCAAGATAACACCGATCGCAAATAATGTTGTAAACACAATTCCCATGGAAGCTTCCTGTTGTATGTCGAGTGAGTGTAACCACTGCACCAAAAAAGCTGTTAAGAGTCCTGCTAATATAGCACCGATAAGCATCGCTGTGCCACTAACTTCACGAGTGATCATATAGGCAACGACAATTCCTAAAAGAACTGTATGACTGATGGCATCTGACATCATAGCCATCTTTCTCAGTATCAAAAACACGCCGATTAAGCCACAAGAAAGTCCTACCAAAGATGCTGTAAGAATAATCCATGCGGTATATGTCATTTCATCATACCTCTTGTTCTAAGATGAACGTTGACATGTTGAACATCGATTTGTTTTTTATGCATTCGAAAACTTAGATACTTAATGAGAAGACCTTTTTCTTTACCAAAAACAAGTGAAATTACAAATAGCGTTGCTGCCACAATGACAATAAAGGGTCCAGTTGGCCAACCACTGCCGAGGGCACTGATGGTTGTTCCGACGGCACCGGATATTCCACCTATTAATGAAGATAATAACAACATCGTTTTAAATGAGTGGGTCCAATAGCGAGCACTGACAGGAGGAATGATGAGTAGGGCTGCAATTAGAATGACGCCAACAGCTTGGATTCCAATCACAATGGTCGTTACAAGCACAGCGATATATAATCCGTTCATGCTTTTTATAGATAATCCCATTCCCTGTGCAAACTGTGGATCAAAAAGATAAATTTTCCATTCTTTAAAAGCAATGAATACAATAAAAATGACTATTAAAGCCAAGCATAGCATTGTTATGACGTCTGATTTGACCATTGATGCCGCCTGACCAAAAATAAACGTGTCTAGACCGCTTTGATTTCCTCCTGCCGTTCGATTTGCGATTGTAAGGAGCATGATACCCAGTCCATAAAAAATAGATAGTATCATCCCCATCGCCGAGTCCTCCGATATTCTTGTGGAGGAACTGATCCATTGGATGAAAGCAGCACCTATTAAAGCACTTAGCGCTGCTCCGGGAATTAAAACAAAAAGACTTTTCTCCCCAAAAAGCAGAAAAGCGATAATAACACCCGGTAACGCTGCATGAGCAAGGGCATCACTTAGTAGGCTTTGTCTTTTCCAGAAAGAGAGACACCCGATCAAACCAGCGGCGATACCGAGAATCATTGTACTGAACAATACCCATTGTGTATTACTGTTCAAGAGAAGGGACCACATGACTTTTTTCCTCTCCTATCCAGCGAATATTTCCACCGTATGTTTTTGCGATATTTTCTTTTGTAAAGACTTGTTCTGTCGTTCCATGTTTTATTACGGTTCGATTTAATAAAAGTACATGGTCAAAATAATTTTCAACGGTTTGCAAATCATGGTGTACAACCATTACTGTCTTTCCCGATTTTTTCAATTCTTTCAGGATCGTCATAATTGCCAGTTCGGTTTGTGCATCTACCCCTACCAATGGTTCATCCATAAAGTACAAATCAGCATCTTGAACTAATGCACGAGCCAAAAAAACACGTTGTTGTTGACCACCGGAAAGTTGGCTAATTTGCCGATCCGCATAATCAGCCATGCCCATCTTTTTGAGAGCCTCATAGGCTTGCTCTTTGTGCTGTCGGGAGGGGCGCTTCAACCAACCGATTTTTCCATAGAGGCCCATGGTCACCACATCTAATGCATTGGTTGGAAAATCCCAATCGACCGAACCTCTTTGTGGCACATAGCCAATTCTTTTTTTCACCTTTTTAAATGATGAACCAAAAAAATTTACAGACCCTGTCAAAGAAGGATGAAGATCCAAGAGTGTCTTAATCAGAGTTGATTTTCCTGCACCATTGGGACCTACGATTCCGGTCAGTGAACCGGCTTTTACTTCAAAGTTTACATCGTAAAGCACTGTGTTTTTTCGATAGGATGCTGACAGGTTCTCTACTTTAAGTACTGTTTCAGCCATGTTACTCAGCTCCTCCGCTTAAAGCCGTATATATCGTATTGACATTATGACGGTACATTCCTAAGTAAGTACCTTTTTCGGTTCCTGGTTTGCCCATTGCATCCGAGAATAGTTCTCCACCTAATTTCACATCGATTCCTTCATTTTTAGCTCCTTCAATCACTGCATTGATCGAGCTATCGTTAATACTGGATTCTACAAAAATTGCTGGAACTTTGTATTTTTTAATGATGTTAATCGTTTTATTGATATCAGAAACACCAATTTCTGCATCTGTACTTAAACCTTGAAGTCCAACCACTTTGATATCATGCATTCTTCCAAAATAACCAAAAGCATCATGAGCCGTGACGAGAACTCTTTTTTCCTTTGGGATATCTGCAAGCTTTTTTGCTTCTTGTTTTACTGTTGTCATTTCAGCGAAATATTTTTGTTTATTTTCTTCAAAGTAATCTGCGTCCTCAGGAGAATATTTTTTTAGTTCTTCAACGGCTGCTTCCAGAGCTTTTTCCCAAAGATCCAAATCAAACCAAATATGTGGATCAACCGCGCCACTTTCATCCCTTAACAGTAAATCGGTCGGTATTGTATCTCCCACTGCAAGAACCGGTTTTGACTGGGATATTTTATCGAATATTTTAACCATGTTTGCTTCCAAATTTAAACCATTATAAAAAATAATATCTGCCTGATCGATTTTAATGATATCGCTATGCGTTGCTTGATATAAGTGAGGATCCACTGAGGGTCCCATTAAACTTTCTACGTTTACCCGATCTCCACCGATCACGGCTAACGGCTCCCCGATTTGGGAAATTGTTGTGACAACATTAATTTTTCCACCGTTTGAAGCATCTATGTCGTCAGAATTGCACGCCGTCAAAACAACAATCGAGCTTATTAAAAATAAACTCCCTAGTTTCTTTATTAAACTTTTCATTCTATACATTCTCCTCGCGCTATTCAGTTAAATTTTTTTGTTTTTTATATCCTGCTTCTATTTTGGCATTTTTTGATTTCATCCAATTTCCTCACGTTGAGTACTAAACATCATATATATTCCCCTAGGGAGCATTGGGGAAATAATCGCCTAATTCCTTTTATAACATAGTATGCAGTTGCTCAAATAAGTTTACCTACGGAAACATTTTATCCCGAGGAAATCTTTTTGTCAACAGTGCAACTTGCCATTCACATGATTAATAAAAAGTATGGTAATATAAACATGCTGAAGAAGCTAAGACCGTTCAGATAATTTGAACGAGCATTTTTCATGAAAGGCGTGTCTGGATTGCCAACACCAAGTATGGAAGATTATTTGGAGAAAATTTATTTGGCGATTGATCAAAAAGGATATGCAAGAAGTGTAGATATCGCTACTTCACTTGATGTTTCGCCATCCTCTGTTACGAAAATGATGCAAAAACTTGATGAAGCGGGTTTAGGTATATATGAAAAATATCGCGGATTTGTCTTGACTGAAAAGGGAACTAAGTTGGCCAAAAGATTGGTTGAGAGACATCAAATGCTGGAGGATTTTTTACATATCATTGGTGTACAAGAGGAGAATATTTATGAAGAAGTGGAAAAACTAGAGCATTATATCGGCTTTGAAACAGCATTGTGTATTTCAACATTACTTGAGTTTTTTGAAGACAATCCATCCATTTTGGATGCTTATCTGAAATATCGCGAGAAACAACAAAAAGGTGAGTAAAAACTATTGAATAGCTATTTTTTCTCTTGAGATGATCAAAATCTAAACCTTAATGATAGACTTATGATTGATCATTTCAGCTATATTGTGGATTTTTATTTCAGTTTCAAGGATATGTCTGAAGTTGCGGTATGTAGCTTGATTCACTTTCCTTTTTTATCTTATAAATCATATTGAATATTTGCTTTTTATAAAGTCTATCAATCGATACTTTTTATCGCTTTTCACCGCATTGGAACGCATTGGAAAGAGATCCTTTCTGTTACTTTTCTTTTCTAACGTTCTCTTCAAGGGAATATAAAGGCCTTTTTTCAATTTTTATTTAGATATATAGGTAGCTTTTTCTCATGTAGGACCTTTCCCCTTTTATATGGTGACTTTTCTGCACAGTGCTAAGAATCTGTTTTATTATCCATTTTATTCATTAAACCTGATCATGAATTCAT
>CALJVA010000165.1 GCA_937975135.1 uncultured Thermoactinomycetaceae bacterium | reverse complement strand
CTTATTAAGCACCACAGCAGAAGAGGCAAACAGGAAATACCAAGAAAGTCTGAATGCAGTCTATCAAAAAATTTATGAACTGGGAACAACAAAAACAAAGCAGCAAATTAAGGAACTAGGTATTTTAGAGGAATAAAAAATTATAAATAGGTACCGAGGAAGTGTTAGGCAGCGTAGCACCTCCCCAGTATCACAGCCGATGTTGCCTAACACTTATAGGGCCCATAGAAAACATACGCTTCTCCAACAACTCAAACAAAATAAATAATCGCCTTCCAGTGCAATGGTACACCAGAAGACGATCGATTATCAGGATCAACAATTAACACTTTTCATCAGGCTTCCCTGCTTCCATCGCGGTTCGGAAGGAATGACCGCAACCGCACGTAGCAGTAGCATAAGGATTATCAATGACAAAGCCACCGCCCATGAGGGATTCCTTATAATCAATTTTTACGCCCTGCAAAAAGCGTCCACTTTCCGCATCGATAAGGATCTTTACACCATGTTGGTGCAACTCTTGGTCATCTTCCCGCTTCTCTTCATCAAATCCCATATCATAGGTCAAACCGGTACAACCACCGGTTTTAACACCGATGCGCAGAAAGAGTCGTTCTGGATGTTCTTCTTCTGCCAACATTTCCTTTACCTTAGCTCCCGCTTGCTCGGTCAAGGTAAGCATAATCATCCCTCCTGCTTTACTTTCAGTATAACGCGAAGTACCCCCCAGTACAACCGGAAGGATCATCTATGTACAATTAACGCTTCTCGTATAAAAGTATGGCCTGATCGTATAAAGTATATTTCACGATCATTTTTCAACAAGTGATTCCATAAATTATGAAGACGATCCAGCTCTTTGCTTAATTTGTATACCTCAGGATGCGTAATCCCTTTTTCCGTTGCAGATTGTTCCATTTTCATACGTACCTGTTCAATCTCTTGCTCCAAACGTTTAAGCATGAGGTACCCCTCCCTACACTTTTCCCCTCAATTCTTAAGAAGAACCAGTTTTTTGTTTAACAAACGACAAAAAACGGTAAAATAATCCTTTTCTCTCTATTTCCTATTATAACCGATACTTACCAAAAAACGAGTAATTTAAACAAATTTCTTATTTTAGACGAATATTAATTCCACTAATTTAATTATTTAAACCGCAAAATACTAAAATATTTGTCATTTATTTTCCGAAAAATATGTTAACTATTGCCCTGTATTATCTCGAGTAGATTCTTCCTAAACTTATCTTTTTTATTACTTAAGGTGCTTTATTGGCGCTTTTTCATTGATATCTACATCCACCTTTTTCACATAGAATTCTCACAGTATAATATAATAGATAGCAAGAATCGGAAGCTGTCATCAATATAAAAAACGAAAGAGGAATGATAGCGAATGACTGATCCACGAATTACACAAATGGCAGATATACTTGTTCATCACTCACTTCAGGTTCAACCCGGTGAACAGATTCTACTTTCCTCTACTCCACTTGCAAAACCTCTATTAGAGGAGCTTTACCGCAAAATTCTCCGCTGTGGAGCACACCCCATTCTAATGCTATCTACTGATAGTTTCCAACGTATTTTTTTTGAGGAAGCTACAGAAGAACAAATCAACAATGTTCCTCCCATTACCCGTTATCAATACGAAAATGCGGATGGATTAATTGCAATCAATGCTCCAGAAACAGGACGGGAATTGATCGGGATTGATCCAGCCCGGATCGCCAATCACCGTAAAGCAAGATTGCCTATGATGGAACGATATTATCGTCACCAAGCAAAATGGGTTGCTACAGCTTTTCCCACCCCTTCTTTAGCTCAAGATGCCAATATGTCCTTACCAGCCTTTGAAGATTTTCTATACGGAGCGGTTAATATCGATTGGAAAGAGCTTGCAAAATCAATGAAAGAAGCAGCCAAGCGCTTTGACGCAGCACGAGAAGTACATATCAAAGGAAAAGGAACTGATTTAAAACTAAGTATTGAAGGTCGCTACGGCATTATCGATGGTGGAGAAAACAATATGCCTGGCGGAGAGTTCTTTTATGCGCCACTTGAACACAAAACAGAAGGAGTCATCACCTATGAGTGGCCAGCTGTAATATCTGGTCATGAAGTAAGTGGGATCCGCCTTCGCTTTGAGAAAGGAAGAGTCGTCGAAGCAAGCGCAGAAAAGGGAGAAGATTACCTTCACAAAATGTTGGACACTGATGAGGGTGCACGCTATCTTGGAGAACTGGGAATTGGTTGTAATCCTGGAATTCAACAGCACACCAAAAATATCTTGTTTGACGAAAAAATTGGGGGAACTGTTCATCTTGCATTAGGTATGGCTTATGAAGAGTGCGGGGGGACCAACAAATCCGCTTTACACTGGGATATGGTCAAAGATCTGCGCTCAGGTGGAGAGATTTACCTAGATGGCCAATTGGTACAAAAAGATGGAAAATGGGTTTTTTAGGATGCTGGGATGAAAGAAACCGATTGGTATGTTAAACTGACAATGAAGTAGGAAATTTATCGGCTTGCTAGGTTTTATCGAATAATAATTGGAAAGAAGAATTGGAGCGCCGACCATATTTCACTTGTGCAAATTACAGAATGATAACTACAGTTATTAAGAGGAGGAACTTCGCTTGACGCATACAGCGATAAAAGATTCAACCATAGCTGAGATTGCGGAGAAGGTATACAGCGGGGAACGTCTTACATTAGAAGATGGACTGAAACTATACCAATCTGACGACTTCTTAACTATCGCCCAACTGGCCAATCATGTGAACTTGAAAAAAAATGGCCGGTATGCTTACTTTATCGAAAACATGTATATTAACCCTACCAACGTTTGTAATGCACGATGTGCATTTTGTGGTTTCCGAAGGGATCAGGGGGAAGAAGGGGCATATACGATGTCCCCAGAGGAAGTTCTTGAATATGTAAATCAGCATATGACGAAAACAACACGGGAATTTCATATCGTTGGAGGACATAATGAGCATGTACCGTTCGATTATTATCTAGACATCATTTCCATTTTAAAGAAGAATTATCCTCAGGTAACAATAAAAGCATACACAGCGGCTGAGCTTCAATTTTTCTCAGAACTTACTGGAAGATCAGTAGAGACGATCTTAAAGGAACTGATCGACGCCGGGCTGGATACATTACCTGGTGGCGGTGCCGAGATTTTAACCGAGCGCTATAGGAAAAAAATGAGTCCCGATAAGGCAAGCACAGATCAATGGTTGGAAGGACATCGAATTGCCCATTCTTTGGGTTTAAAAACCCATGCCACAATGCTTTATGGATCGATCGAAACACTTGAAGAACGACTGATTCATATGATTCGTCTTCGAGAGCTCCAAGATGAAACAAAGGGTTTTATGGTCTTTATTCCCCTTGCTATTCAACCGCGTAAGGCAACTGCCTCAATCCGTCGCCGCACCTCTGCGATGGACGATTTAAAAACAATTGCCATTAGCCGCTTAATGCTGGATAACTTCCCCCACATTAAGTCCTATTGGATTAACATTGGCACGCAATTAACCCAGTTATCCTTACATTATGGAGCTTCAGATATTCACGGAACTTTAGTTGAAGAAAGGATCAGTCATGCCGCAGGAGCCCTTACACAAACCTCTCTCACTCGTGAAGAATTAATCTGGCTCATTGAAGGAGCAGATCGAATTCCAGTTGAACGAGATACATTTTATAATCACATCAAAGTTTACTCCTGATCAAATGATACTTAAAAATGCCCTCTTTTTATCCACTTTAAGATAAAAGGGGGCATTTTCATTCATAAATCATATAAATCAAACCCATCACCTTCTAGGGCTTGATAAATATTGTCCAACAACTCTTCAGCTGACTCACCAACAATCAATTCTCCATCCACCAAGGCAAAGGGCTGCTCTGCACAGATCGTACAATTGGTGGTACAATCATAGTCGATCACATCTAGCTCTGGATCTTCTTCCAACCTCTCTTTTATTTCTTGTACTTCAGGGGTTAGGTTATTTACGCAAAACTCAATTAGTCGCATAGGTCTCCACCTATCTTACCATATTTATTTCTCTAAGCGGTTATTATAACATGATTATGGACCTTATTGATCAACGTTATAATAACTCATATAAAAAATAGAAAAGCAGGTGGTACCACCCCAATTGGTGATCCACCCACCTATAAACTGATTACAGGTAACTTTTTTATCTAGAAATCTCTTTTAACCCGAGATCTGCCAATTTTTTCTGAATATCCTTAATGCGTGGGTTCCCTTCGCCCACAATCTCACCATCGATTACAACTACAGGATACCACAAGTCCTCTTCGATTACCCGCTGGGAAAAAAGGGTCTCTTCTTCCCCCTTTGGTTGAAAAATATCAACATAGCGAACCTGAACTTGCTCGCCATACTTTCGTTTCATTATTGCCTCTAACCATGTAGTGGTCTCCTGGGAAGAAGGGAAATTAACACAGCTCGGACAAATCTGCTCTGCGCCATAGACCAATACTTCTACCATCGATTCACCTCCAATCCATCTTAAGCTAAAGCTTGCTCCAAGTCCTCCAACAGATCATCACAATCTTCAATTCCCACAGAGATGCGTACCAATCCATCAGTGATTCCTAACTCTTCTCTGCGTTCTGGGGGAATGGAGGCATGGGTCATCTGAGCCGGAACGGAAATAAGACTCTCGACAGCACCCAAACTCTCTGCCAAGGTAAAGAGGCGAGTCCGTTCGAGCACTTGTTCTGCCCGTTCTTTGCTTCCTACATCAAAGGAGATCATACCACCAAACCCACGAGCTTGTTCTTTGGCCAACTGGTGTCCAGGATGATTAGGTAAGCCCGGATAAAAGACTCGCTCTAAATCCTTCCGTTCACTTAACCGTGTTGCCAAACGCCGTGCATTCTCCTCATGCTGTCGCATCCGTAATCCCAAAGTTTTTATCCCGCGCATCAGTAACCATGAATCTTGGGGACCAAGAATTCCTCCCATAGC
Source organism: uncultured Thermoactinomycetaceae bacterium (assembly GCA_937975135.1). Classification (GTDB taxonomy): domain Bacteria; phylum Bacillota; class Bacilli; order Thermoactinomycetales; family CALJVA01; genus CALJVA01. The sequence continues at coordinate 23,761 of CALJVA010000165.1, read as the reverse complement.
ATTCTGCAAATAATGAAGTTTTTCCCCTAGTTCCTTCTCCTTAACCACTACAAGGCCTGCCACAACATCACTATGTCCCCCCAAGTATTTCGTAGCACTGTGAAGAACAATATCCGCTCCTAAATCAAGGGGATTCTGCCAGTATGGAGTTAAGAAGGTGTTATCTACGATTAATAAAACGTCTCGTTTCTTACATTCTGCTGCTACAGCTTTAATGTCTGACACCTTTAGCAAAGGATTGGTGGGAGTTTCTAAAAAGACTGCTTTGGTTTCTGGACGAAATGCATCTTTAACTTTGTTTATATCACTGGTATCCACATAAGACGCAGATATTCCTAAGCGGGAAAAAACCTGACTCAATACGCGATAAGTACCTCCATAGACATCATCCCCCACTACTACATGATCCCCTTGATTAAATAGGGAGAGAACCGTAGTAATCGCCGCCATTCCTGAAGCGAAAGCTAAACCACGTTGTCCATTCTCCAGATCAGCAATTAGCTTTTCCAATGCTTCCCGGGTTGGATTTCCTGTTCGTGAATATTCATAACCGCGATGCTTACCTACTCCATCCTGCTTATACGTTGATACTTGGTAAATTGGGACACTTACAGCCCCTGTTACTGCATCACCAAAAACGCCCCCATGAATCAACTTGGTATCTATACGCATTGTTTAAATTCCCCCTTGATATATTTTCTTACTTAAATAACGCTCACTGCTGTCTGGGAAGATCACTACAATATTGCTACCCTCCGGTGCTTGCTTTGCCTCCTGTAAGGCAGCATAGAAAGCAGCACCAGAAGAACTACCAACTAAGAGCCCTTCGCGCTTTGCCAGCTCTTTTACCATATGAAAAGCATCTTCATCCTTCACGGTATGAATCGCATCAAAGTACGAGGGATCCATATATTCTGGCAAAAATTCCATCCCAATTCCCTCTGTTTTGTGGGGGCCAGGTTCTCCACCTCCTAAAATGGATCCTTCCGGCTCTACAATTACTGTTTTAATCTCTTTCTTTTTTTCCTTTAAATATCGAGAAACCCCCATAAAGGTACCACCTGAGCCCGCACCGGCAACAAAAATATCTACTTTTCCATCCAGCTGAGCCCAAATCTCTGGTCCGGTTGTTTTGTAATGAGCCGCGGGATTGGCAGGGTTAGCAAATTGCTGGGGACAATAGGCACCCTCAATCTCTTGTTCCAGTTGACGGGCCTTTTCAATTGCTCCCTTTATTCCGTCTTCCGTGGGTGTATTAATCACGGTAGCACCAAGGGCACGCATCAATTCTTGCTTCTCCTCTGAAAACTTCTCAGGCACAACAAAAATCACATTGTACCCACGCCCTACTGCTGCCAGAGCGAGACCGATCCCGGTATTCCCAGCCGTCGGTTCAATGATGGTTCCACCAGGCTTTAATTTTCCCTTTTCTTCTGCATCTCGGATTAGCTCCAGACCTAGCCGATCCTTTACACTACCTCCGGGATTAAAAAACTCCAGCTTCGCGTAGATGTTTACCTTATTCGGCAAAGAAAAATCATTAATCCGAATCAACGGGGTATTTCCAATTAACTCACGAACATTCTCATATACCTTGTTCATGAAAGTAGACAGGAGATAGAATCTTTCCCAGGATCTCTAGAATCTTTTCACAATCCCAAAAAACATGACAATCGTCCATGGGACAAATCAATGAGTCTCCTTACTGTTTTTCAGCAAAGCTTTGGAGAATGTTATCCCCTGTCTTTCCACTCCCTTCTCTCATTCGCTTTTATACTTGAACCTGGGTATATTATTCGCAAACCTTCTTAACAACAGTAAGGACTCCTCTCTTTATATTATCATGTTTTTCCGGGTAAAGCGGGTGATCAACTAGTATTAACAGCTTCCCTTTATTTATGTTAGACGAAGTGGAATGCATCCATCCATATGAACCACATTCATTGTATTTTGCCAGCTCTTCATACTATAATAAAGAGGAGGATTAGATCCTGTAAATTAGTAAACCTCAATCTCTTTGTTAAGTCGATCCTCGAAACTGAGCTTGATAAGTAAGAAGCTCAATCACTTCGGTGGAGAGCCGTTTGCATCTTTTCTAATACTCCCTTTTATACTAAAATATAGAAGGGGCCAGAGATGGAGGGATACAATGAAAGAACAAGTGCAGGTTGTACTGGATAAGTTACGTCCCTTTATCCAGCAGGATGGCGGCGATGTTGAACTGGTTGATGTAGAAGATGGTGTAGTAAAAGTGCGTCTTCTAGGTGCTTGTGGAAGCTGCCCCAGCTCAACCATTACTTTAAAAGCTGGGATCGAGCGAGCACTAATCGAAGAGGTAGAAGGCGTAAAAGAAGTAGAACAAGTCCTCTAATCACTTTACAATAACGAGGGGTGGAAACACAAATTGTGATCCACCCCTTTGTTAGTGATAGCCTTATTGTTATAAGAATGGATAAAGCCAACTTAAGAAGGATCAGAAGTAGAATATAAATGACATGCCACCCAGTGTTGAGGTTTCACTTCTTGCCACACCGGCACTTTTTCACTACAAACATCCATTACTTTAGGACAACGAGTCCGAAAACGACAGCCACTTGGCGGGTTAATTGGACTAGGTACATCCCCTTTTAAAACAATCCGCTCCCGTTTTTTCTCTATCTTAGGATCAGGAATGGGAACTGCCGATAGCAGAGCTTCTGTATAAGGATGAAGGGGCTCAGCGTATAGCTCTTCACTTTCTGCCAACTCTACAAGGCTTCCTAGATACATAACGCCAACACGATCGCTAATATACTTTACCATCGACAAATCATGAGCGATAAAAAGATAAGTTAATCCTTTTTCCCTTTGTAAACGCTTCATTAAATTAACAACCTGAGCTTGAATCGAAACATCCAAAGCAGAAATCGGTTCATCCGCAATTATAAATTCAGGTTCTACGGCCAGTGCACGTGCAATTCCAATGCGTTGTCGCTGCCCACCACTAAATTCATGGGGAAAGCGATCCGCATGTTCTTCATTCAATCCCACCGTACGGAGTAATTGAACTACCGTCTCCCGCCGTTTATCTCCGGAAACAAGGCCATGAATATCCAATCCTTCTGCCACAATATCTCCAACCGTCATCCGTGGATTTAGGGAAGCGTAGGGATCCTGAAAAATCATCTGCATCTTACGATTAAACTGTTTTCGTTTTTCTCCTTTTAGTTTACTCACATCTTCTCCGTTAAATAAAATCTGACCACTGGTGGCCGAATAGAGACGAATGATTGTCCGCCCAATTGTCGATTTTCCACATCCTGATTCTCCTACCAGACCAAAGGTCTCCCCTCTGTATATATCAAAGGAAACATCATCCACTGCTTTTACAGTTTGGTTTCGTCCCAAGTAAAAGTATTTTTTTAGGTTCTTTACTTCCAAAATCTTCTCTCTCTTCGATTCCAATTTCTTCTCCCTCCATTTCAATTAAAGATTGCAGAAATGAGATTTCTTTATCAATTAGGACTTCACCAGCATTTCAAATTCCCACTTACTTCTTAAAATTAACCCTCCCCAAAAACCTGAATTTTGAGAACTTATCAGGATCTTACAAAATGAACAGTAGGAGCCATCGGATGTTCTAACCAGCAAAAAACACGATGGGATAAAGTAGGGCAGGCCATATCTGGCATCTCTTGTTGACATATTTTCATGGCATACTTACATCGGGGTACAAAAGGACAACCTGGGGGAGGATGAATCAACTCAGGAGGAGTACCAACAATCGGTCTCAACTCCCGACTTTTCTCCTGATCCAACCGGGGCATCGATTGTAGTAAGCCCCAAGTATAAGGATGGCGGGGACGATAAAAAATCTCATCCACAGTTCCAGTCTCCACTACTTTCCCAGCATACATCACTACAACACGATCTGCAATCTCTGCAACAACTCCCAAATCATGGGTGATCAAGATAATTGCTGTCCCCAAACGCTTCTGCAGTTCTTTCATCAACTCAATAATTTGTGCTTCGATGGTAACGTCTAAGGCTGTCGTCGGTTCATCAGCAATCAATAACTTTGGTGAGCAGGAAAGAGCAATTGCAATCATAACCCGTTGACGCATTCCCCCACTAAATTGATGTGGGTATTGCTTCATACGGGACTCTGGACTGGGGATCCCAACCATCTGTAATGTATCCGTTGCCCATTCCCAGGCTCTTTCTCGGCTAACTTTATGATGCTTGATCAAGCCTTCTACAATCTGTTTTCCAACTGGCATCGTTGGATTCAGTGATGTCATTGGATCCTGAAACACCATCGCCATCTCAGAACCACGAATCTGTTGCATCTCTTTCTCCGTAAAACGGGTTATATCCTGCCCTCTAAAAAGAATTGCCCCCGATTTGATCCGACTGGGTGGAGTAGAAATGAGACGCATCAAACTTTGGGCAGTCACACTTTTTCCACATCCAGACTCTCCGACAATCGCTACTGTTTCCCCTTTTTTTACATCAAAGCTGACCCCTCTTACTGCTTGTACCTCTCCTTGATAGGTATCAAAAGAGACATGTAAATCATGTACTTCCAACAAACTTTCCATCCTATCCCTCCTAACGCCGTAATTTAGGATCCAGTGCATCTCGCAGGCCATCACCCAGCAAATTAAACCCAAGCATTATCAAGCCCAATACCGTCGCCGGGATAATTAACTGTATTGGAGAAAATTGCAAGACTTGAAATCCTTGCTGAACCAACATACCTAAACTGGCCTCTGGAGGCCGAATACCCAGACCAATAAAGCTTAAAAAAGCTTCAAAAAAGATCGCTTGGGGGATGGTAAACATGAGCATCACAATAACGGGGCCCATCGCATTGGGAAACAAATGTTTCATCAGGATACGATAATGACTAGCTCCCAATGCAGATGCTGCCAGAATAAATTCTTTTGTTTTCAAAGTTAGCATCTGTCCTCGAACGACTCGTGCCATATTGATCCATCCGGTTACCGACATCGCCAAGGCAATAGCGACAATCCCCGGCTCAAAGACGATCAGAATCAGAATAATTACAATTAAAGTTGGGATCCCATATAAGACTTCCAACATCCGTTGCATAACCAGATCCAGCCGCCCGCCAAAGTATCCAGAAATGCTTCCATAGGAGACTCCAAGAATTAAATCAATCAAAGCGGCCAACAGCGCAATCTGAAGTGACACTCCCGCACCATACCAAGTTCGCGTCCACAAATCTCTACCCAAATCATCTGTACCAAACCAAAACTGCCAAGATGGGGCTTCATTGGTATGTTCCAACCGTTGTTCATAATAAGTATGAGGACTAATAGCAGGACCCAACAATGCCATTATCCCAACCAATAATACAATGATTAAACCGATCACAGCCCCTTTGTTCTCCCAAAAACGGCGCCACACATCTCCCCAAAATGAAACCCGCTTACCAGTTGTTCTGTCTCCATCCCACGATGATGATTCCAACCATTCAAATAATTCCGGTGAAACCTGCTTGGAAGAATGTCGTATCATCTCCCTTTCACTCCTTTACCCCCGCAATACGAATTCGCGGATCAATCAGCCCATATAAAATATCGATCACAAAAATTACAATGATGATCAGCAGGGAATAAAACAAGGTCACACCCATAATTCCTGTATAATCGTTGACCACTATGGATTGAACAAACATCTCTCCCATACCTGGAATTGCGAAAATATGCTCTACAACTAAAGATCCTGTTAAAATATTAATCATTAAAGGCCCTAATATGGTGATCGCCGGAATGAGTGAATTTCGTAAAGCATGACGCATCACCACAACACTCTGGCTAAGGCCTTTTGCTTTCGCTGTTTTTATATAATCCTGTCCCAACACTTCCAACATTTCCGTTCGAATAAAGCGGGCCATTTGGGCGATAACTAACACCGACAGTGAGAGAGAAGGAAGAATGGAATGTTTCCAAGATCCCCACAGACCAGCGGGCAAAATTCCCCAAACAACACCTACATAATAGGAGAGCAAGGCCGCTAATACAAAACTGGGAACAGAAACACCAAGAATTGCTACCAAGGTAGCTGCATTGTCTACTGCTGTTCCCCTACGTAAGGCAGCTATACATCCTAAGGGCACGCCGACTAAAACTCCAATAAGAATCGCCTGAAGACCTATGTGTGCCGAAACAGGAAATCCTCCTGCAATTAAATCCGTAACCTTTCGTCCATCATAGTAAAATGAAATTCCTAAGTCTCCTACTAACAACCGTTTAAAGTATTGAACATATTGGATGGGAAGTGGCTGGTCTAAACCATACTCCGCCAAAATTTGTTCTTGTAACTCCGGAGATAACCGCTCCTCATTTTTTAAAGGGGATCCTGGCAAAGTATGCATTAAGAAAAAAGTGAAAGTAGCAATCACCCACAATGTGACCACCATATAGATTACTCTCTGTAAAACATATTTCCCCATCCAGACACCTCTTTTCACGCTTTTCTGTGAGAAATCTACGAAATTCATCCACTTTCTCACAAATTCTCTGTCAAAGTAATTGAACGAACCGAGAAGTTACTGGGCTACTTTGCTGTGTTGGATGTAAAGAGTAGTAGCCCAATCTGTCCCTTGGTCTTACTTTGAATCAATCGAAGCCCATTTAAATGTGAAATCCGCGCCAAATGGATGGAATGCAACATCTTTTACATGAGTGCGCATCAAAGCTAATCGTGTCCGATGGTAAATCGGAGCAATTGGCATTTCTTCCATCAACAGTTGCTCCGCTTTAATCAAATCCTGCATTCGCTCATCAAAGTCTGCATTAACCTGCGATTTTTTAATCAAAGCATCATATTCTTTATTGCTCCACTGGGCACGATTGAAAGGACTCTCTGATATAAAAAGTTCTAAAAAGGTAATTGGATCGTTAAAGTCGGCTCCCCAGCCACTGTTGGAAATTTCATATTCTCGATTCTTCTCCAGCTCTAACCGTTGCTTGAAGGGAACGCTTTTTATCTTTAAATCCACCCCAATGTTTTTCCGAAATTGCTCCTTATAAAATTCCCCCATCGTCTTGGCTACACTGGTATCATCAATGAGTAATTCAAGAGTAGGCATCTTCTCCACACTTAGCTCGTTTAGACCTTCATTCAACAGCTTTTTCGCTTCTTGTGGATCAAAACCCAATTCTCCCTTGGCCACCTCACGGAAGCTCTGGTCTTCATTCGCTAAAACCCCTGGCGGAACCAGTCCAGCAGCGGGAACAGAGCCATTTTTCAAAACAATATCTGTATACGCTTTACGGTCAACAGCCAAGCTCAAAGCCTTTCGAATTTTGGCATTGGATAATACTTTATTCTTCTTGGTATTAAATACAAGATAAAAAGTGGTAAACTCATTTACTTTAACCGCTTCCTTATCATCCTTGTACTTCTCAGCAAATTTCGCCTCATTGATCCAAGTAAAATCAAGTTTATCGGTGTTATAAAGGTTTACGCCAGCGGAAGTATCCTTTACGATTGGAAAGTTAATCACATCCAGCTTTACATTCTGCTGATCCCAGTATTTGCTATTTTTCTTTAGTTGAACACTTTGATTGTGCTTCCACTCTGTCATGACGAAAGGACCATTGTACACCATCTTATCAGGTTCTAACGCATACTCATTGCCATACTTCTCCACAATATCTTGTCGTTGGGGATAGTAAGTTGCAAAGGTCATCAAATAAAGAAAATAAGGAATGGGTGCTTCCAACTCAACGACCAATTTTTTATCCTCTACAGCTTTTACCCCCACTTCATCTGCTGATACCTGCTGTTGGTTATACTTCTCACCATTTTTAATGGGAAACAGGATGACAGCATATTCAGAAGCCGTCTTTGGATTCAGTCCACGTTTCCATGCATATTCAAAGTCATGGGCAGTAACTGGCTTCCCATCGCTCCATTGGGCATCCCGCAAATAAAATGTGTACCTTTTTTTATCATCACTTATTTCTACTCTCTCAGCGATTGCCGGTTCAGGTTTACTATCCGGATCCAACCGGTACAAACCTTCCATTACATTGTTTAAAAGCTGAAATGAGACCGTATCGGTAGTTATGGCACTATCCAGACCAGGTGGTTCTGCTGTTATTGCCCAGTCGAGTACTTGCTTCTTTGCTGCTCCCTGTTCATCGAATTCTGTTACGCCACTACCACAAGCTGTTAAGAAAAGTCCACCAACCAAAAGGATGGAAAGAATCATCCCTGGCCACTTCCTCATCAATGAAAATCCCCCTTTAAATGTATCTTGATAATAGTTATATAGTGATTGCCTCGTATCCAGAACCTTGATGTAGCTAAGAGTAGAATAAAAAAAGCGAGCCAAAGGGCTTTAGCTAATATCCCTCTACTCGCTTCAGCATACTCTATTCTTTTTTCAATTTACTTTTGTCGATATAGGCCCATTTAAGGGAATATCCTGTACCTACGGGGTGATTAATAAAGTCTTGTACATAAGGTTTTTGGATATATGCTTCCCCATGATAGTAAAGGGGTGCGATCGCAGCTTCTTCCTCTAGCAAAATTTTCTCTGCTTCGATTAGATCCCGCATTCGTTTTTCGAAATCTGTGTTTTCCATCGAGTTCGCAATTAACTTATCATACTTTTTATTGCTCCATCCCCCATTATTAAAAGGACCGTCACTCGTCCATACCTCAAGAAAGGTCATCGGATCATTATAATCACCCCGCCAACCAACAAGAGAAATATAAAAATCTCCCTTCATTTCTCGATCAATTCTTTCTTTTCGCGGTACAGGATTTATTTTCACATCAAAATCCAAGTGTTCTCGCCATTGATCTTGAATAAAGACAGCTGTTTTTTTAGATATTTCGTCATCCGCGATAAGAAACTGAATATCTTTGGGCAATTTATCAATTCCTAACTCTTTCATTCCTTCTTTTAACAATTCTTTTGCATGGGTAGGATCGAAAATATGATAATTGACGGGTACACCTTCCATCTCACGAAAAGTCTTATTATCTGTTCCTTGAATCACAGGAGGAACGAAGGCCCCAGCAGGGGAAGAGCCGTTTTGCAACACTTGCTCAACAAGGGATTCCCGATCAATCGCTATACTTAGTGCCTTACGAATTTTGGCGTTAGAGAGGAATCGATTTCCCGGAATATTAAACTGCAAATACTCAGTACCTGCCAACGTAACAGGGGTATAATCTGGAGTTTGTTTAAAAGCTTGCGTAAAGGCTTGGTCAACTTTAGCTCGGTCCACTTCTCCAGCATTAAATTGATTCACCCCCGTTACAGTACTTTTTGTAATATATATATTTACCTCATTCAATCGAACGGAGTGCTTGTCCCAATATTGATCGTTTTTGATTAACTTTAATTGTTGATGTTGTTTCCATTCTGAAAGAACAAAGGGTCCATTATAAACCATTTTATCCGGCGCTGTAGCATGTTTCTTACCGTGCTTTTCAACAATATCTTTTCGTTGTGGAAAATAAGTAGGGAAAGATGTTAATCCTAAAAAATAGGGGCTTGGATCTTTTAGCTTCACTTCCAGGGTGCGCTCATCGATAACCTTTACACCAACATCTTTTGCTTTTGCTTTCTTTTCATTGTACTCTTGGGCATTAACAATTGGATAGAGAATATACGCATAAGGAGATTCATTTTTTGGATCTAACGCACGCAACCAAGCATAACGAAAATCATGAGCTGTTACCGCTTTTCCGTCACTCCACTTGGCATCTCGAAGATAAAATGTATAAGTCTTTTTATCTTCACTAATCTCATAACGCTCGGCAATCCCTGGAATCGGTTTATTATCTTTGTTTAAGCGCATCAGTCCTTCCATAATATTATTAAGCATGTTCATGGATGTAACCTCTATCGCAAAAGCACTATCCAAATCTGATGGATCCTGATCCTCTGTTATATTTAGCACTTGCTCACCTAGATCTGCCTCATCCGCTGTAAAGTTGGTACAGGCAGCCAGTAAAATGGAAGTTATCAGTAAAATAGAAAGTGCGAATCTCTTTTTTCGCACTACTTGCGCCCCCCTTCCTAATCACATTCACATTTCTTAATCTCTTAATGCTAATATATTGCTATAAGGATACCAGAATCTTGCCTTATTTGCAGCCTTTTCTTATAAATAGGAAGGGTTTGGTTATTTACGGAATGGATCCGCAAAATCTTTGAAAAAACTTATCGTTCCCGTATATGAGGTGAATCCTATGTTTAAAAATCCAGTTTATTACCGAACTTCAGCTTTTCTCTTTCTCATTAGTTTTCTACTTGTATTTGTCATTTCCGGCTTTAATCTCCTCCGATTTGTAAACACGCTCTTTCTAACAGGACTTACTCTCCTCATGATCGGCTCCGTGGCCCTTATTATTCAAAGTGGATTTTTTACTGTTTTTATAAGCGGATTTAGAAAAATAATGCAATCTCAAGAAGAAGTTTATTCGGAACCAGAGTCCTCTAAATCATCGAATAAGAAACAATCATCCTGGACTCAATGGATTTCTCCCGTTTGCCTAACTGTAGGATTAATTCATACTCTTCTTTCTTATCTTCTATTGTTATAGAAGTGGGGTAAAACGGTCTCTCCTTTGGATATTCAACATGTGTTTTAATCTCATTCTTTTTAGGTCATCCATTGCATATGAATAAAGCGAAGAAATAGGAAGTCATGAAGTGGCAGATTTTCCATTAGTGCTTGCAAGAATAGGAGTTGCCACTTCCTTACTTTCAATTTTTTACGTTTGTAATCATATGATTCAAAAGATTAAGTAGTTATCATCACATTTTCGATGGAGGGCATATAATGCTACCTTCTGAGCTAAAGGAAGCCTTACAAAAAGTCGTCGGCCCTGATCGTCTAAGGGATGATCCGAGTGCATGTCTCACTCACTCTTATGACGCCACTCCTCTGTTTCAAAAGATGCCTGATGGAGTAATTTACCCCAAGAGTACGGAGGAGATCCAAAAAATCTTATCCATTGCCTCACATTACGAACTTCCAATCATCACCCGGGGTTCAGGTACCAATTTAAGCGCTAGTACAGTACCAATCACTGGTGGATTGGTAATGGTAATGACCCATATGAATCAATTGCTGGAAATCGATCAAGAAAATTTAACCGCTACCTTCCAACCCGGACTGATTACCCAGCACCTTCATGAACAGGTTGAAAAATTGGGGCTTTTTTATCCACCAGATCCGGGGAGTATGCAGATTTCTACCATGGGTGGAAACATCGCTACTTCTTCCGGTGGATTACGAGGCCTTAAGTATGGAACGACAAAAGATTATGTATTAGGCTTAACTGCCGTCCTTCCCTCTGGAGCTCTACTTCAAACCGGAGGAAAACGATACAAAGATGTAGCAGGATACAACTTGACACAACTTCTTGTAGGATCAGAAGGTACTTTGGCTGTCATCACCGAAGCCACGGTAAAATTGCTGCCCCTCCCAGAATATCGTCAAGCTATGATCGCCCATTTTTCTGACCTGGACCATGCAGCTTCCACGGTTTCCGAGATCATAGCCGCTCGTATTATTCCCTGTACTTTGGAGTTCCTCGATCAACAAACCGTTCAGGTGATTGAAAACTATTCCCAGATTGGTCTTCCGATAGATGCAGAGGCAATTCTGCTTATTGAACAAGATGGACCCAAAGAAGCTGTTCTTCAAGATATGGTTCGTATGGAAGAAATTTGTAAGACACAGAATGCAACCTATGTTCAAGTTGCCGAAAATGAGGAGGAAAGAAAGCAGCTGCTGGCAGCACGAAGAAATGCACTCTCTGCCCTCGCTCGCCTACGCCCCACCACAATTTTGGAAGATGCGACGGTTCCTCGGAGTCAAATTGCTCCGATGGTAAGGGAAATTCGTCGGATATCCCAAAAATATGACATACAGATCTGTACCTTTGGTCATGCAGGGGATGGGAACTTGCATCCCACGTGTTTAACAGATGCACGAGACCAAGAAGAAATTGAACGGGTAGAAAAAGCATTGGCAGAAATTTTTGCAACTGCCATTCAACTCGGAGGGACCATCACAGGAGAGCATGGTGTCGGGCTAAGTAAAGCCCCCTTTTTAAAATCTCAGGTAGGTACTTTGGGAGTTGAGATCATGAAGGGGATTAAAAAAGTATTTGATCCGCAAAATATTCTAAACCCTGGTAAGATTTTTTAATTGAATTAATACTTTCCAAATACCTGTTGTATAACTAGACCTTGTTCATCCGATAAAAACGAAAACCTTTCATCATCTTCCAAATAAAAGGAGGTTGAGACAGGAATAGGCCAGGAAGGCTATTTTCTGTCGACTTTTTCCATGAAAAAAACAGACGCTTCCTGGGAACAGATTGGAGAAAAATTTGTTCAAACAATGGATCGTAATCAGTTGGCCCAATGCATGCGGTGTGGCTTTTGTTTACCGGCTTGCCCTACCTATCAGGAAACGGGACAAGAAGAAGCGTCGCCACGGGGACGAATCGCATTGATGAAAGCCCTCTCTGAGGGACTGATTACGCCTGATCAAACAATCGTCGATCAAATGGAATTTTGTTTGGGTTGCCGTGCCTGTGAATCGGCCTGTCCTGCAGGTGTACCTTTTGGTCAATTGTTGGAGCAAGCCCGCTCCAGCTTTGCCGAACCACTTCCTCGCACTTTAATCTCTCGCTTTCTGCGCCGATTCTTTTTCCATTGGCTGTTCCCTTATCCTCGTCGGCTTCGCCTTATTGGCAGTGTGATCGCTTTTTATCAGCGATCTGGACTTAAGCGATTGTTCCATCGTTTGGGAATCCTCCGTCTGTTACCGACTCCCCTTAGAGAAATGGAAAAAATACTACCCCAAGTCAATTCTCGAGGAGTTCGTAAGTATCTGGGGAGTACCATCCCCGCTCAAGGAAAAAAGCGCAGCCGGGTTGGATTTTTTTACGGTTGTATCATGGATATTGTATTTACCAAGACCAATATCAACACGGTCCACCTACTCACCAAAGCAGGGTACGAAGTTGTCATCCCCAGTGAGCAAACTTGTTGTGGTGCTCTCCATGCCCATGCCGGAGAGAAAGAGCAGGCGATCCACCTAGCTGAAAAGAACATCACAGCTTTTCAACAAGCAAGGGTAGAATGGGTCGCTTCCAATGCTGGAGGGTGTGGAGCCATGCTGCGAGAGTATCCTCATCTTCTTAGAAATCACAGAAATTTACTGGATGATGCTCAATCCTTTGCTCATTCGGTCCAAGATGTAAGCCAACTTCTTCTGCAAGCGCAAGAATCGTTACCTTTTCATAAACTCACTTCCCAGCTTGTAACCTATCAGGATTCCTGCCATCTACGTAATGGGATGGGAGTCATCCAAGAACCCCGCCAACTGCTACGTTCAATTCCTGGAATTACCTTGGTCGAAATGAAGAAAGCAGATCGCTGTTGCGGCTCAGCAGGGATTTACAACCTCACCCACCCGGATCTAGCCTTCAGCCTCCTGGATAAAAAAATGAAGGATTTACGAGCAACCCAGGCGGATACTTTAGTAACCACCAATCCTGGTTGTTTCCTTCAAATGAAAATGGGCATTCAACGGTCTGGCCTCACGCATCAAGTTCGTATCCTTCACCTTGTCGATCTTTTGGCAGAAGCAATGGAAAAAGGATCATCGAGTATCCCTTCTTCCCGTTTCTTTGTGTCCTTATGAAGCAAGAAAAATTCCAGGATATGGCCCGATCTTGGCCGATCAACCGGAGTTCTAGTTTTGTCCATATTGTGAAACATTCACACTTTACGAATAAAAATTAGAAAAAAATTCTCCCTGATCCAATTCAATCATGATACACTTAAGATGTTACAGTTTTTTACCTCTAACCTAAATTAAAACAAAGGAGATTGGTATATGATCCTACATATTATCCTATTTTCATTTTTCTTCCTTACACTTTCTCCACTTACTTGGCTTAAAAATATAAAGAGTCGAACTTTTATTGGTTGGCAACTTTTGCGTTTCATAATCGGACTGGGTTATAGTAGTTTTATTTTTTATTGGAAATTGACTGATCAGACACTCTTAGCCTATTATTCCAATTTCGCCTGGATAATTGCTATTCTAGTAATTATTGATTATTTCATTTATAAAGACTCACTTCTTACCTTTGGCGCTATCGCTGGTGTAGGTGTTCTAGTCCTTAACGCCTATTTATGGTTCATCTACCCCATGACAATTGCTGCAGATAAGTATAAAGTTGCCGCCGCCGAAGTTTCAGAAAAGAAACTGGAAGCGATGAACGAAGAGCGGTTGCCCATTGTTCCTCGAAAATATGCCCGCTATAAAGCGGAAAAGATTCTCGGTAAAGTGGACAACTATTTTTACTATGACCTCGGAAACTCAACAATTCAAAAAATTGATGATCAACTCTATTGGGTTACACCCTTGGAATACAAAGGATTTTTTCGTTGGTTGAAAGGGGATGAAATTCCCGGGTATATTCGGGTAAGCGCAGAAGACCATCGAGACGAAGCTAAGTTTATAGAGGCGCCAATGAAATATACACCAAGTGCCTGGTTTGGAGAGAACCTGCATCGTAAAGTTCGATTACAGTATCCAGACATTGTACTACAAGGTACCTCCTTTGAACCCGATGAAAAAGGAAAACCTTATTATGTCGTAACCTACGGTTCTTATCACAACTATCGTAGTGTACACCAAGTTGAAGGAGCAATTTTAGTAGATCCTCAAACGGGGAAAATGAAATCCTATGCTCTTGAAGAAGTACCTGCTTTTGTCGATCGAGTAATTCCCGAATGGATGGCAATTCAACGAAATCATTGGTTTGGGAAGTACAAACATGGTTTCCTCAATTCCATCTTTGGAAAACGGGATGTCCATCTCCCTACTGAATGGGGAGGAGAAGATGAAGTGGTTGCTGTATTTGATCGCAACCTTAATATGTATTGGTTTACAGATCATACCCGCGCGGAAGAAGAATCTGGAGCAATGGTTGGCTATACGATGATGGACACCCGGACGGGAAAAATGACTTATTATACGGGAGCAAATGGTCTCCTAAATGGAAATGCAGCAGCAAATGTAGTAGAAAAAACCTTCCGGGAAAAGCAATGGAGAGGTGCTAATCCTGTTCTTTATAATATCTTCGGACAATATACATGGGTAGTTACAGCCCTTGACTCCAACGGTGTTTTTCGCCAGGTCATGTTTGTAAATGCCACGGATGAAAAAGTTACTGGAGCTGGAAATGCAAAGGGAGAAGCACTAAATAACTATCAATACGCCATCTCTACAGAACTAGAAAGTGAAGATGTAATTCCCACCCAAGCAGCTACACCGATCAAGCGAACAGGTAAAGTAATCGCTGTCTATAAGAGTCCGGGCCCTGATGGACAGGTGATCGTCCAATTTATGATTGAAGATTACCCAGAAATTTACTCCTTACAATCGTCTAAATTTCCCTATGCAGTATTTCTCGAAAAAGGACATGAGGTTTCATTTGAATATCTAGATACCAAACAAAAAACTGTTGCTTTGAAGTCTTTTGAGAATAAAACACTGGGGTATTAGAATGCGCACCTCCATTTTTTTGAAAAGATCCCAACGCTTTGAAGCGTTGGGATTGATATTTTCTTGAGGTCTTACTAATAAACAGGAGAATAGAATCCTTTTTTACAAAGATGGTACCACTTCATCCACAAGTCGCTTAATGAAAAAAATAACACCTTGTTCATGGTGTTAAAATACATGATCAGACCATTTACGCTCGATTGGAAAATAACCAGTCCACCTCGGGGATGGTAATGGCAAACTCTTTTTTTACGATACACGGAAATTCTTTTAATAGCTTTGTTTTCACTTCTTCCTTACGGGCAGAGGAAGCGAACCGTTTCACAGCTTGTTGGGGAGAAAACTGCCGTTGTCGATAAACTTGATCCACTCTACGGATCATAGAATCAGGAAATAACAAGCGAGTATAGATCAAAGCGTACTCTGGTTCTTTTAAAGGAGTGACTTGTTGGTATCCATGAAGAACCGTAGAAATAATCTCTGAATTACCTGTCTTCCGAAAAGCATAGTTAAGAAGATGAGCAATGTCTCGGCAACGTATATCGAGGACAGCCTGATCCCAGCTAAGAAAATGTATCCGTTTATCCTCATCTCTTAGTACATGTCTTGTACGAATATTTCCATGGCACACTGCCCCTTCACGACGAAGCTCTTGACACAATGCATCGCCCCCTACTTTCTCCAGATATTTCAGGGACGTCTCCAACATCCCAGCTGTATAACTTCGCTGACGCTTCCATGCCTGGTCAATGGGATCAGCTGAGGATGAAACATCGTATTCGTCAATTTGCTCGTATAAATTCGTCCATATTAACGACCAATTACCAATATGATCAAAGGCTCTTCCTGTCCTAGAAGGAACAAACCCCCCCGTTCCTTGATGCATCTCGGCCAGAGCACGTGCCGTGCGTCGCCAATCTTTGCTGCGGGTAAAAGAGATTGGATCTCCATTTATCCAAGGCAAAAGAATATACTTCCCATGCATCGCAGCAAAAGAGATTTGTCCCTTCTTTGTCGGGACAGGAATCGGAATATATTGCTTCCTCTTTTTTTTCGAACAATACTCCGCGATTTCTCGAAGCAAACTCCAACGCTTTTCTCCTTCAGGACGAAGTCTCTTCAACAAGAATTCACCTTGCTCTGTCTTCACTTTAATGGATCGACTGATGGGACTCGCAGCGATTAACCGAATATGATAATGATGCTCTAAAAGATGATTTAGGTGTCGTTCGTCAATCAAATCTTTGGTAACCTTCAATATCCTCACCTCTTTGGTTTTATAATATATGCTCTCTGAAAGTGGCAAGTGCCTATGACCAAAGAGGAAAGGAATTTTTCTTTTTACCTTTTATCCGCTTTAGATACGGGGTGGATGACATCAAGACCTCCAGTTACATCAATAATACTGCCGGTAACAAAGTCAGAATCCTCCTCACATAAGAAACGAATTACCCGGGCAATATCCTCTCCTGCCCCTGGTCGCCCCAACGGAGTTTCATGGTCTGTCAATTCCCGAACTTCCGCAATGCGCTTCTCTTTATTTAAACCTACAATATCACCTGGTGATACCATATTTACTGTGATCCCATAGGGAGCCTCTTCTACTGCTAAACTTTTTGTAAAAGAGACAAGTCCGCTTTTTGCCGCGGCATATGCGGTTCGATCAGGCCAGGCCGGCGCTTCTCCTGCTCGTCCAAAACCAAATAAAATGATCCGTCCAAAATTTTGCTGACGCATATAAGGTAGTGCTGCATGGGTTGTAATTAAGGCACTACGCAGGTTACCATCAATCATCTCTTCAATCTCTGCTATGGTATAATCTGCAAATCGACGCCGCTCTCGAATAAATGGACCAACTGCATGAATCAAAGCATCCAGCCTTCCAAAGTGGGAAGCAACCCTTGTTACCAACTCCTGTGCTTCTTGAGGAGCAGATACATCCGCTTGAAAAGAAGCGGCTTTAAATCCTCTTTTTTCTAGATATTGAAGAAAATCCGCAGCAGCCTGAGAGCGGAATCGATAGTTAAACGCTACCTGCCAGCCTACTTCCGCTAAACAGATTGCGGTCATTCTTCCCAGTCCGCCTGCGCCACCAGTTACAAGTACTACTCGTTCACTGTTTTTCTTCATAATAACTCTCCTTAGTCCATTAAAAAGAGAGATCGCAAGCATCTCCATTAAGCACCAATGTTGCGATCTCCTTCCTATCTATCACGTAAAAAATTTACGTATTAAAATAATACCAAACACCATCTCTTTCTTCACGTTTTAACTCACCTTGGTTCACTAGATACTCCAGATGAGCTAAGGTTTCTGAAAGTGCAAAACGTAAGTTATGGATGGATAAATTGTGGCCAAAATGTTCATTGCAGATTTTCATTGCATGACTTCCATTGCCTACTTTGTTTTTCATTTCCTCCAACCGTTGCTGGTGATGTTTCCGTAACTCATTAATTCGTTCTTTATAATGTTCAAAGACTGGTCCGTGAGAGGGGAATACTTTCTTAACGGGTAGCGATGCCATCTTATCGAGCGTTTTCAAATAGGTAGCCAGTGGATCTGGATCACACCCCGGCCAAAGACTAATGTTCGGTGTAATTCGTGGCAATAAAAAGTCTCCCCCAATCAACCACTCTCTTTCTGGATCATAAAAACTAAGATGGCCATCCGCATGACCAGGGGTATGAAATATTTGATACTCTCGGTCACCGAGAAGAATCTTCTCCCCACCAGCAATAAACGTTGGAGTAGGATGAGGTTCCACCCATTTATTAAAGCTTCTTAAATGAGCAGGGATCTCAGAAAGGATATCTCCAGTAAGTCCATGCCAGGCAAAAAATCGGGCCAAGACTTCTGGCTGCTCACTTCCCTCACCCCAAAACAACTGGGCCTGCTCATAATCGGTACGGGAAACATAGACCGGCGCCCCTGTTCTCTGTTGCAAAAATCCTGCCATCCCATAATGGTCTGGATGGTAATGTGTCAATACAATCCGCTCCACCTGACTCCATTTCCAACCCATTTCTTCCTTGGTCTTTTCCCAAACTGAACGACTCTCTGGGTAGTTCAATCCCGTATCAATAATGGTGTATCCATTAGAACCACGGATCAGATAGGAATGGATTACTTTTAACGGAAATGGTAAAGGTAGTGAAACTCTTGTAATGTCCTCCCACTGTTTCATTCATTGTTCCTCCTCTTAACGCTTCATCATTGCCTATTATGTAAAGCTCGTTCATCTTCAGGATTCCTTTGTTTTCCTGATTTACAATTTCTTCGGAGTAATATCCGATAACCATTGATATAAATCAGATCGAATATAGGTAGGGCGTATCGGAGAAGCTTTTGCTTCCTCAAGAGTGGTAATCCCTGTTAACAGAAGTAGGGTATCCACGCCATAGTTTTCTCCTGCCAAAATATCCGTAACTAGATTGTCACCTACAATTAAGGTGTTTTTCGGTTCTACTTCCAACTGCTCAAATGCCACATCTAGTATCGGAGATTCTGGTTTTCCAATAAAAAAGGGTTCGCAATCTGTAGCCGTCGCAATCGCAGCAATAAGTGAACCACTACCTGGAGCCAAGCCAGTTTCCGTTGGTAAGGCTCGATCTGGATTGGTACCGATAAACCGAGCTCCCTTTGCAATCGCAGAACAAGCTGCGGTCATTTTTTCATAGGTAAAACGGCGATCAATGCCCACAACAACAATCTCTGGATCCTTGTTTACCAAAAAACACCCCGCTTGCTTCAAGGCATTTAGCAAGCCTTCTTCCCCAATTGCAAGTACCGCTGGCTGTTCATAATGCGCTGCAATATAACTTGCCGTCGCTTGCGCAGAGGTAAGAATCTGTGTAGGAGATACTTCAAACCCTAACCGGGTCATCTTGCGTGCAATCCACTTTGGGGTGCGCGAAGAATTGTTGGTAATAAAGAGATAAGGGATTTGCTGTCTTTGAAGCTCTTTAATGAAGGAGTGAGCTCCAGGCAACACCTGATCGCCTCGAAAAAGGGTTCCATCAAGATCAATCAGATAACCATCGTAACGTTTCACTCTTTTTTCCTCCCCGATAAAATCATGCGGGGACTTTGGACAGTATAGGGATGGCCATCATAATCCCCTCGCACTTGATCCACCATCAATCCTACTTTATCCATTAAAGCCTCAATCTCTTCACGAGTGTACATTTTCACACGCTCTTCATAAAAGCGCTCTTTTCCTGCTTCAGAAATAATAATCTTTTTTCGGACAAAGTCTCCATCAATCATTCGTTCTTCGCGAATATAAACCCCATCTTCAACCCGTTCACTCAAAGGAACCAGTGACTCAATTACTTTTTCGCGATTAAGATAGTCAATTAAAAATTGACCATTCGGCTTTAACACACGTGCAATTTCAGCTAGCACTTGTCCATTCTCATGATCTTCCACAAAATAACCAAAAGAAGTGAACAGATTAAGAACGACATCAAAGGAGCCAGTGGAAAAAGGGAGGGAACGCATATCCCCTTGGATATACTCTATATCCAAACCCCCTGATGCTTTTTTCGCATGGCTTAACAACACATCGGATAAATCAATCCCTACTACTGAAAACCCCCGCCGGGCCAATTCAATGGAATGACGACCAGTACCACAACATAAATCAAGTATCTTATCCTCTGAGGTGATCCCTAGCCAATCAATAATGGCCGTCACTTCTTTACTCGCATTTACCCGATCACGATGCTTATAGACAAGCAAATAATCCTCTCCAAAGCTTTCTTTATACCAAGGTGTCATACCCTTACCTCCTAATAAAAACAAACCTCTTTCATTTTAACATAGTGATTTATATCCTGCTGTTTCTGAACACATTCTGTTCTTCGATCATTAAAAAAGGTGTGCGAATATTACTTGCACACCTTTTCCTTTGTTTATATTTACACTAAAATATAAGCATTTGTGAATTCAATTTTTTTGCCTACCAATCAGTGTTCCTTCTTCTGTCGAATGCGATAAACGCAATTCTGTTCGCCCTTCGCTTTACATTCAGTACGTTCAACAATTGCATCGGTTCCC
This sequence comes from uncultured Thermoactinomycetaceae bacterium, assembly GCA_937975135.1. Classification (GTDB taxonomy): domain Bacteria; phylum Bacillota; class Bacilli; order Thermoactinomycetales; family CALJVA01; genus CALJVA01. The sequence continues at coordinate 3,128 of CALJVA010000165.1, read as the reverse complement.
ATTAAGTTGCGAAACCAGCCAAGCTCACAGGAACACGCTTGGTTATAATGTTTGGCTACTTTGGCAATGGGGCAATTATATTCCACAAGTTCAAAGGTACCATCATCCAATTCCCTAAAGGTAGTCATATACCCTTTTTTATCTTGTAATTCGGCAAGGGTAGCCACCCGTTCTGCCAAATCTTTTCCAGCAAAAAGAGAACGATATTCTTCAGTTAGACGCTCTTTTCGGATTTCAAATAAACGATCGATTCGTTCAGGACCCTCTGAAGATTCTAGATCATGAAGCAGTTCCAAAGTTAAGGAGTGATAACTTTTGGGAAACAATTCATCTGCCTTTTCCGTGAGAAAGTATTGATGGGTAGGGCGCCCCATAGATTGACGCAATAATTTTGTGGCAATCAGGCCTTCCTTTTCCAAAGTACCTAAATGCCTTCGCACTGCCATTTCAGTAATCTCTAGTTTCTTTGCCATATCACTTACGGTCATAAACCCTTCCGTTTTAAGCATATATAAAATTTGCCTGCGAGTCGAAGTTGACTGATTCATAGGATTGGACGCAGGGATCTCCTTACGCCCCTCCCTCCCCTTGATTATTTTTTATAAGCAGAAAATCGTTCCATAAACATTTGGCAAAAGTCCGCTCCACATCTTGCTTATGTCTTATTCTTTATTGTACTTGAAGCAAGGTGATAAGTAAATTAATTGGAACCTACTACCACATGAGAAAAATTCCAAGCACCAAAGCCAATGGTATTACACTCCTTGGAATCACTTTCTAAAGGACTTATAAGTCGAGTTGCTGAAAAGTATGGTGAATGCATTGGTCCCACTTCACTAGAGGGAAACTCCATTCTTTAGAAAATGGTCGCTCAACCCCCATTTGAAAACAATTAAACCCTAGAATATGAATGGTACCCAAGAAAACAGTCCGTACATGAAGCATTGCAACCAAGGTATCAGAAATCTTTTCGTTATTCACCCCTAGATATTGAATAAGTAGCTCTCCCAGCTTTTCTGCCAACTGATGCAAACGCCACACAGGCATAAGTAAAGTGGAGGAGCTCACTTGCTCCTCCTTGCGAATCATTAATTCAACTGCATTGATATCATCATCGATTAGCTTTTTTCCTTCCTCCCGCCACTTTCGAACACGCTTTAAATCCTCCTTTGGATTTAAGGGTGCAGAAATCATTTCCTTTTCTGCCAAATCAGCAAGGGTCAGTTCGATCAATGCACACGCCATCGCAAAAGACAGAGCTAAACTGCTACCGGCGGCAGGACTAGGTAGCTTCCGTTGTGCCATCTTATCGATAAAGTGATCTACAGGTTCCCTAACAAAACTCATGATCCGTTCTCCTGCCCCTTAAAGCCACTTCGCTGCGCCTCTCGTTCCATAAAGTTGGCAACCCAAGTAGGGAACTGAACAAGATCTTCATAGTTCTTAATTGCTGCAATCAATTCAGATACTTCAACTTTCTCGTAGTGACGTACCAGCCGTTCTCGGAGACGAACACGCTCCTTCAATTGGGCTGTCGCCTCAGAAGGAATCACCTGTTCATCTTCCAGAATATCGATAATATCCTCATACCCTCCAGGATCTCGCATGAGATAACTACTGATCAATGCATCCCCTACATCAATGATCGTTTCTACTGCCAGATGTAAAGCTCGGGCTATGGCAAATTGTAATATTGCATCCTGTGCCAGTCTGTCCAACTGTGCTTCTCCCTTTTTTAACACTTCAACACAATGGCCCAGATAACGAAGTTGCCGCTCGATTCGTTCATGATCTACTACATAAATCACGAAATATCCACCTACCTTCAAATCATCGTTTCTCTTAAGCATCAAGATATGTTTCCCATTTGATAGAAGTTTGTCGTTTATACCATATCGCTTTTTTTATACTGCTGCAATTCTGCTCTACTTATCTCCTTACCCTAGCATTTATTATGAATAGGATTTGGAACCATGTTTTCTTTTTGGAAATGGTGGTAGAGATATTATAGAGGACGCTCTTCTATGGATCCAATGATCAATTCTTCATCATGACTTCGAAGGAAGAAAAAAGGGCAAACTTTCCTTTCCAAACTAGATCGATAACTATTTCAGGAGGTAGTTTGCTGCATGAATAAAACATTGGAACGGGATCCTTTTTTTGATAATGCCAAATTTATCCTAATCGTCCTCGTTGTCATCGGGCATTCTATCCGTCCTTTCATCAATGATAATCCCTTCCTCGGAACAATATATAACTTCTTGTATAGTTTCCATATGCCACTATTTATAATGATCTCCGGATATTTCTCGAAAAACTTTAAAAGGGAGAGTTATTATCGCAATGCGATTACTCGTCTTTTGATCCCCTATCTAATCTTCCAAACATTATACACCTTGATCGATACTTTTATTTATAATCCTTCTTCAAAACTTGACTTTTCCTTGCTCACTCCATACTGGAGTTTGTGGTTTTTGATCAGTCTATTTTTTTGGCGAATGCTTTTGCCTCTTTTTGTTCAATTGAAATACCCTTTACTGTGGGCTATAGCTATAGGTGTCCTCGTAGGATATTTTGATGACGTAGGAAAGTTCATGAGTTTGTCACGAACCTTTGTCTTTTTCCCGTTTTATTTAGCTGGTTACTATATTCAAAGGGAACATATCAGAAAACTGTTCACACCTTGGATCCGCACCACTTCCATAACCCTCTTTCTCTTTCTGTTCGCTTTGTTCTATTTTTTACTAGAGATTGTCCTATACTGTCGCCCGCGTCGGCTAGTTGCGATTTAGCTGCTATGACCAGCCGATTTGCCATATAGCTAGGGGTGCATAGTAGAGTAATGAACCGCACCGAATAGTGCCTGCCAGGTTGTCCGAGCGGCCAAAGGAAGCGGACTGTAAATCCGCCGGCGTACGCCTTCAGAAGTTCGAATCTTCTACCTGGCACCAAATTTTAAGTTCAGCCCCGATTGAGATTTCAGTCGGGGCTGAACTTTTTCTTTTTCACGGTGGTTGAGGCTCGGCGCTCAGGGGTTTTGGAAAAGGGATCGCCGAATTGCCCGACTAGCCCGGATATCTAGTCGGGGGTGTGCGTGATTGCTGCTTTGCGGCGCAGGGGCTGTTAGA
>CALJVA010000164.1 GCA_937975135.1 uncultured Thermoactinomycetaceae bacterium | reverse complement strand
AACACTTACATGTGGCCGCAATCTCACTCCCCAATCAGACACAAGTGCTTGCCCACAGAGGATTGGGAGAAGATCATCATCAGAGGGGAGATCCCTTGCAAACCGATTTAGCACAGCAAGCACTAAAGAGTGGTAATCTCTATCTTGCTTATTCAAGAGATGAGATCCAATGTGAGAATGACCATTGCCCGTTGCAGGCAGCGATTATCGTGCCAATGACGCAATCAGGGGAGGTAACGGGACTGATTTTGCTTTACTTCGCAAAATCTCACCATTTAAGTGCTGTGGAGGTGGCCTTGGCCAAAGGATTGAGTAAACTGATATCCAATCAATTGAGCGCGGTGGCAGCTGAGAAGATGCGTCAGCTAATCCGTGATGCCGAGTTACGCAATTTGCAGGCTCAAATTAATCCACATTTTCTTTTCAATACGTTGCATCTCATTGCTACGTTGATTCGGGTTGATCCTCTGTTGGGTCGTCATATTACCGTGCAGTTAGGAAACTATATGCGTTTCAATCTACGACTCGCTTCTGCCTCTCTCATTCCTTTGGAAGAGGAGTATGAACATTTACAGGCTTATCTGGAGATTGTACGGGTTCGCTTTTCAGATCGATTAAATATTACCAGTAACATGGATGAAGGAATTGAACATCTCTTATTACCACCCTCTACCATTCAGCCACTGGTGGAAAATAGTATTCAACATGGACTACGGGATGCAGTTCAGGGAGGAGAAGTAGCGATTTACATAAAAAAAATAAAAAACGGGGCATTGGTGGTTGTCAAGGATAATGGGGTCGGGTTTCCCTCCCATCTTTTGAAACAAGTAGGATTAAAACCGGTTAATAGTGATCAGGGCGGAGGCATTGGGCTTTATAATGTAAATCAACGCTTACTCAGACTATTGGGGGATCAAGCCCAGCTAAAGGTGGTAAATCGAAAAGAAGGAGGCTGTGTTGTAATGTTCGAGATTCCGGCGCAAATACCGAAGGGGAGGGTGAATGATGAGTATGAGTATTCGAGCCATGATTGTAGAAGATGAGCGTCTCGCGCGAGATGAACTGGCCTACCTATTACGCCAAGAAAAGGGAGTCATCCTTTGTCCAGATGCGAAATCGGGGGAGGAATTATTGTCGTTGCAGGAGATCTATCAACCCGATGTGATTTTTCTTGATATTCAGATGCCTGGTTTATCAGGAATCGAGGTGGTTCGTCAGTTACAGAAGAAAGGGAATGTTCCCTTGATTGTTTTTACCACCGCTTATTACCAACATGCAGTAGAGGCATTTGATCTGGAAGCCGTCGATTACTTACTCAAGCCTTATGATGAGAACCGATTTAAAAAAGCGATGGCCAGAGTGCGTAGACAACTGAACTCACGTTCTACAGGAAAAAAGCGGTCCCAAAGTGGAGAAAGTATTTCTTTTACTTCAGGCAAATTATTGATCGAGAATGGGGAGAGGGTCGTCGTCCTTTCTGCTGAGAAGATCTGTTTTGCTGCGAGATCCCAGCGGATCGTCGAAATTTATACCGAGACGGATCGCATAGAGAGTAAGATGACCTTATTGGAATTGGAAAGTAAGTTACAGGGCTACCCTTTTTTTCGTTGCCATCGTAGCTATCTAGTGAATCTCGAGTATATTCAAGAGATTACTCCCTGGTTTAACGGTGCTTATAACTTAATTTTAAAAGACAAGAAGAGAAGTAAAATACCGGTTAGTCGTTCTGCTGCCAAGAAGCTGTTTCAATTTTTTGAAGGAAGTCTCTAAAACCAGAAAATCAGCTTTTCGCTACGGAAATTTGACTTTTTAGACAAGAAATTGAGCAATTGAGACATATTTTCGCAATAGTCCCCCATGAACACTTATACTGAATAATGAAAACGGTTGCAATAAGAGTTGAGTTCCACTCTTGGGAGGGAATTGAATGGAGAAATATAGTGAAATTGCTCGTTCCAAGGAGTTTCATAAGTTGAAGCAAGCAAAGATGCTCTTTATTTGGCCGGTTGTAATTCTGTTTCTTCTCTACTATTTATCTTTACCGCTTTTAGCAGGATATGCCAAGCCGCTGATGGGATCTTATGTGTTTAGTTATGTTACTTTTGGCTATTTATATGGAGTACTTTTTTACTTTGTTGCTTGGGGACTCGCTTATTGGTATGTCCGAAAAGCTCGGCAGTTTGACCATGAGGCACAAACATTACTAAGCCATTATGACGAAAAGAAGGGGGCATAACCATGGGAGTGGACCTCTTCGGAGTCATTCTGTTTGTGGCGATTGTGGGACTTACCATGTATGTAACCTACTGGGCTTCTAAGAGGAATAAGAGCACGTCTGACTTCTATACTGCAAGTCGTTCTTTAACAGGTTGGCAGAATGGGATGGCGATTGCTGGTGATTACTTAAGCGCCGCTTCATTTTTGGGGATCGCTGGACTGGTTGCACTCAATGGCTATGACGGTTTTATGTATGCAGTAGGCTGGTTAATGGGGTACATCGTTGTCCTCTTTATCGTAGCTGAGCCACTCCGTAATTCAGGAAAATATACCTTGGCAGACGTTTTAGCTTATCGACTGAAACCAATTCCAGTACGGATGATAGCGGCGGTAGTTACTTTGGTGATTACTTTGGTGTATATGGTGGCGCAAATGGTAGGCGCAGGGGCGATTATTCAACTATTGGTAGGAATCCCCTATGAGTTATCTGTACTTATTATCGGCGCCTTAATGATCATTTACGTACTGTTTGGTGGAATGCTGGCTACGAGTTGGGTTCAGATTATTAAAGCGGTTTTGCTTATGTTTGCAACGATCACGATGCTTTTGTTTTTAGGTTTCTTATTTGGATTTAATCCTTCCAAGCTATTTGAAATGGTAGCTGTGGAGAATGGGCCGCAATTTTTGCAGCCCGGCCTATTGTATAAAAACCCTCTGGATCTTCTCTCTTTAGGGATTGCCCTAATTTTAGGAACCGCTGGCTTACCTCACATTCTCATTCGCTTCTATACAGTGCCTTCCGCCCAAGAGGCCCGCAAATCGGTGATATGGGCGATGGGAATAATCGGGGTATTTTACATCATGATTGCTTTTATCGGTTTCGGCTCTTCCGTATTAGTAGGGCCTGAAGTAATTCGGGCAGCGGATCAAGGAGGAAATATGGCGGCCCCGCTCCTTGCACAATATTTGGGCGGAGGAGTTGGAACCCTTGGTGGAGAGATGTTTATGGCCGTTATTGCTGCGGTTTCCTTTGCGACAATTGTTGCAGTGGTGGCGGGACTGGTGATTACAGCTTCTGGTGCTTTTGCCCATGATATCTATACCAATGTAATTAAGCGAGGAAAAGCGGAGGAGAAGAAACAGTTTCGCGTAGCAAGATATACTGCCCTCGTGGTAGGAGCTGCCTCGATTCTCATTGGTATTCTAGCGAAGGGACAAAATGTTGCTTACTTGGTGGCCCTTGCCTTTGCCATTGCAGCCAGTGCCAATCTACCTGTAATCATCTTTTCTCTCTACTGGAAACGGTTTAATACGACAGGGGCTGTTGTAGGGATGCTGGTGGGATTGGTTAGTGCTGTTACACTCGTGGTTTTGGGTCCCAGTGTAATGCAAGAAAATGCAATTTTTCCCCTTGCGAATCCCGGCATCATCAGTGTTCCTCTCGGTTTTTTTGCCTCCTTCCTGTTTACTTTACTGGGTAAGCCGGAGGCAAATGAGGAGAAATATGAGGAGCTTATGGTTCGAGCGAATACAGGATTGGGAACAGAATTGTAGGCATCTTTTCTTGAAATTGTCGTATCTATCATTGAAGGGGGGTGCTGGAGAGCATTCGCAAAAATTCTCCTGAAGGTTATCGGAATATTGACATTATATGAAGCAATAAAATTAAGGAGGAGAATGACATGAGTGATGTAATTTCTGTAATGGCTAAAAACCCCAATTTGCAGGATTATGATCAGGCATACGCCAATTTTTCATGGGAAGAAGTGGAGAAAGCTTTTTCTTGGTATGAAACCGGGAAGGTAAACATGGCTTATGAAGCGGTGGACCGTCATGCAGAAACTTGGCGCAAAAACAAGGTGGCCCTCTATTATAGTGATGCAAATCGAGAGGAAAAGTATACTTTTCTGGAGATGAAGTTACTTTCCAATCAGTTCGGTAATGTATTAAGGAAATTGGGGATTCAAAAAGGAGAACGCGTTTTTCTCTTTATGCCTCGAACACCAGAATTGTACATTAGTTTGATAGGAATCTTGAAGGTAGGTGCTGTTGGTGGTCCTCTCTTTGAAGCTTTTATGGAGCAGGCTGTACGGGATCGCCTAGAGAACAGTGAAGCGACCGCCTTAATTACAACCCCAGCATTATTGCCTCGGGTACCCTATAAAGAATTGCCTGCCTTAAAACATATTATCCTCGTTGGAGCGGAGGAGCTTCCCCCAGAGGAGGGAGGAACCCGTTTCTATAGTTATGAAGAGGAAATGGCGTCTGCTTCCCGGGAGCTTGAGATCACTTGGGTGGATCGGGAAGATGGCATGATTATGCATTATACTTCAGGATCTACAGGTAAACCGAAGGGTGTATACCATGTCCATAATGCGATGATTCACCATTACCAGACGGCGAAATGGGTGCTGGATCTCAAGGAAGAAGATATTTACTGGTGTACCGCCGACCCCGGATGGGTAACAGGAACCTCCTATGGTGTCTTTGGTCCATGGTTAAACGGTGTTTCTACTGTTGTACAGGGAGGACGTTTTAGCCCTCATGATTGGTATAGTACCATCGAAAAATATCGGGTAACAGTTTGGTATAGTGCACCGACGGCCTTTCGGATGTTGATGGGTGTGGGGGAGGAAGTAGCAAAGGAATATGACCTAAGTTCATTGCGGCATGTGTTGAGTGTGGGTGAACCACTAAATGCGGAGGTGGTACGTTGGGGACTGGAGGTATATGGCCAGCGAATTCATGATAATTGGTGGATGACAGAAACAGGAGGACAATTGATTGCGAATTTCCCTTCCCTGCCTTTGAAGCCAGGTTCAATGGGTAAAGCGATACCAGGTGTAGAAGTTGCCATTTTAGATGATCAAGGACGTGAAGTGCCACGGGGAGAAATGGGGAACTTGTGTATTAAAGCAGGTTGGCCTGCAATGATGCGTCAAGTATGGAAAAATGAAGAGAAATTTAAAGAGTACTTTGCTTTCCCAGGTTGGTATATTTCAGGAGATTCAGCTACGATGGATGAGGATGGTTATATCTGGTTTCAAGGCCGGGTTGATGATGTAATCGTGACGGCTGGTGAAAGGGTTGGGCCCTTTGAAGTGGAGAGCAAATTGGTCGAGCATCCAGCTGTAGCAGAAGCCGCTGTCATAGGGAAACCTGATGAAGTTCGGGGAGAGATTATTAAAGCCTTCATCGCTCTACGTCAAGGTTATGAAGCAAGCGAAGAGCTGAAAGAGGAGATCCGCCTATTTGTCCGAAATGGTTTGGCAGCCCATGCGGCACCTCGGGAGATCGAAATCCGAGAGTTTCTTCCCAAAACCCGGAGCGGAAAAATTATGCGTCGCGTTTTAAAAGCTTGGGAGTTAGGGTTACCTACTGGAGACTTGTCAACAATGGAGAAGTAAGCATAAAAATAAAAAGGTATAGTGTGTACATGAAATAGGGTATTAGATGTACATGCTATGCCTTTTTTATCTGGATTGTTGTTTTCATGTATTTTAAGAATGAAATCCATTTTTACTTTAGCGATGTATAATAGAGTAAAAATGAGCAGGAGAAAGAGATGAAAGGTGACATTTTTCGTTTTCTCGCCAGAGTAGTAGCCCTTATTATTGTGTGGGCCTTGCTTTTTAGTAAGGAACTTACCCACTCTGCTTCGCTTCCCTATATATTGGTAAGCTGTGCTATATTTTTTACCCTCTACTTTCTCAGCTCGGTATGGTCATGGGAAAGAGTGCTTCATACAGCAGGAGCCGTCGTGGTATCATTACTCCATTATCAATTTTTATCTGAAGAAAACATATATCCTTTCCTAATTTACTATTATCTCTTATGGGAGAGCCTGTATTTAAAAAAAGAAGGAGAAAGTTATGCTGGATCGATCGGGATCCTTCTCATTTCTCTTCTTCCCTATCTCGGTCAAAACTCCATACTCCCCCTCATCTTCCACCTTTTCTTGGCGGGGCTGTTCATTGTCGTGGGAATCCGAAGCAATGAGTGGTACCGGGTAGCCAGCGAACGGCGTGAACTATACCTGCAATTGACAGAAGAATACCGGCGGTTAAAACGGCAAGTTTATGCCCATGAACAGCATGTTCGAGCTGAAGAGCGGAATCGAATTGCCAGAGATATGCATGATTCTGTAGGGCATAAATTAACAGCGCTATTAATGCAAATTGAGATACTTCGGCAACAATCAGGAAGCGAGCAGCGAGAGTTGATCACTACGATAAAGGAGTTAGCGAAAGAAAGTTTGTCTGAAACCCGAAGGGCTGTACAAGCCCTAAATGAATCAGAAATCGAAGGGTTGGCCTCTGTCTGGCATCTGATTCGTAGACTGGAAACAGAAAGCCAAATTCGGGTTAATTTTTCTGCCCGTCAAGGAGTACTCTCCGTTCCGCTCTCTCCAGAAAAATGTGTCGTGATCTATCGCAGCATTCAAGAAAGCTTAACCAATGCAATGCGTCATGCTTTTGCTGGAGAAGTGGAGGTAGTACTGGATGTTCCGGGAGAAAAATGTGTTCGTTTCTATATTGCAAATCGAATTCGAGAAAGAAAGCCATTTCACGAAGGATTTGGTTTAAAATCTTTACGAGAGCGGGTACAAAATGTGGGAGGACAAGTGGAGATTTTTCAAACGGAGAAACACTTTGTAGTAAGGGGAACCATTCCTCTGGATGAAAAGAGAGCAGAAAGTTTATAAGATGTTGCAATCTCTTTACTTGGGATAACAATTGGTGTACAGAAAATGCAAATGGCATAGAAAATGAACCGAAAAGGAGGTTCTTTCGATCGATTCCATAGTGAATGTTTTACTTGTGGAAGATCAACATCTGGTGCGGCAAGGCTTGAAGATGATGATTGAGCAGGATCCTATGCTTCGAGTGATTGCAGAAGCAGGAGATGGGAAAGAAGCATTGCAACTGTTTTCCCATTATCCCATCGATATTACGTTGATGGATATCCGGATGCCAGTCATGTCCGGCCTAGAGGCGCTCCGGAAGATAAAAAGCCTCCGTCCTGAAGCAAAAGTATTGGTTCTGACAACCTTTAATGATGACGAATATGCCTTGGAAGCCTTAAAGCTAGGTGCCTGTGGGTATTTATTAAAAGATGCGGAGCCTCAAAAGTTGATTGACTCTATTCACAGCGCCTTACAAGGGGGGATGATTCTTCACGATCATGTAGCAGCAAAGGTGATGCCTCGTTTACTAACAAAAGTGGAAACGGAAGAGGAAAATAAAGCGTTACCTCCCCTCACACCAAGAGAGCGAGCGATTATCCGGCTTGTTGGTGAAGGGAAATCCAATAAGGAGATAGCGGAGGAATTATATCTTTCGGTGGGAACCGTAAAAAACCAGCTCAGTCGAATTCTGCAGAAGCTTGATCTACGGGATCGCACGCAACTTGCGATCTACGCTATCAAAAATGACCTTGCCTAAGGGAAGGGTCGTCGATCTTATGTCAAAAGATTTTTTAATGTAGAGCCTATATCGCATACTGTATGGTTTTCCTTTGCCTGTAATATTAGGATCATGAAATTAGCATCTGTTTATCAAGATAAGGAAAACAGTATGTATACTTTCTCGTGTAACGAAAGACAGGGAAATTTGTACCATTCCCTGTCTTTTTACTTGATATTAGCAACCAAGGTTAGGATTGACTTTTATGTGAAGTTGTATTGGTATGATGGGGTTTAAACATTCCTGGGTTTGCAAAAGAATCGTAAATAAACTGAGAGCAGTCGTTTTCACATAAAAAAGTGACCTTGGTCACAAGTGGCAGGCCTTTTTTATGACGGTGGATAGTATCAGTCAGTAGTGAATCCAGAGTACACTTAAAGAGAAGGATTCAACGGGAGGAGAGGTCAACCTTGCTAGAAGTGGAAGAGCTGACGAAGCACTTTAATGATGTCAAAGCAGTAGATGGGATCAACCTTTTTATCGAGCAGGGTGAAATTGTTGGTCTGTTGGGGCCCAATGGAGCGGGAAAGTCGACAGCCATTTCCATGATCGCTACATTGGTTCCTCCAACAAAGGGAGAGATCTTATTTCAGGGGAAAAGTGTAGTCGATTCTCCTGAGTCTTTACGAAATGTCTTAGGTTTAGTTCCCCAGGAATTGGCGCTATATCTTGAGTTAAGTGCATGGGAAAACATGCAGTTTTTTGGTCGATTGTATGGCTTGAAGAAGAATGAGCGGGATCAACGGGTACGGGAAATTTTACGGTTAGTTGGATTGGAAGAAAAGAAAGATGCGCTAGTGAAAACATTTTCTGGAGGAATGAAGCGGAGGCTTAATCTTGCCCTTGCTCTTTTGCACCAGCCGCGTTTTGTTATTATGGACGAACCTACAGTAGGAATTGATCCCCAGTCTAGAAATCATATTTTAGAGACGGTACGGCGCTTAAATCGGGAACAGAATATGACTGTACTATATACAAGCCATTATATGGAGGAAGTCGAGTACCTTTGTGACCGCATTTATATTATGGATCAAGGTCATATCATTGCTTCAGGGACAAAAGAAGAGTTAAAGGCGATTCTTTCCAGTGAAAACACAATTGAAGTAAAAGTAGATACAGTAAATCATTCTTTTCTAGAGGGACTGGAACAGATACCTGGACTGCGTTCCTATTCTGTAGAAGGAAAATTAATCACATTGATTGTGCCGAGGGAGATGCATATTTTAGGGGAGCTTTTTGATCTGGCGCGATCTCATGAGATTGGAATTACCTCAGTGGATATTAAAACACCTACTTTGGAAGATATCTTTTTACATTTAACAGGAAGAACCCTACGAGATTAAGTGGATTACCTACGATAGGGCTTTTTTAAACTATCTGTATCCATTCTTTAGAGATAGGGGGGAGTGGGAGATGTTCTGGTCTTTGATCCAGAAAGATATTTTTCATTTTATCCGGATGAAGCGAGAACTATTGATTTTATTATTAATGCCGGCAGTATTAATTGCAATTCTCGGTTTTTCTCTAGGTAGTTTTTTGGATAGCGAAGCTCCACCTTTACAGATGGAACTGGCGGTCATTCAGGAAGGGGATCCTAAAGAGGACTGGGAGCGATTTAAACAAGAGATAGCTCGCTCTCCGTTGCCCAAAGAAGCACAGGATATGATTCTGATTCAGGCAGAAAATTCTTTACCTACAGATTTATTGGTAAATCAGATTTTACAACGTGAAGAGCTAAAGGAATCGATTACAATTCATAAAATGTCTGGCAAGGAAAAAGAAGCAGTACAAAAGGATGATCGATATACAGCATTTTTAATTATTCCAAAGGAATATGACTATGCATTACTTCGGTCCCTCTATTTAGGGGAGGAAGAAGGAGTATCTTTAAAACTGGAGTTGAACGAGGAGGATTCTCTAAAGGAAGCATGGTTAAAAGGCATCCTTGAGTTTTATCAGGAGCAAATCAATTTTTCTAGACTGTTGAGTAGCATGGCTGCGGAAAAAGGAGCGGATCTTTCTTTTGATTCCTCCTTAGAGCAAAAGTTTGCACTAGAAGGGGAAGCAGTAAGTTTAAAAGGTCGAGAACCTCTTTCTTCTTTTGCTTACTATGCGATCGGGATGAGTGTGATGTTTGTCCTTTATACAGCAGGCTATATGTCTCAAGTAGCATTGAAGGAAAAGAAAAGTGGTGTACTGGAACGGACACTGTTGGCACAAGTTCCGATGTGGAAGTTTTTAATGAGCAAATGGCTTTCCACATCCATTGTGGTGATTATTCAAGTGCTCCTTCTTTATGGATATACTGCGATTGCTTTTCAGATTTATTGGCCGGATCTCTTTTCCTTTTTACTGGTCACTATGTTGTTGGGCCTCGTGGTAGGTGGGATTGCTGTACTATTGATTGTCCTCAGTTATCGCTTTAATTCCAGTTCCTTGGAAACTATTTATTCTTCTGGTATCGTCACGATACTTGCATTGTTTGGGGGCAGTTTTGTTCGGGTTGATCAATTTTTGGGCAACCTTGCTGTAATTGGGAGTTGGACGCCCAATGGCGCCGCACTAAACGCTTATATGAAGGTGATGCAAGGATATTCATTATCTGAGCTTAGTTTTTCCCTCCTCGTTCTTTTAACCTATGTGGTTGTTCTTTTATTACTAACTTTTTTTGTACATGAAAGGAGGGGCGTACGTTGAGGGCGATTTTGTGGGCAGAAATTCGCCAACTGCGGCGGCAACCTGGAATGTATCTTCTGATGACTTTATTAACGCTGCTTTTTGCAATTGCCTTTGGACAATCTACCATAAGTGAACTAGTGATTCCCGTCTTTAGTGAGGAGCTACAGGTTGATCAAGTAGAGGAAGTGTTGAAGAAGCTGAACCAAAGGGAGGAGAGAATTCTTTTTCAATGGGCTGATGCTGAAGAGGCAAAGGAGCAGGTAGATTCTGGCCGAGCCGAGGCTGCAGTTGAGTTGACAGAGAAAGGTTATCGCCTCTATATGACCGGTCAAACCTTGTATACCTCCTTGGTGGAACAGTCACTTGTTCAGGTGATTGGCCATGAGAATTGGATAAACACATTGGCTGATATTGGAGGAGAACCCAGAGAGAAAATTCAAGAGAGGGTTCAGAGTACAATTGAAAAACCAATTCTTAATTTACAGATAACCCCCTCCTCCACCACTGCAGACTTTATCTATGATCAGCAGGTGCAATCTGTCTTTGGAATGACCCTCTTTTTCGTGATTTTTACGATTACTTATACCGTAACTCGAATCTTGGAGCAGAAGAGAGAGGGAATCTGGGATCGTTTAATCATTTCCTCTGTCACTAAGGGAAAAATATTTCTTGCTTATCTCTTGTACGGTTTTGTGATGGGATATGTACAAATCCTTTTGGTTTTTTCCTTGTTTCGAGTGCTATTCGGTATGGATTTCGGTGGCGCTTTTGGGACTGTACTTCTTCTTTGTATCCCTTATGTATTTGTCATTACAGCCCTGGGTACATGCTTGTCAGCCTTTGTACGTTCCCCTCAGCAGTTGGATGCGGTGATTCCCTTGCTTGCTGTGAGTATGGCTATGTTAGGTGGAGCATATTGGCCTTTGGAAATTGTGACGAATGACATTCTGCTCTTTATCGCAAAATTTATTCCTCTAACCTATGCGATGGAGATGTTAAAAGGTGTGGTGCTAAAGGGTTATGGTTGGCAGGAACTCTTTTATCCAATGGGAGTATTGCTAGTTATGGGTGTTATTCTAATGGGAGTTGGAATCAATGTTATGGAACGAAGGAAGGTATAACATTTTCATAACCATGCCTTACAGAAAACATAGAGACTGGGGGAGTTCCTTCCAGTCTCTTTATTTTTATTTTTTAGATATCAACTTCGGCAAAATACAAGCAAGAAAATGAACAAATGTGTCGTAGACCATAACCGGAATCATATGATCTCTTTTTTTCTTTCCAGTTGAGTTTTAAAGTTTAGGTAAATCAATGGTGAGTAAAAGAGATCTACATCTACATGAGGCAAAAACCGTCTGATGGTATCACACTAGAGATAAAGGTATAATTAGAGGGCTATAAATTGTTTGGAGGATTTGTATACACTATTGCTGAAAACCTTTAATAGAATGTGAAAAAGACTACAAAAAAAGGGCTAGAGTTTTATACAGTCCTACATATTATTTCGGAATAAGTGTCAACACTTGAACATATTGAAATTCAGGAGATGATTGGCTTGGTACAGAGTGAATCGAGAAGCGACTGGCGTTCTTTTATATCGTTAGTGAAAAAGACAAATCCTCCCCTTGGTTTGTTTGCTCTTGCGCTTATTTTAAGTTTATTACAGACAGGAGCTTCCCTACTGATCCCTTGGTTTACCAAAGATTTAATTAACCAGATTACAGGAGAAGGGATTGCTCAAGGAACGATTATAATCTTGGTCGTCGTTTTTTTAGTTGATCTTCTTGCTTCTGGATTTTCAATTTATATTATTTCTTTTATCGGTCAACGGGTTGTAGCCAATTTACGTAAGCTAATCTGGCAACGACTATTAATCTTGCCAATTCGCTTTTTCGATAAAAACCGTTCAGGGGAGATGATCAGTCGGATTACGAATGATACAACAATCATTATGAATGTGATCTCTACGCAAGTAATCTCGTTGCTCACCAACTTTGTTTCGATTATCGGCTCCGTATTAATCTTGTTTTATCTAGATTGGCAGATGACTTTGCTAATGGTTCTTTCGATTCCAGTTATTTTCCTCGTTGTGATTCCCGCTGGCCGCCAAATTCGGCGTATTAGCAGAAAAACACAAGAGCAGATGGCGAGTATGACTGCATTCCTGTCACAAATGTTGTCTGAAATACGTTTGGTAAAAGCATATGGGATGGAGAAAAGAGAGCAGGCGCAGGGAGAAGGGAATATTGAAAAACTGTTTCAGTATGGCTTAAAAGAGGCGAGAGTACAGGCTGTTTTGTCCCCTGTTATGAGTATTACTGTAATGGGTATGATGGTGTTGATAGTTGGATTTGGAGCACTCCGTGTTGCCAATGGTACAATCAGTGCCGGTGAGTTGGTTGCCTTTATTTTATATCTGTTTCAAATCGTCTTTCCTTTAGGACAGATGGCTCAGTTTATTACGATGGTTCAAAAGGCACGAGGAGCAACAGAACGGATTAGTAATATTTTACATGAAAAGGCAGAAGAGTATCAGAAGGAGCTTCCTTTTAGTAAGCATTCATCCTCCATCCATTTCCATGAGGTTCGCTTTGCCTATGATCAAGATGAAGTTCTCAAAGGAATTTCCTTCGAAATTCCCGCGGGAAAAACCACGGCGATTGTCGGTCCTAGTGGAAGTGGTAAAACAACCATTTTTTCTTTACTGGAACGTTTTTATGAGCCTACAGGAGGTTCCATCATTGTAGATGGCCGCCCTTTATCTGATTATCATTTGAGTGATTGGCGCCGGATGATCGGTTATGTTTCACAGGAAAATCCGATTCTCTCAGGAAGTATTTATGAAAATATCGCTTATGGGGTGGACAGAGAGGTTTCCCTTGAGGAAGTAATAAAGGCAGCCAAGATGGCGAATGCCCATGAATTTATCCAACAGTTACCCCAAGAGTATGAGACAGAAGTGGGGGAACGGGGACTTCGTCTTTCAGGTGGTCAGAGACAGCGTATCGCCATTGCCCGTGCTTTTTTACGTGATCCAGTTTATTTGTTATTAGATGAGGCGACATCCAATTTGGATGCAGAATCAGAAAGAGCAGTGCAGCAAGGGTTAGACCAATTGATGAAGGGACGTACAACAATCGTCATTGCCCATCGCTTATCCACTGTTGTAGATGCTGATCAAATTATTGTATTGGAACAGGGACAGATTACTGGAACGGGTACCCATGAAGAGCTACTCGAAAGTCACACTTTGTACCAAACTTTAGTTCAAGAACAGTTTCGTGCAGCCCATCGCTTGGAACAGCAGCAAGTAAAATGAGATTTAGAAACGGCGCAAGTTGCTAAATACTCTTGGGTTGTTTTCCTTTCATTTATAGAAAAAAAGCTATGATCATGGGAGTTTTGGCACTATATCTCCTCTTGCAGTCGCCACAGCGAGAAGTTGTCTAACACTCTCAAATCTAAGCGGTCTGAAGCAGGCGCTTAAGTTGAGGAAAAAATAGGCAGCCAACAACTGATTGAGTCAACGAAACAAGCTTTAACTTGGATGAAAAAGTGCAAAAAAACGAGATAAAAGGAAAATAGAGAGCTTCTTATACTATTTCGAGATATAATAGAGAAAAGGTGAGCGAAAATATTTGTTATTCGGAGGTTTCTTTTATGGGGAACTCTAACAGCATAGAATCCCACTTAAAGCAAGGGTATGAGCAATTACAGGCGGTTATCGACAATATCGAGCGTGTAATCATTGGAAAAAGAGACGCCATTCGCTATACATTAGTAGCTGTTCTTTCGGGTGGTCATGTTTTGCTCGAAGATGTACCGGGAGTCGGTAAGACTATGTTAGTGAGAGCATTGGCCCGTTCCTTAGGATGTACATTTGGTCGAATTCAATTTACTCCTGATCTGCTTCCCTCAGATGTGACAGGAGTATCCATTTATAATCAAAAGAGTATGGAGTTTGAATTTCGTCCGGGACCAATTATGGCCAACATGGTATTAGCCGATGAAATTAATCGCACCTCTCCCAAAACCCAAGCAGCACTACTGGAAGCATTGGAAGAGAAGAGTGTTACGGTAGACGGAACTACCCATATACTCGAGGCTCCCTTTTTTGTAATTGCTACCCAAAACCCGATTGAATATGAAGGAACCTATCCATTACCAGAAGCAGAGCTCGATCGTTTTATGTTGCGCCTTCACTTGGGGTATCCATCGTCGAAGGATGAGGTGGAGTTTCTTACCCGTGTGCAAAAGCGCCATCCCATCGAAGACATAAAGGAAGTACTATCCAAGGAGGAGCTTCTCCAGTTACAGGAAGCCGTGCGTGAGGTATATATGGAGGAAGAGATCAAAAAATATATTGTTATGCTCGTTCAGGAAACTCGTACCTCACCTCATCTTTATTTAGGTGCTAGCCCGCGAGGCTCCTTGGCTCTTTTTCGGGCAGCACAAGCACACGCTTTTATTTCTGGTCGGTCATTTGTGATTCCTGATGATGTGAAGAAGATGGCCCCATTAACATTGCCTCACCGTCTTCTGCTTACCTCTGAAGCCCGATTGAGTGGAATGACTACAGAAGGATTGGTTCGTGAAATTTTGCGTACCGTTCCAGCTCCAGTATCTCTGGGTGAAGGGTGAAAGGAATGAGACAGGGGCGAAGAGGACTTATTTTTATTTACATTCTGCTTGGATGTTCATTTCTCTTCGGCAAAATTCATGGCGGATTTATTGCATGGTTTTTATTTTATATTTGCTTGTTTTTATCTTTATATGTGAGTGTCGTAGCCTGGGGGTTATTGCGTGATTTTACGGCAGTAAGAGAGCTTTCTTCTTCCCGTTTAACGGCGGGAGAGACGCTTCGGGTGACTATAACTTTTAAACAAGGATTCAATTGGCTAGGTTCATGGATTTTTTTATGTGACCACAGCAGTTTAATGAAAAGGGCTGAGCGTGGGGAAGCGGAAGTGCTTTTGTTCTCAAATTTTAAGCGGCAGGGTACACATCAGTATGTTATTCGAAACCTTCCGAGGGGACGGCATCGTTTTTTTAAAATAGAAGTTGAAGCTGGTGATTTGTTTGGCCTCGTTGAGAGGAGAATGGTGGTTGAAGCGAAGGAAGAACTACTGGTCTACCCTGCGATTCGTCGGATACAAAGTTGGTATACAGTAAATGAACGAAGCAGGGGTCAAGCCTACAGGATGGGTAAAATGAACGAAGATTTTACATCAGTGGTTGGGATCCGGGAATATATAAGAGGTGATCGACTGAATCGGATAGACTGGAAGGCTACTGCTCGGGGAATGAGCCTCAAAGTGAAAGAATTTGAACATCAAGTGAGCAATGACCTGGTACTGGTATTGGATCAACGGGAGTCCTCATTTCCTAAGGGGGCTGAAAGCCAATTTGAGCGAGGGGTTCAATTGGCAGCTTCACTGGCCCACTATGCCATTCACCAACACCATCCAGTTGGTTTGATCTCATGTGGTGTACAACGAATCACTTTTGCTAAAGGGAGAACACAGGATCATCTTATTCGGCTGTTAGAGTTTTTAGCGGAGGTAGAGATCGGTGGGGAAGAATCTTTATCAGAGACCTTACTTCAAGAATCCCATAACCTCTCTCCAGGGACAACACTGGCGGTAATTACTTCTGCCCTTGATCAGCCCCTTGTTCAAGCAGTTCATGAACTTGTTTTGCGAAGAAAAAAAGTTGAACTCTTTATATTACAAAGCCTTTCCAATTGGAATACGAATCAATTGCCGTTGTGGGAACAGTTGGAAAGGACTGGAGTGAAACTGTGGCCTGTTACACATGATGGTTTTGAAGAAATATTGAAAGGAGAAATTCATCATGTGGCCAATGCAGCCAAGCGATCGTTTCACTAAGAAAAGAGAGATTGGCCTAATTTTCCCTGCGGCCTTATTATGCTGGGAATGGTTATTGGCCTTATCCAAAGTAACGGATATTTTGTATATTGGACAGTTTTTATTCCTTTTTATCGCCTTTTTATTAATCGATCAATTACGATTTTCCTCTTATCTTCGTTCACTATTAAAAATGTTACTGGTTATGATTTTTATTTACCAGAAGATTTTGTTGCCGCTAAATATCTCCTTAGTAAGTTTTGAATGGCTTAAACTAGCAATATCAGAAACAAAGGAGTTGTTTTTTTCACCCCTTGAAGGGTTACAGAACGGGCTTCCGCTTATACGGACAGGACTATTTCTTATTTTTCTTTGGTTGATTGCATGGATCACCAATCGCTGGATGATTGCCGGTAAACAGTTCCTTCCCTTTTTTTTCGTGACTGTTGTATTTTTATCTACCCTTGATACCTATACACCATACAATGGAAAAGCAGCTGTTGTGCGGGTAATGATCTATGGCCTACTATTTTTGGCCTGGTTTCAGCTCCGAAGACTGCTGGAACGAGTTCATGGTAAAAATGTTAATCCCAAGGGATGGTTCCCTTTGGCTTTAAGCATTGTAATTCTAGCTACTACTGTAGGCTGGGCTGCCCCTAAACCTGATCCGAGTTGGCAGAACCCAATTTCTTTACTTGCTTCCCAGCACGGAGTGGGTGGAATCAAGAGTGGACGGATCGGTTACGGTTCTGATGATAGCCAACTGGGCGGGCCATTCATCCAGGACGAGCGGATTGCTTTTACTGCTACAGTGGATCGCCCATACTATTGGCGGGGAGAGTCACGCGTTCTTTATACCGGAAGTGGTTGGAAAAATGAAGAGGATCAGGTGAAGAGGCTGCAGTTGACCCCACTTGAAAATAATAAACGAGAAGTTTCTTCCGTGCTATTTGAACAAATGAAAGTGCAAAAAAATCAGGCTCATGTAAGTTGGCCTCGGCCGATTCACTTCATTTTTTTTACTCCTGGACAATTGTCTGAGGTAGAAAAAGAAGCACTAACAGATGATATTTTATACTGGAATGGTGGTTACTGGTCCTCTAATACAACGCCTTTAAAAGAGTATCGGATTACGACAGAAATTCCTGAGATTGTTGAAGAAGAATTGATTCAAGCAAGAACTAACTATTCTTTGGAAGAACAATTCAAATACTTACAGTTACCCGAGGATCTTCCAGATCGGGTTCATACCTTAGCCAAACAGATTACAAAGGAGCATCATACTCCTTATGAACAGGCAAAAGCAATTGAACGTTTTTTGCGTAGCGGCGAATATAAGTATGAGACGCAAGACGTGCCAGTACCCAAAGAAGGGGAAGACTTTGTTGATCAATTTTTGTTCGAGTCAAAAAGAGGTTATTGTGATCACTTTTCGACATCAATGGTGGTCTTGTTACGGGCATCGGGAATTCCGGCACGTTGGGTAAAAGGATTTGGGCCGGGAGAGAGTGAGTACGACAGTAAAACAGAAAAGTATTATGTTACCGTAAGAAATCAAAATGCCCACTCTTGGGTAGAGGTGTATTTTCCTGATTTCGGTTGGATCCCCTTTGAACCTACGCCAGGCTTTGTAAATCCAACGCCTATGGTGAGAGAAAAAGAGGAAGAAAATGACTCAGAATCGGAAGAGATGACGTTACCAATTAGCCCGGTACAACAGCGGCCGGATTTGCTGGAGGAAGAATCCCGTGAAGCTGCGTCTTCTCAAACCGAGAGTCAAACTTCTTTCCAGAAGATCTCCCTCTGGCTTACCTACGCTTTTGTTTTTCTTATCCTCCTGATCAGTGGCTGGTTCCTTCGACGTCGGTTATACTGGTGGTCACTTTTTCGGTATCAACATACCAACTGGGATGACAAAGAGACCCTAATGAAAATATTTAAGGGATTTCTCCAATTGCTTCATTGGCAGCAAGGTCCCCGAAAGCCTGACCAAACCTTTCGGGAGTATGTGCTTAATCCACGAAGTGTAATGGAGCCTACTTCTGAAATATATGAGCTAATCAACCTGTACGAAGGAATCCACTATAGTGATAAGAAAGAGGAGGCTTTGAAAGAGGGGTTAGGATTGAAAAGGTCCTGGGAAAAACTTTTGCGGCAGTTTCGACCTTGAAGACCATTTAGGAATTAAGTTTTTAAGAGGCTCATCCATTCATCGCTACGACCCCTGAGGTTAAGGCGATGAATGGAGAGTTCAAAACGAGAAGTCCTCGACAAATAATAGTAAGCTTGAAGTATAACGAGGGATAATCTGGTAATTTCAACCCATGATTTGCGCAGTTGTTTTGGTTCTGCTATGATAACTCTATTGGATCGCTCGTATATGTTCGGGAATATGGCCTGAATGTTTCTACCCGGCTACCGGAAATAGCTGGACTACGAGCAATATAGGTAATCTGTCTTCGTAGTAGTACAATCTTGTTTACTATGGACCGGATCCTTTATTGCTTTGTAGGCGATATTGGGTGGCGGTCTTTTCTTATTATGTAAGGAAATAGAGGGTTATATTAAAGAAAGGGGTCGTCACCATGACATATCGATCAGAATCTATTCTCATCCTCGACTTTGGCGGTCAATACAGCCAGCAACTAGCTCGACAAATTCGGAGTCTCGGGGTTTATAGTGAAATATGTCCCTATAATATATCGGCCAATGAATTGCAACGTCGAGCACCGCAAGGAATTATTTTGTCGGGGGATTTATCCCAGGATGAAGAAGCGAAAGAGAGAACGTGTGATCCGGCTATTTTTAAACTGCCTATTCCGAAATTAGGAATTGGTTATGGGACGAAGGTAATCGCAAATTCCTTTGAGGCACAGGTCGAAGCTACAGATCAGCAAGAATATCGTATGGTCGAAATAAACGTAAGAGATAATCACCCTCTGTTCTCAGGGCTTCCCACCTCCTTTAGTCAGTGGATGAATCCCAGTTTGAACGTTTTGGAGCTACCAGTTGGATTTGAGGTGGATGCTCGCACTCCTACTTCGATTGCCGCTTTTTCTAACCTTCCCCAACAAATATTTGCTCTCCAATTTCATCCGGAAGCGGATCCACATGAGACTGGGCGAGAGATTTTGCATCGCTTTTTATTTAAAGTATGTGGCTGTAAAGGAAAGTGGAATGCACAGGCATTTATCGATGATGCCGTGGATGAGATTAGAAAAACTGTGGGCGACAAAAAAGTATTATGTGCCTTAAGTGGCGGGGTAGATTCATCGGTCGTGGCCGTATTGATCCATCGTGCGATTGGTGATCAACTTACCTGTGTCTTTGTAGATCACGGGTTGCTACGAAAGGGGGAGGCGGAAAGTGTAATGAACACTTTTGCCGATCACTTCCAAATGACCGTGATCAAAGTAGACGCCGCGGAGCGGTTTTTAAAGAAATTAAAAGGCATTACAGATCCCGAACAGAAACGCAAAATCATTGGTAACGAGTTTATCCATGTATTTGAAGAAGAAGCAAGCCGATTAAAAGATCATCATTTTTTGGGACAAGGTACTTTATATACGGACATTCTGGAATCAGGAACCATGACTTCGAAGAAAATAAAATCCCATCATAATGTTGGTGGCTTGCCTGATGAAATGAAAATGGAACTTTTAGAACCATTACGTACTTTGTTTAAGGATGAAGTACGATTAGTGGGAGAAGCACTGGGTTTACCTGAAGAGATTGTTTGGCGACAGCCTTTTCCAGGCCCAGGACTTGCGATCCGTGTGATTGGTGAAGTGACACCAGAGAAAATTCGCATTGTACGGGATTCCGATGCAATTTTGCGAGAAGAAATCCGCCTTGCAGGACTTGATCGCGAAATTTGGCAGTATTTCACAACCCTCCCCGACTTTAAAAGTGTTGGTGTTACAGGGGATGCTCGTACTTATGCTTATACTGTGGGAATCCGTGCCGTTACCTCGGTAGATGGGACGAGAGCAACTTGGGCTCGTATTCCCTATGAGGTTTTGGATCGGATTGTCGAGCGGATTATTAGTGAAGTGGATCATGTGAATCGCGTGGTTTATGACATCACTTCCAAACCGCCTGCCACAATTGAATGGGAGTAAGGATTTATTGAAGGGAGAAACCTAGGTATGTCAAAGGAATCATCATTAGCACGTTTTTTTGGATTTGCCCAACATAAAACTAACATGCGTACAGAAATGTTAGCTGGTACTACCACTTTCTTTACCATGGCCTATATTCTGCTTGTAAACCCTTTTCTTTTGGGAAATGAAGCAGGAATGGATTTTGGGGCCGTGTTTGTAGCGACGGCTGTTGCTGCGGCGATTGGCAGTTTACTCATGGGTCTCATTGCCAATTATCCAATTGCCCTCGCTCCAGGTATGGGTTTAAATGCCTACTTTACCTATACAGTCGTTATTGGTATGGGAGTGAGTTGGCAGACCGCTTTGGGAGCTGTTTTTATATCGGGAGTTATCTTCCTTTTACTAACATTAACCCGTGTACGGGAGATGGTGATTAATGCAATTCCTTCAGGCTTGAAGCATGCGGTCTCAGCTGGAATTGGCCTGTTTATTGCTTTTATTGGTCTTAAAAATGCAGAGATTTTGGTATCCTCTGAGGCGACATTGGTCTCCTTAAACCCTGATTTGATGCAACCTGGCATTTTATTAACTTTATTTGGCTTAGTTGTATCAGCGATTTTAATGATTCGCCGGGTTAAAGGTGCAATTTTTATAGGGATGATTCTTACGGCGATTGTGGGAATGTTAACCGGACAAGTTGCGATCCCCTCTCAGATCTTTTCTACACCACCCAGTATCGCTCCAGTTTTTTTGCAACTTGATATTCTGGGTGCCTTGGAACTAGGTTTATTTGCTATCATTTTCTCCTTCCTGTTTGTGGACTTATTTGATACTGCTGGCACTTTAGTAGGTGTGGCGAATCAAGCAGGGATGCTGAAGAATAACAAGCTTCCCCGTGCAGGACGTGCACTAAGTGCAGATTCACTCGCTACAATTTCTGGTTCAATGTTGGGTACTTCCACTGTTACTGCTTATGTAGAGTCAACGGCCGGGGTAGCAAGTGGTGGACGAACTGGAATGACTGCCGTGACGACAGCAATGTGGTTTTTGGTCGCACTATTTATCTTTCCTTTGGTTGAAACCTTTGCCTCGTTAGCAGCCATTACATCTCCGGCATTGATTATTGTGGGTATACTCATGTCCCGCAGTTTGAAAGATATCGAATGGGCTGATTTATCAGAGGCCTTGCCAGCATTTTTAACTGTAATTATGATGCCCCTTGCTTTTAGTATCGCAACTGGAATTGCGGTGGGATTTATCTTTTATCCCTTAGCGAAGATATTCTCCGGAAAGTGGAAAACGGTTCATCCTATTGTTTATGTACTGGCGGTAGTGTTTATTTTCCGGTTTATTTTCTTAGGAAATATATAGATCGTTTTGAAAAAAACAAGCCCACATTCTTAAATAGAATGTGGGCTTTGATTTATATTAATGGGCTTTTTTTGATCTATATTATAAGGGTTTATTCCGTTGGGTTTATTAAACTGCTTCTATTTTCCGATCTTTTGCTTCAAAAATTGGTGTGCGATAAACGACTAGCTCATCTCCATAAACGATTCCTAGGCTGTCTGTTACATAAACTTTACGATTTTCGTAAGTAAATGCCCGTTCAATTCGAAAGGATCTGTTTTTTCCTATCTGTACTTCATCTCCTGGCTTTAACCAGTCAACTGAGCGCCCAGATGTTGTGCCACCCAATTCAAATCGACCTTTGTACTTGGCCATGTGATGATCCCCCTTGATTTTTATCTTTGTGTATATATGTCAATTAGGTAACAATTAAATGACAATATCATTACAAATATTATAATCCTATCTTTCATAATACTTCAATAGCGTATTTGTGACTTTTTTTTGACGATTTGGACTGGGAGCGCTCTTTTACCTATTTCATTCCTTTAAACTTTATCTCACTCTAAATTAAGAACTTCTAAATTTATAGTTTACTGATTTGTATTTAATTGTAAGATAGATTGATGGAGTCCAAACCTAAAACCAATCTAAAATGCTCCTTGTCCTGAATGATTCCTATTTTTTTGCTCACAATAGTGAGAGAAAGGGGCTGACCGGTCTCTGATAGGGGGTGCGGAAACTGCGATATCGTCGACTTCTTCTACTATTTGTGATATTTTTCTTTGGCATGGGTAGTACAAATCTGTCAATCGAGGCAGTCAATATACAAAATGTAACTACTTTAGTCAGACAAGCAGTTAAAGAAAAGGAGATGGCTGTAAATCAAAAAGATCGGGATCGTTTTTTGAAATTGCTAAATCCGAGTCGAAAGCAATATATTCAAGAGCAAAAGCGATGGTTTGATGATGCGGTGAGATATATTGATCCAGGTTCTTTTCGACTAGAGGTGCTGCAAATTACTCCAGGTAAAGAACATCAGGTGCATGTTTGGGTGGAACAAAGCTATAAAAAAGAGGGGCAACGCTATGCAGTGAAATACCCCTTATTGTTTCAAGAGACAGCTTCAGGGTGGAAAGACTCTGATGTACCTTTTTACTATTTATCACAAGATGAAGTCGTTGTTTGTTATACAGATCGGCATTTACTTGATCCGGCTGCTGTTGCCTCCGATGCAGCTACTCGGGCGATTCGTCTATTTGAACGAAAGTTCAATTGGCAACCGCAGGAACGAATTGTGGTAAAATTGTACGATGATCCGGAATTGTTTCGGCAGTCAGTAAAACTTTCTCTTCCGGACTGGGCTGCAGGCTGGTATGAAGCGGGACAGTCGATTAAGTTTATTGGGGACCCTAAATTTTCCGAGGAAGTCTTGGCTTCTGGAATTGTACATGAGGTAACCCATCAGATGGTAAGCGAACTGAGCGGAGATAATGCTGCTTATTGGTTACAAGAGGGAGCGGCAGAATATTATCAGGCTCATTTGTTGCCTGGATTAAAGGGAGGAGAACTTGCTCATCAAGATGTGAAAAGAGAGTGGACATTAAAAGAATTGGAGGAAAAGAACTTGGAGCGATTGTCTGGGGAAGAAGCACGACAGTATTATGCTCAAAGTTATGCATGGTTCCGTGACTTAATCAAAAA
Organism: uncultured Thermoactinomycetaceae bacterium; assembly: GCA_937975135.1. GTDB lineage: Bacteria > Bacillota > Bacilli > Thermoactinomycetales > CALJVA01 > CALJVA01. The sequence continues at coordinate 4,071 of CALJVA010000164.1, read as the reverse complement.
ACATGGGGAGGAAAAAATTGGGGAGGTTATTGCGTTATTGGCTATGCAGCCTGCTATTGATCGGGATCATACGGATAAATTAAGTGAAACAAACGAACGTACACGGGTAGCACTTCAAAGGGTGTTAGGGGATTTCTTGGACGAGTAGGGAGGAATGCACTTATAAAAAGATTAGCATTCAGGATTTTATTTGTCCATGATTTGCAGTACTCGTAAGTATGTATAATCTTTGATACTCTAAAAAGAACAAGAGAACATATTTTTCAGTTGGATTTCTAATAAATGTCATAAAAAAGATGAGATTAAAATAAGGTGATACAATGACGAGACGGAAACTGCGTGAGGAGGAACTGTTCGCAGCTGCGGAGGAGTTGTTGTTGGAAAAAGGGTATGGAGGATTCCATTTTAAGGCACTTTCCGAGAGGTTAAATATTGGAAGGAGCACCTTATACGAGTATTACCCAAACAAAGAGGAGCTTATTTGTTCTTATATGTTAAAAGTAATGCAGCAAATTTTCGACGAATGCAACAGTCTGTCCAGTAACACCCCATTACAGGAGTTAAAAGACATATTATATGTATTTATGAAGCGCTCGCAAATCCATAAGATTATACAAATAATCCCCATGATAAATCAAGATGTTTCCCCTGCTGTGGAACGAGGAATCCAGCGTTTATTTGAGTATCACCACCAACTATATGCCCGGGTGATGCGATTGGTTGATGAAGCGAAAGAGCAGGGAGAAATTCGTGACGATATTCCAAGTATAATTATTGCCAGGATCTTTTTTACGGCGATTCAGATTCCTAGTTCTCAAAAGAGTGATCCTCGTTTTTGGAGTGAGTTGATTTTTCAGATCTTGTATGAGGGGTTGGGAGAGAAGAAATCATGTTGACACTTGTGTCGAGTTGTGAAATAATTTTTTTGGGGCCCTTTTATTATAACTTAACCCGACACATGTGTCAGGACAAAAAGTAGGGAGGAAGGAGCTTGTGAAAGCTGTTTTTAGTAAAATATCGAAAGCGATTAGCAATCCAAAGGGGACGAAGATCACTTTACTGATCTGGCTCCTCATAGCAATAATGGTGAGTTTTCTTTCTGGCGGAGCTAAAGAATATGCAGTGAATCTCAATGGCTCCGATCTTCCAAGTGATGCGCCTTCTGTGATTGCTAATGAGCAGTTGAAGAAGCATTTTCCCGAAAGAGAAGGATTACCGGCGCTGCTAGTTTTTCATCATCCAGAGGGGATCAATGAATCCCATCAGGGGATGATTACAGACATCAGTAAATATCTTGGCTCTAAAGAACGACCGGATGCTGTCAAAGAAGTGTTACCTTACGAGAAGCTTCCTCCTCCAGTGCAAGCGTCATTGTTATCAGAGGATAAGACAACACTTGTACTTCCAGTTCTATTGGAGGAAAATCTGGAAATGCAAGTGATCAATGATACAATTACTGAGATTGAAAAAGAAGCCGAAGATCATCTTTCTAAAGGACTTATGTTAAAAATTACAGGACCTGCTGGTATCGCTTCGGATACAATCACGATTTTTTCCAACGCTGACCTCGTGCTATTATTTTCTACAATCGGTTTGATTCTAATTTTAATGATCTTTATTTATCGTTCTCCCTTGCTGGCTGTTATTCCACTTCTTATTGCCGGGATTGTCTATCAGGTAGTCGATCGATTTTTGGGATGGTTTGCAAAATTGGGATGGATTGAAGTGGAAAGTCAGGCTTTATCTATTATGATGATCTTACTGTTCGCAGCTCTCACTGATTACTCACTTTTTGTCTTTTCACGATTTCGTGAAGAGCTGAAAAAAGAGGAAGACAAATATACCGCTATGCGCCGGGCAATTGGGCAGGTAGGAGAGCCGATTTTCTTTAGTGGGGGAACGGTTTTGGCAGCGATGCTGGTCTTGTTTGCTGCTCTCTATGAGCCGTATCGCAGCTTTGCGCCTGTCTTTAGCATTGCATTGATCTTTATTATTCTTGCAGGAGTTACACTGATTCCAGCAATGTTTACCCTATTGGGGAGAAGTGCTTTTTGGCCCTTTATCCCGAAAGTGGGTCAGGCTAAAACAAAGGAAAAAGGTTTTTGGAAAAGAGTTGCTTCTTTTGTCACACAAAAGCCTTTATGGTCTGGCGGTGTTGTCCTAGTATTGTTGTTAGCTTTCTCCCTTAATATGATGCAGATTAATTATTCTTTTAATTTGATCAAGTCGTTTCCGGAAGATATGATTTCACGTCAGGGATATGAGTTGCTCGAAGAGCACTATTCGCCTGGAGAATTGGCTCCGACAACGATTTTATTGACAGCAAAAGAAGGAGAGATTCCCTTAGACAAAGTTAAGACTTTGCAAGAAGAACTGCTGAAGCAGCCACAGGTAGCCAAGGTAACTCCTGAATTCGGGACCGATCCAGAGTCGTTGCCGGCAGCGGGACAAAGTGTAATTTCAGATGATGGCAAAGCAGTACGTTTAGAACTGATCTTTGAAGGAAACCCATATGATAAAGCATCCCTGGATGCTTTAGATACGCTGCGCTCTAAAACCTCGGACTTACTAACGGCAAGCGACTTATCGCCCCAAAATTATAGGATGGAGTTTGCTGGTGAAACAGCATGGCAAGCCGATGTTCGACAACTAAATCAACGTGATACAGTATTGATGGTTATTTTAATTACCTTGCTAATTACATTGTTGCTTGGGCTGCAAACACGTTCCCTTGTTGCTCCCATCTATATGATACTCACAATACTGATTTCCTACGGAGCTGCAATGGGGCTTAGCACATTCATTTTTGACTTGCTAGGTTATACTGAGATGAGCTACCGTATTCCTTTATATACCTTTGTCTTTTTGGTCGCTCTAGGTGTTGATTACAATATCTTTTTGATCTCTCGAATTAAGGAAGAGGCGGAGAAAGTTCCGATGATAGAAGCGATCCGGAGAGGAGTGGCTATGACCGGCGGTGTGATCTCGTCAGCAGGATTGATTCTGGCTGCTACCTTCAGTGTCTTAATGACACAACCGCTTCTTGAGTTATTTATGTTTGGCTTTGCTGTTGCAGTTGGAATTTTAATGGATACGTTTTTAGTAAGAGGTCTACTCGTCCCCGCCATTGCGGTTTTTGTGGGTCGATGGAACTTTTGGCCGTCTCGAGTTGGATCAATTGAAGAAAAGGATAAAATCAAGCAAAATAGATGATGAGTGGTTATACAAATCTATTTCAGAGGGGAGGCTGACCTGTTGCTAATCGTCCAATGGGTTGATCGTTGCTGATTGGATCTTACTAATAAGGCAGCAGGCAATGAACCATGTATGGATTTGCTTACTTTCTTCATATAGCAGGGTTGGCTGTATGGTTGGGTTCCTTGATTGGCTTAGGAATGTTACTGCAATTTATCGCAAAAAATCAGGATATGGATAAAACGAATCGACTAGCCAATCATATTGTTCGTTTAGTGAATAGATTAATGCATCCGAGTGCTTTTCTTGTCTTGCTAAGTGGTGGCTATATGTTGTTTGAATTAGGGTACGGTCGTGATCATCCTTTCTGGCTCATCTTTATGGAGCGTTTCGGATCAATCGTGATTCTGTTGTCTATTATTTTGATTAGCATTCAAGGTAGTAAAATCAAGAAAGTGATTAACGGTGAGAAACTGAAGAAAGAGATTACCTTGTCCCAAGCACTTTCCCGGTATAATTTGATGGTATGGTTGTCAGTGGTGTTGGTACTCATCGTGACCTTAGTGGTTAGTTTAAAAATTGTATAAGATAGTTCTTAGATAAAATTTGGTGGGGTGTGCGAAGCGAGTATATAAAACGCTTCCGGTTACACCCCAATTTACAAACAACCCCTTTATATATAATGTAGCTTTAAATTGCGCCTCCTAGATTTAGGTGGTCGTGAGCACTTCGATCAATGTTTCAGATAAACTCTTGACATGATATTAATAGTGTGATAGAGTAGCTCTTGTCGCTGCCGATGACAGGCACGAAAAAAATAAATAAAAAAGTGTTGACAAGAAAGAATAAGCATGTTATAGTATTACTTGTCGTCGC
>CALJVA010000163.1 GCA_937975135.1 uncultured Thermoactinomycetaceae bacterium | reverse complement strand
TTAACAATTGAAAGGCAAAGGGAGCTCCCCTTTGCCACTTACCTGTTACTTACACCCTATCACCTAGTACATCAAATTAGTCCATGGAAAATAGTTTTCGTCTGTCATTTAAAGATACCAAAAATTTATTTCCAAACACAACCCCATTTTTTCTGCTCATAGTCGACGATGGAGAGTTTTTCCTTGAGTTTCTCTGCTGACAAAAATGAAGTGAAAAGATATACTTCTTCACTATGGAAAGATATTTTTTAATCTCGCTCATCAATGAAGAGTCATCAACCTAAACATCCTGCAAATGAACCCTTTTTGAAAGCGAATCCTGTCGGTTTTAAGAAGGAAAAAATCACTTTAAAGCGTATTTTGAAACAGAAGTACGAATGAGCGTTTATAAGGGTTACTACAGGATTAAAGTCAATTTCGCCTTTTACTCCTGAGACGACGGGTCCGGTTATGTAATGAGTATGATTAGCGCATTTTACATTGTTTATACCTATCTATATATTATAACAAAGATAAAAAATCGGGAGGGATAAAAATGAGTAGCATTCAAGAATTTCTTAAACATCTACCTCTGTTTCAAGGGTTAGAACCAGAGATAATTCATTCATTTAGTGCGAAGTTCATTCAAAGGAGTTATAAACGAAATACGCTTCTCTATCTCAATGGGGATCCTCTTGATCGTATTTTCCTTGTATTTCAAGGACGAATAAAAATACATAAAACAAATCCAGACGGAAGCAAACTATTTGCACGCTATTATTATCAAGGTGATCTTTTTCCTCAGTTTGGATTTTTCCGCAATACTGCTTATATGGCTGAAGCATTGGTTGATACTGATTCTACACTTTTGGTTATGATGCGCGAAGACTTCGAAGGGTTAGTTCAGATGTACCCCGAGCTTAACGTTCGCATTATTCAAATGATGGGTGAACACATTCAACTATTGGAAAATCAATTGGGAGAAACGGTGATTTATGATTCTACAGAGCGGGTCATTTTACTGCTACTTCGGTTAGCAGAATCCCATTCCCTTGAAAAAGAGGATGAAAAAGTGGTTCGTTTAAAAGAGCGGTTTACACATCGGGAATTGGCACAGATGGTTGGAACAACTCGCGAAACCGTAAGTAGAGTCATTAACCGACTCAAACAAGAGGGATATGTATTTCCTGTTGATGGGCACATGGCATTACGAACAGATCAACTCCGAAAAATGGTTTGTTCAAATTACTAGGCAATTTTAATAAGTTTTTTTTAGCGAAGATGTGATTTTAGTCACATCTACCCCATTCACTCTTTGCTAGAGTAAAAAAACAACCATCCTATTTGCTCATCTTTGCTCATCGAAATCTATTTATTCTGCACGGACCCCTCACCCACATTTACTATTTTATAGCCCAGGTATCAGATAAGGAGGGATTGCAATGGGAAGTCTCTATGAAAAACTGGGAGGAAAAACAGCGGTTGCTGCCGTGGTTAATGACTTCTATGATCGGATGTTGGCGGACGAGGAACTAAATTATATTTTTAAAGGTACTGATATGGAAAAGCTGCGTGCCCATCAGACATTATTTATAAGTTATGCATTGGGTGGCCCGCAAAAATTCGAAGGACGAACCCTGCGGCAATCCCACACGGGACTTAATATTAGTGATGAACAATACGAAAAAACAATTCAACACCTAAATGCTGCACTCCGTGGTGCGGGTGTCCCTGCTGAAGATTGCATCAAAGTAGAAGCCTTTATCCGTTCTGTAAAGCCTCATATTATTAATAAGTAATATATTCCTGTGATATAGATCACATCTAGTTCGCTAAACTAGATGCTATAATCAGAATAGAAGAAATATGATGTCTCTACATAACATATAAACACTGATCTATATAAAACGATTATAAATCGATATAAATCTCTTTTAGAAAGGAGGAAGCTGCTACAAAACGAATCCTTTGTAGCAGAACCTAAATGACCACAAATGTAAATCAACCAACTTTATATGAACAGCTCGGTAAACAAGAAGGAATTGCTGCCGTAGTTGACGACTTCTACGACCGTGTTCTGGCTGATCCCCTTCTAAAACCGGTTTTTGCTTCCACTGACATGGATCAGCTTCGCCGTCATCAGACTGCTTTCATCACCTTTGCCGTCGGTGGTCCCAACAATTATACCGGCAGAAATATGCAAAAGGCTCATGAAGGATTAAATATCACACCAGAACAATTTCAAGCCGTTGCTGAACATTTGACGGAATCACTCAAAAAGTTTAATGTTACAGATGAAGCAATCACACAAGTAATCAACAAAGTTGCCAGCTTAAAAGATGACGTAATTGGACAATAAAGCCCCAGCCCCTCCTGTCATTGATGGAGGGGTTTTTTATATGAATTTCCCACCTTTGACCACACATTTTTTTCGAAAAAACAACCACAATAAAAAGGAGAATTGATTTAAAGGAGAATTACCCATGGAACTGACTCTTCGCTCAAGCACAATCGCTCTTCTCCTCCTCCTATTTCCTTCTTTTTTGCACACCTCTCATGTCCAAATTGCCAATGTAAAAGCGTATCGTGTGAGTAATCATCACGAACAGCTTCTTCCTATTACCCGAGTAGTTCATATTGAGCTGGAACAAGTTTTGGATGAGGTTTCACAACCGATAGGTACAACTCATCCCTCCTTACCCAAAGATTATCTCTTATTTCGACTATCTTCTCCAGTAAACACGGCTTCAGTTCCACATCCAATTTATGAGTTGGCTGTCACCCTTCCCAAGTCAATAGAAGATCCGCCCCGATTATTAATCAAAAATAGTGCGAAAGAATGGCGGGAATACCGAACTAACCGTCCTCTGACCACCATTATTAATCAATTGGAAGGATAAAATAGGGGCAATTACAACGAGGGAAAAGGAACCCCTTAAAAGTCTGACAATCTGGTATACTCAAAATAAGAGTGAAAACTCATATAACGATCTGCATCTTAAGAACTGAAATCACAAAAAACTGCCCCTATCCAAATATTTAAAAATCAAGTATCATAATGATTGTCCATCTATTCATAATAAGGGAGCGAGAAATGTGAATCCGCTTGAGATCAGTGAGCTTGGCGAAATTATTCGTAAAGTAAGAAGAAGTCGCGGTCTTACTTTAACTGATTTGGCTGATGAAAATATATCACAAGCGACGATTAGTAACATAGAACGTGGAGTTCCCCATGTTCATCCGGATAAGGTTCACTATCTGCTCAGAAAACTGGAAATCGAAGACAAACTTTCAGACCTGATGACGGGAGAACAACGTGAACTGAAGCAAATTAAATTTCGCCTGTTTATGGTGGAATCCCTTCTCCGTGTGGAAGATGTGGACCAAGCCGATAAACAATTGGAAAACATTGTTTTGATCGATGACCATCCTTACGCGGCACACTACTATTGGTTAAAAGGGAAGATACTAATTAGCCGTCGAAAGTGGAAACGAGCAGAGCGTGCGCTTTATAATGCAATCCGTCTTGCTAACCAAAATCCTTATGGACACCAGAGTAACATAGAGGCATGTAGCTTTAGTGAACTAGGTCTATGTTTCTATTATCAAAATGACCTCGAAGGGGCACTTCGCTTTACAGAAAGTGGTCTTGATGCTTTCAATGAAGAAGGAGAGCGTTTACATACGAAATATACGTTGTTACGAAATAAAGCAATCTATTTAGAGCGGATGGGACGGTTAGCTGAAGCTCTAAAAGTTGTCCAGGATGTGTGGGACGAATTGCCACAAATCACTGAAGTCGAAACAGTCCTCGTCTTTTACTGGCTACGTGCAGAGCTATTACGCCGAACTTCCTTATTAGATGAGGCTGAATCCTATGCTCTAAAAGGCTTGGACCTGGCGATGATCAATCAAAGTTACTTCAGTATGTTTGACTTATGGACTGTCCTCGGTAGTATCTACATGGCTCGAAAGTCATGGGAAGAAGCAGAGAGTTGTTTTGAACTTGCCCTGAACATCAAAGATAAGATTCCTTATAAAGAGATTATGATAACCACTTGTACAAGATTGGGGATTTTGTATATCCAGATGAAAAAGTGGGAAGAAGCCAGAGAGACCCTTGATTTGGCGATCCAGTTAGGGGAGAAATATGATAATGCCCCCCGCCTGACAGAAGCCCTTTTGATTACAGGGGACTTGTATCGCTCACAAAACAGAATATTCGAAGCAATCCCCTTCTATGAAAGAGCTGTCGCATTAGCCAAGAAGCACAAGTATAAAAAGCAAGAACACCAAGCTTGGTTCCGACTCGCACGATGTTGGGACGGTAAAAATGAGAAGGAATTTGAAAAGTGCACGCGGAATATGTATATCATACAGCGGGAATTAGAACCGAAAAAGGTGATTGATATTGAAAGCATGGGGTAAGTTCTTAATGATCTCGTTGTTAGTCTTTGCTGCCACTACACTTTTTTATACGATGAACCACACCTCTTTTGTCACAGCAGTACAAATCGAAGATGCTAGCGTTCCAGGTCGTACCTAACATTAAACCGATCTCCTATTGAAGCGCTGGGCAATATATTGTCCAGCGTTTATTTTGAAGAAGAAAAGAAAACCATCGTTTATCTCTAAGGAGAGGAAAAAACAATGAAAACACACACCTACTATCTGGATATTGTTACTCAGATGGCAAAAGAAAACGTTGAGTCAGGACAGGGAGGGCCATTCGCCGCCATTGTAGTTCGAAATGGTGAAATCATTAGCCGTGGTTACAACCGTGTAGAAGTAAATCACGATCCCACTTCCCATGCAGAATTGAATGCCATCCGTGAAGCTTGTCGCATACTAGGCACAACACAGCTTCATGACTGCATCCTGTATGCCAGCGGTGAACCTTGCCCAATGTGTACAGGTGGGATCTATTGGGCTAAGCTTGGGGCAGTCTACTTTGCCTGTAGCAAAAAAGAAGCTCGGGAAATCGGATTTCCAGATCCCCTCGGCTCTTTTTATCAAGAAATGGGAGATACCCCAGAAAAGCGTACTGTTCTGATTAAACAAATCAGCACAGAGACACGCTTGACCCCTTTTTACTCTTGGCTTCGTCACAATAAGGAAGAATAAGTCTCCTTCAACCCCTTTCATCGTCCCATTTACGAAGAATCAAACTTACATTATGCCCTCCAAAACCAAACGAATTGCTCATCACCACATGAAGTGACTTTTCCCGTGGCTGATAGGGAATAAAATCAAGTACCTCCTCATCTTCAGGATCATCGCAATTTAATGTCGGAGGAATACGGCTTTCGCGAAGTGCCATAATAGATGCAATCAACTCCACTGCACCAGCTGCTCCTAACAGATGTCCAATGGTTGACTTGATCGAACTCATAGGAATTCTTGAATGATCGGAAGAAAACAACTGCTTTACCGCTTCAATCTCAATTCGGTCATTTAAGGGGGTACCTGTCCCATGAGCATTAATATAATCAATGTCACCAGGGGAAATTCCCGCATCTTTAAGAGCTCTTTTCATCGCTGCAACTGCCCCAGCTCCTTTGGGATCAGGAGATGTAATATGATAAGCATCGGTTGATGCACCATAGCCGATCAATTCTGCTAAAATTGGAGCTCCCCGCCGAAGGGCATGCTCCGCTTCTTCTAGAACCACTACTCCGGCTCCTTCTCCTGCCACAAATCCGTCCCGCTCCCGGTCAAAGGGACGACTGGCCCGTTCAGGCTCCTCATTACGGCAAGAAAGAGCTCGGATCTTGGAAAAGGCCGCTAAGCCCAGAGGAGTAATAGGAGCTTCTGCACCACCTGCAAGCATAACATCAGCCTCACCATACTGGATCGCGCGCATCGCTTCGCCAATACATGTACTTCCAGTGGCGCAGGCAGTAATTACTGCAGCAGAGGGCCCTTTGGCTCCGATAGCTATGGCAATCTCCCCACAGGCCATATTCGCCAACATGGCAGGTGCAAGATAAGGACTGAGACGACTTGGCCCTTGCTCCAGCACCTTTTGATATTGTTGCTGAATCATGTCCAGTCCTCCACTCCCACTTCCTACCATCACACCAACGCGGGCGGCATTTTGCTCATTGATTACTAATCCAGATTGAAGAACCGCCTGGCGAGCGGCCGCTACACCATATTGAGAGAAGCGATCCATCCGACGGGACTCTTTCCGCTCCATAAACTGATCGGGATCAAAGTCTTTAATTTCTGCTGCAATGGTTGTTCGATATCCTTCCGGATCAAAGCGACTAATCCTTCCTACTCCACTTTTCCCATTCATCAATCCCTCCCAAAATGTATCAGGATCTAAACCTACTGGAGTAAGTACTCCATAACCAGTAATCACAACCCGTCTTAACATCTCTACCCCGCCCTTTATCTTTAATTCTTTTCTTAGTATGATGGAAAAAAATTCATTTATACCTGTGTTTGTTTTTACTATGGAGTTGGCAGGAAACAAAAAACTCCTTACAGAGATAGCTTCTGTAGGAGCTTCAATGGATGATTGGTTATGAATTTTTCTCTTCATGGATTTGTATTTGCTCACGGGGGATAACAAATAGCGGCCGTGGTTCAACCACTCCATCGATGGCAAACATGAGTAATACTCGTCCAACTTGATCAAAGTAAGAAGTAAAAATGGACCACATTTCGTCCTTCCAAACCTCTGCTTCACAGAGGATTTCTCCTGTCAAAGTACGAAGTGTTACCTGCAAATCTTCACTGGGAGAAGTGGAGATTTCAAGCAAGAGATTACGTGTCTCCTTACCTTCTACTTTTCCGTTCTCATGAATCCATTGAACGATATCTGTGATCTTATCCTTATTGGGATAGGATAAGGCCACAAAAGGGTCTGGTTGTTGTTCCTCTTCCTCATATCCTCCAATAATAAGTTCATCGGGTTGTGCGATTGACATTGCAATCCCTCCTGTTTTATCCAAACCAGCATCACTCAGGTACAAGAACTATTCAATAATAAAAAGCCCCTCCACCAAGGGACAAGGGACCAAACTTAGAAAAACTTTTTGTTAAAGTGCTTCTTCCCTTGATAGATCAGGTCAAGAAGCACCATCATAAAATCCCAAAAAGTGGAGCTTTACATGATTTAATTGCCTTGTAAAAATACCTTGGATTTCTTGCTCTTTCCAGAATAACCGGGATGTTATCATAACATTCCTAATTAATCTCCAGTATTTTAAATTGAATGGTACCTACAGGTGCAGGAACGGTAATAATATCGCCTTCTTTTTTCCCGATCAACTCCGAACCGATGGGAGATTCATTCGAAATTTTACCCATTAACGGATCAGACTCTGCACTCCCCACAATGGTGTAGGTTTCTATCTCCCCATCGGGAATTTCTTGAATGGTTACTTTCGTTCCGATCATCACTATATTTTTTTGTCCGTCGTTGTTGATGATCTTTGCATTGCGAATCATGTTATCTAAAGTTAAAATACGTGCCTCAATAAATGCCTGCTCTTCCTTCGCTGCGTCATACTCGGAATTCTCACTCAGATCTCCCTGTGCAATCGCTTCCTTTAATCGTGAAGCAACCTCATGCCGCTTTTTTGTCTTTAGATGCTCCAGTTCCTCCTTGATTTTTTCCAATCCTTCTTCAGTTAGAAGGACTTCTTTCTTCTGTATCATTGTAAATTCCTCCTTCATGTCGACAGCTGTCGCTTTACAATTCCAGATGAAATGAGTCATTCCCTTCTACTTTTCTAGAGAGGAGTAGACCAAATATCCACCTTTTTAATTATCTATTCCTTGAATATATATGTCATGTCTCTTCGTTCAAGGACTGCAGATTAGTTTAGCATAAAAAATTGGTTACTCCAAGCAAAGTATTAAAAGAAGAAGATTCTTTTATCTTCATTCAATCGATAAAAAAAGAAAGGGCCGACACGATTTTGAACTCGACCCTTTCTTTTTTAGATTATTGATCAATAACTTCGATGTTCTCCTTACCTCCATAAAAGTCCCACCAAGGCTTTGCGCCCTTTGCCAGCACTTCGTTTAATGCTTTAATATTTTCAACACCACGGTTCTCCAACCATTTCCGAAGTGCCTCAGCGCCCTCACGAGCATAAATGGGAATTCCATCTTGCCAGGTGGCCCGTCCACACAAGACACCGGAATAGGGCACATCTGCTTCAGCTGCCAACTCCAATGTCTCACGGAACACTGCATCTGAGACTCCAGCACTTAAGTAGATAAAAGGAACTTTGGAAAGTGATGCTGCTTCCTGGAAATGTTTCTTTGCCTCCTCCAATGTGTAGACATTTTGTCCATCCACATTGGCCTTCATACCCTCAACGTATCGCACATTCACAGGCACTTCTACTTTAAGTACATCTACCCCATACTGTGGCTTTGAAAACTCAACCATATATTTTTTTACTTTATCCGGTTTTACACGGGCGATTTCGGCACTTTTGGCATCTGGAATTTCATCGCTATAGCAGATTGGCTCTAGGAAAAACGGGATATCCAATGCGCGACATTCAGCACCAACTCGTTCAATAAACGCGTGCTTTATGGTATTGATTTCATGATCATCGTCTGGATCATAGTATAACAATATTTTGATGGCATTCGCTCCTGCTTGAGACAACCGATGTACCGACCATTCTGAGAGCAGATCAGGCAATCGACCTTTTACTGTTGCATCATAACCTGTCTTTTCGTAAGCAAGTAATAACCCTGTACCTTCCGAACGTCGTTTACTTGCTTCCAGGCCATATTCTGGATCAAGCAAAATCGCTGTCGCATAGGGAGTTAAGATCTCTGTAACGAGAGTTTTAAATTCACTCAACTCTGCCGCTCCGATCTCGCGACCTGCCTCTTTTGCAATCGCTTTTTTTAGCGATCCACGTTGATCCATTGCCGCAGCAGCAATAATTCCACGCTCATCTGCCAAGGCATTAATACCATCAAATTTTCCCCGTGTCATGGTTACTTTCTTTGTCATCCACTTGCCTCCTCCAGATAATCCATACAACCTCCTCCAAGATTTTATCATAGATTGCACCTTTCCACTACATTCCCTCTTTTTCTCCTTAACCTCTCTTGGCAAATAGAGGAATATGGCGAACTGTGGCCCAGGCTCCCAATTGCATCATTCCAAAGGCAAGGATAAACCAACGTAATTGTTCCAGCTGAGAAGAGTAATTTACCCACCATAAAAACGCAAGAATACTCAGTACCCTCCCAATGTTTAAGGCCAATTCACGAACCACAACAAATTCAACCCTTAAGGAGACGGTTCGCCAATTTTCACCAATCACATCAAAGACCGTTGAAGTTAGAGGAACCATATATAAGGGATAAAAAAGTGCCGCACCAATTCCCAATACAAAAACAGCCCACGTCTCTAGGCTCCAAACAAAAGGGAGAACAACGACCCCAAGCATCACAGCCCCTATAAAAATTGAAGTATTTCTTCGTTGAGGCTGCATAAAACGACCCACCAGTAAATATGCAATCAGGGATACAGCAGAAACCGTTGTAAGGTAAATTCCCAGAACAAATTCATCTCCGGTAAAAACGAAAACCAACAAACTAACGAGAAACACCAAGACTCCTTCACGGATTCCTTGGGATAACATCGCCAGATTCACCCAAAACAAATTTGAACTCCGGTGAAAGGAATGTCGGATGACTGTTCCCAATCGAAAGCTACCTTCAGCACTTCGGCGCTTCAAAAATAAACTTGTGATCACGGCAATTAAAAAAATCGTAAGGGAAAGGCCAAAAATAATTCGATAGCCTGTCAACTGATCAACACGAGTGATCACCCAGCCGGAGATTAAGGGGGCCACAATTCCTGCTCCAGAGGTGAGAAGTCCATTTACCCCATTAAATATATCTCGGTTGTATCGCTCAGTGATTTCAAAATACAACACATGAAAAGCCAACCAGAAGAATCCTGCCCCAATGCCTAATAAACTTCCTAATATCGGCACATAATGGACAGATGTTTCACCGAGCCACAGTACAATTAAATAAAACAAGGCATGGATTGCTACACCCAGGCGGATCGCTATCACTCGATCCACTTTTTTGATCATTTTTCCCGCCAGAATAAACGTGGTGGCCATTGAGATTGCAGCAAATAAGTTATACCATCCAATCACCCCGTAATCCTCTTTTATCTTCCATAGATAAACGTTTACAAAGGTGCTGGATAAGGATGTGGAAATAGCAAAAAGTCCACTTACCAGTAAAAGCAGCCATGCTTGTCGGTCAAGTTGGTTCGTTTTATTTACTAAGCGCATAAGTACTCACCGTTATTATCTTAACCAGCCAAAACCTCCTTTACTTGAATAAAATGTTCCATTTCAGTAGACGTAGGACTCAACATTACCCTCGTGAACGCACAAAAAATAAGGGCCACCCTAAGATCATCCCACTGATCAACCCGCCCAAATGAGCTGCTAAATTGATTTGCGGCCATATCATGCTAAATACCAGATTGATCACTACCAAGGCAAATAATCCTTTTCCAACCTCAGGATGTAAAGTCCCTTTGCGAAAAAAGTAAAGGTACAGATAAATACCAAACAACCCATAAATCGCTCCTGATGCCCCAACACTTAATTGTACCGAGGGAGCGATTAAGAAAGTAAAGAGATTCCCCGCAATCCCCGTAAAAAGATAACCAAGGGAAAAGTAAAATTTCCCCAACATCCATTCCAATTGTGGACCCAACAAGTAAAGAGCAAAGCTATTAAATATAAAATGAATGAAATCCATATGTAAAAAAATTGAAGTAATTAATCGCCACCATTCCCCTGAAGCAATCCCGATCGATGTATATGCACCGAAGTTTACGAGAATCAACTTGTCTTTCCAACCACCGCTAACCATGGAGACAACAAACAGAATGGTTTGGATTATCAAGATTGTCGTTACGATTGGAAAATGGGATGCAAATCTTTTTAAAGGCCAGCTAGTATGAACAAACAACCAATTTTCCTCCTTTTAAGCTTTACTTTTTTTATTTCCGATAATTTTGGCAATCGGTTCCCCCATCTGTAGAACACTTCCTGGTTCCAAATTTGTACACCAGCGCACCATATTGGATTCAAACAACAAAATTACCGTGGACCCAAACTCAAATCGTCCCAGTTCTTCCCCTTTGTTCAGTTCTGTAACTTCTTCATACTCCCGATGCTCCATACTAGGCCGAAAACGGTTTGTACATATTTTAGAATCATAAGTTACCTTAATACTCCCTACATTGGTCGCACCTACTTTAACCACAGCAATCTTCCCTGCTGCGGTTTCCAAATAGGTGATCAAACGTTCATTTTTCGCAAAGAGGCCATGTACATGATTTAGCCCCAGTTTATTCACTGGATACAAGGCACCTGGAATATAGGAAAAACCATAGACACGCCCCTTAATTGGCGCATGAATCCGGTGATAATCTCTTGGACTTAAGTAGATAGTCACAAATTGACCTCCATCGAAACATTTCGCTGCTTCTTTATTCCCTCCCAATAATCCTTCTAAGGAGTAGGTTACCCCTTTCGCCTGTAACAGTGTCCCCTTGTGAATTTTCCCTTCCTGGTAAACTGTTCCATCCACAGGACTCACCACTGATCGTTCATCAGGATCAATGGGGCGTGCTCCTGGTTTTAAACCGCGAACAAAAAAGTCAAGCAGAGTATCATACTCCTGCACCGGCTTCTCTATTTGAGTTAAATCAATATTAAACCGACGAATATAAAAGGGTATCAGCCGACGACTGAAACGACTTCGAGCAAAACGTCCCACCAATCGGGAAACGGCTCTCTTGGGAAGTGTATGGATCAGTATAAGTAATAGACGGTCCTTCATCTTCACACGCGGTTGATATTCCAACCAACCGCTCCCCCTCCTAAAACAAAATATGGACTTGGTACTTACTGTAATAAGAAGAAATAATTCTTCAATGAGGATATGAGTATTTCAGATAAAATGGGACAAAATACTCTCAGCGGGAGGTGATAAAATGGCTTTCCAACCTAGAGACGCTGAAACAAACGCTCAGCGCGTACGTCAGCAAAACCAAGAAGCTGCCCGTGGTGGCAATGAAAACGAATTTGCTGCCGAAACAGACCTTCAGAGAGTTCGCCAGCAAAACCAACAGTCCCAACAAAGAAGACAGCAAAACCAGCAGTAATATAAACAAGCCCATCCATTAAGGATGGGTTTTTTTGAGTGGAACCCTTAGTCCAATGAAAATTAAAGTCTCCTAATCCCTTCCTCAGTATTCGATTCCAAAAGACGGCTTTATCTTTTTAGGGAAATGTCTTTTGATTTCTGACTCCTAGTTTAACACAAAGAATGAAAAAATGGATGCTTGGATGAGCTGATTCTTTTCAATCTTAGAGTCGTACTAATTACAAAAGGCATGGGTTTTACCCACTCCCCGTTAGAATTTCCATATCTAGAATTTCCACTTCCCTAGCGAGAAATCCACTTTATTGAACGGTATGAATTAAGTAACCCCATTGTCGTTTGGCCTTTAACAGGACCCGCTGTCTGAGTTAAAATTTCACGAATCTGTTGCGGTGTTAACTTGGGATACAAACGAAGCAGAAGAGCCACTGTTCCCGTAACATGAGGAACAGCCATTGATGTCCCACTCATCTCACGTTTTGTACCATTAAGCCAAGCAGAGCTAATTTTTTCTCCCGGTGCAGCAATATCCACCTCTCTTCCCACATTACTAAATGAAGCCAACCGATCCCCTTTTTCAGTTGCGGTTACTCCAATTGTTTCTGGGTACCGAGCGGGGTAATCTACCTGCTGACTTCCTTGGTTTCCTGCAGCAGCTACCATGACAATTCCATGCCGATAAGCAGTATGGATTGCCTGACGCAAGGATTCACTCATTTTATTCATTCCAAAACTCATGTTGATTACTTGCATCTTTTTTTCAATACACCAATTGACAGCACTCAGTAGATCAGATAGGTTAGCACTCCCTTTCCGATTAAAAGCTTTTACAGCATAAAGATGAGCCCGTGGAGCAACTCCAATAACCCCCATTTCACTCATATATCCAGCAATCGTACCAGCTATGTGTGTTCCATGGCCATTATAATCATAGGGAGAGAACATAGGAGAGAGAATGTTGATTCCACCGCGGTAGTTATTCCGAATCGCCGGATGATCATCTGCAATCCCTGTATCAATAACAGCTACTTTTACGGCTCGACCACTGCTTATGTTCCAAACACGATCTGCTTCTACCCTCGCTACTCCCCATGGGACACCACTCAATTCACGAGAAGCCGCTCCGATATAAGCAGGAGTTAAGGTCACTTGAAGATCTGGTTCCCAATGCTCAATAAATGGTGGAAACCGAGATTCCCGTAGTCCATATTCAGATTGAAATTCGCCTACTATCATCCCTAAAGAGGGCAAAACACGAACCGGTCGGCCACCTAACCGCCGGATCTCTTGTAAAGTTCCATAGATGTCATAGCCATCTCTCACATAAAAAATCCCGCGAACGGCTTTTCTCCGCCAAAGAAAAGGTCGTGGCGGTGGAAAGAACCAACTAGGCTCCCTCATTTACTCCACTCCCCGTTATCACTTTTCAACATAAATCGCATATACTAAACCCTATCTGGGCCCACCCAAAAAGGAGGATCAATCGGATGACACCAAAAGGGGCAGCCGATAACAATCAAGTAGAGGGTAACCTACTTCCAAATCCCTCTTCTACACAAGAAGTAAGTGAAGTGTGGAAAAATACCCTGGAAGGAATTGAGGATTTACGTATTTTAAATAAAGAGATTTCTGATGCAACAGCCAAAATGGAGCAATTTATGAAGGCACTAACTACTATCTTTCGTTCATTGGAAAATCGACAGCTTTTGGACAATTTGATTGCTGCCTTAAATAAAATGGAAAACGATGACCTAGTACCATCATTGCAAGCTGAATCGGACAATAAATCAGAAAAAAAGGAAGAGAAAGGAAAATCTCAGTCTGAGACGCAAAATCAACCATTCAACTTACCTGTTTCCAAAGATGGTGACAGCTTATTTGATATTATCAACTCTCCATCATTTCTCGGAATTGTAGATAAGGTGATGCAGCATAAAAAGCGACCTCGCCTCTAAAATCTAAATCCTTTAGAATGCTTGTTTCGGACATTCTTCCCAACTTTTTTTCCCCGGTTTGTATCTTTCGCTTGTTCATTTAGACGATGCCAAACTTGATCAGGCTCTTTTTGAAGCAATCCTTGCAATATTTCGTTCAATTTTTCATCGGAGACAGGTGCACCTGTGATCCTACGCATATATGAAAATACCCCGTTTAGTCCTTCTTTCTCAAATGCCATTTTTGCGTTTTTTAAAATATGATCCAGTTTTTGTTCATTCATAATCTCTTGTCCCAAAAACCGATTCATCAGATCAGCGAACTCTTGCTTCGATGGTCTAGACATCGTGACACTCCTTTAAAGCTCTTCTAATCCTTTATGGCTAAAGTCTATACAGTAAATGTATGTTTGTGGTGGAAACGTGTACACGTTATTCACCCACTTACAAAGAAAAAGGGCGAAAGACCATCTGGGTCTTTCGCCTCTTACAATG
This sequence comes from uncultured Thermoactinomycetaceae bacterium, assembly GCA_937975135.1. Taxonomy (GTDB): domain Bacteria; phylum Bacillota; class Bacilli; order Thermoactinomycetales; family CALJVA01; genus CALJVA01. Next base: position 21,061 of record CALJVA010000163.1, on the reverse strand, counting down.
CCTTTAGTGATTAACTTTTGTATTTCTCTTACCTCGACCTGCATTATCCCGTACAATCCCTTTAAACATCGTCTTCGTACATACTTTTAGATTATCAATATCTACATCCCGTCCCAATTCCCATCCTTGTTTCCAAAACTCAACAATACAGTCAAGGGGTTGGGATACTCGCGTTTCATCGGCAAAAAAGAACGTTGTTTCATCCTGCTCATCGTAAAAGGTAATATACAATACATCATAACGGGTTAATCCATGAACGCGATCTTGAATATCAAAATGGATTTCATGACTAAGAAAAAGGTCATCCAGCAATCGTTCTTCCTTCATGTTATGATCAGCAGAAATAAATTGAAAAACAATCCGTCCCGTTTTTTCATCAAAGTGAGCCTGTTTTATATGTCCATATATGCGAAGCTCTTGTAAATCTAAGTTGATTATTCCCATCAACAATGATTCACTTTCTTCAATTTTGCGATTCAACTTATTCAAGAGCTCATTTACTGTCATCTCACGTACCGATTCACCAAAGTTTACTAAATTACCATGTGCAAAAACCTTCTCATTCACTGTCAATTCTCCTTAAGCCCTAATTAGAGCCAGAGTTCCTCAAGCTTCACCGCTATTATACCGAAGGGTTAAAAGAGGATCAAGTTAACCTCTTTGGTACTTTACCCTTGATTGATAGCTCAACTCTGCCGAAGTCATCTTCCTTTTTATGTATATCGTAAATTTCGAGGCAAAGGGAGATTTATCTTCTTATAATCTTCCTTTTATAACTAAAGGCAGCGGCTATGCCGCTGCCCTCTAAAAAAACATAATTATTCACTTGATTACTGAATTCCACCTGCAAGCTGTTGCTCAGCTAAAGCAACCAATCGCTTGGTAATCTCTCCACCTACAGAACCGTTAGCACGGGAGGTAGCATCAGGACCCAACTGAACACCAAACTCTGAAGCAATCTCAAATTTAAGTTGATCCAGAGCTTGGGCTGCACCGGCAACCAGAAGCTGGTTGTTATTACGCTCCCGACCTTGTTGTTGTTGTTGCTGTTGCATTTCGGTTTCACCTCCTTGTAGATGGTACTCTTAGAATGTCAATTTACACTTCAATCAATGCAAGAGAATTACTGGGAACATGATCGCCCACTTTATAACAATGCACCTTCTTGTTCTAGGATCATTCTGGCCTTCTCTAGATCCTTCTCCTGTAAGACTACTGTCAACAAAACATTACGATCTCTTTCTAAGCCGGTGCCGTCTGCCATACCACTAGCATCTGGATTTGCTGCAACCAATATCCCTGCATCACGGCCACTAACACTTGAATCTAAAACTACACTGGATAAAGAAGAAATCGGCTCTGAGATGGGATTATCTAGACCACTTACATCGCTTCCCGGATAGGGGGAAACAAAGTCAATCTGTAAGTCTACAACTCCCAACCCCTTTAACTTACTTGCAGCTCCCTTGGCCTGCTCCTCACTATGAAAATAAGCGAGAAGACTCCTTTCATTCATACTTATATCTCCCCTTTAAAAAAAGGCGGAAACTTTGGTCCCCGCCTTTATCTACTCTTATTACGAATAAGGTTGTTGACCCATCCCCTGTACACTAGAGGGAGAAAATTGTTGCCCTTGTTGCCATTGGTGCTGTTTGGTTACTTGGCGCAGTGCTTCCATTGTTTGTTGTTGCTGTGGTTGAAGCTGTTGGGTTTGGAATGACTCAAATTGCGGAGAAACTTGAGAAAAGCTTTGCTGTGTTGAAGGAATGGTTTGATGAAAAATGCTTTGTGCAGCTGGTGAGATTCCGCTCTGCTGCAATCCTACAGGTTGATAAGAGCTCGATCCTATTTGAGGTTGGGGTTGAGTCGTGATTTGTGTTGCTTGCTGACTGATATTCCCAGCAATACTCTCAATTTGATGCAATTTTTGTGCAGCATATCCTTCACGTTGAGCCATTTGGCCTAAAGCTTGTTGGTTAGCACGTTCGTTTTGTTCTAGCTGTTGGGCAATCGTCCGGATTTGTTCCAAGTCATTGCGAATCCGAGAAATTCCCGCCACTAGTTGCTGGTACAAAAGAAAAACCTCCTTGAGAAGATAATAAATGTACGGTTCGTTGTTAATATGACCTGTACCATTCTTTTTATCCAAGGAGAAATTGGTAATTTTAGTCCCCCTATATTTGGGCCAATTATAGCGTAACAAAAGCCTATAGAGGACATATAGTATCGTGAAGAATTGATCAAGGGAGGTTTTTTTGTGATAAATCCCTTCAAACCCATGCCTCACCAATACCGCTATTGGCATCCCTTTGTAAGTCCCTTTGATCCTTGTCCTCCGATCCGCGTTAAAAAATACTCAACTCCTCCCCAACTGTTTCTCGGATTCCAACCCCCCAATCTTCCCCAGTACCCACCAAAAATCGCTCTTCGAGCCGGCACATTGTGGCCTGTCTTTTATAGCCCTTATAAACGTAAAAAAGTTGTTGGGGGTAAAGAACGATGAAAAAACTAAGTCGCGAATATTACAAGATGCTTGAGGAATTACAAGCAATCGATTTCACCTTGTTAGAACTTAATCTATATCTCGATACGCACCCAGGTGATCACGCAGCCCTCAATCAATACAATTCCTTAAGTCTCCAAAGAAACCACATGAGAAAAAAGTTTGAAGCCAAGTTTGGTCCCTTAACGAACTTTGGAAATACTCCAATGGGGAATCACCGTTGGAGTGAAGGTCCATGGCCGTGGGAAGTCTAATATAAGAAAGGAAAGATTCTTCATGTGGATTTATGAGAAAAAGTTACAATATCCTGTCAGAGTAAGTAAGTGCAATCCGCGGTTGGCTAAATTTTTAATTGAACAATATGGTGGAGCAGATGGCGAACTGGCTGCAGCACTTCGCTATCTAAATCAACGCTATACACTTCCAGATAAAGTAAAAGGACTGCTCAATGATATTGGAACAGAAGAATTGGCTCATTTGGAGATGATCGCCACGATGGTTTATAAGCTGACCAAAGATGCAACTCCTGAACAATTGAAAGAAGCAGGGTTGGGTGCTCATTATGCTGATCATGATCGGGCCTTATTTTACCATAATGCGGAAGGTGTCCCATGGACAGCCACTTATATTCAAGCAAAAGGAGATCCTATCGCTGACCTATATGAAGATATCGCAGCCGAGGAAAAAGCCCGTGCTACCTATCAATGGTTAATTGATATGTCCGATGATCCAGATATCAATGACAGTTTAAAGTTCCTTAGAGAAAGAGAAGTGATTCATTCCCAGCGATTTCGAGAGGCAGTGGAGATACTCAAGGAGGACCGTGACGCTAAAAAGTTTTTTTAAGATATAAAATCCTTTATCGCAATATTCCTATATATCCAAAAGACTTTAGCGCCTTTTGCCTTACAAGCAACTAGCACTTTCAATAAGCAAAAGGCGCTGATCATTTTCCGGTTATCAGATCTTAAAGAGCAGTATTGGTGGAGCTTTTTTGAACCTTTTTCGTTGACCCTGATAAGTTTATCGCTCGACTCATTTGTCGTGCAAGGACCGAAGTACGGAATAAAGGATATATTTTGGCCGCATCAACCGCGGTCCAAAGACGGCTTCCAGCTGTTATACGATCCTTCCCGCACAGTCGTATATAATCATATTTCCGCATGTGGTACACATTTTCTTCCCACCTTTTTTTTGTCCCCAGATGAGATTGGAAAGAACGATAAACATCATCCAAAGAAATAGATATCCTTTTTTGTGACTGTTTCATTACTGGATCAAGCAGTGGATATATTAAAAGACCCCATAAAATAACCAAGCTAGCTCGGAATTTTGGATATTCTAGTACGTTTTTACCCTCCATTATTTCTCTATTCTCCTTTATTTTTCTTGAAATATCATCACGAATATTTAAGATGGAACTCATTTCCCGGACTTTAAAAAATCCCACCAACCATCTCTTCCTTTCCTAGTGGCCTGTTAGGAGAATAAAAAAACATGATTTTGGACAACTTATATGACTGTATACCCAAATAAATGAATTATATACATAAAACCTTCTGATAGCTTGATTTTAAATCATAATATCTCAATGTTTAATAACAAATTACGATTTTTATTATTTTTTTGCTGATTTCTATGGAAAACATTCTATGATTTCTGTTATATTTATAAATAAAGAAATGAAAGGGGATAGAATAAATGCACGATACAAAAAAAGGAAGATATACAGAAGAGGAAAATGAACAGATTATCACTTCTTTAAATGAAGGTTTAGCCCAGGGGAAAAATGAGCGGGAAATAATAAAAGAACTTTCCATAAAGTTAAATCGAGGTTACGCTGGTGTTATGTCACATATTCGAAAACTACGTCAAGAAATGCCTGATCGTTTTACTAGTGTGAATAATCCCAAAAGATCGGGTAGTCGCTTAAACTCGTGGACTGAAGAGGAGGAAAAATTAGTTATTGATACTGTGAATCAATTTTCCAAAGCTGGCAATCCACTATCTGCCGCTATTTCCGAATTGGAAAAAAAGCTTTCCCGTACACAGGGAGCTATTTACCAACGCATTTATACATTACGTAATAAACACCCAGAACTTTTCTTTAAAAAACCACTTCCTCGACCTCGACGTAGACCCCGGCTGGATGATTGGCAAGTTCATCAATCACTGATTCGTGCCGTGGAAGAAGCTCCTCCTGAATCCCATCATGCACAGGAAACCATCGAACGTGGACTGCAAGAAGTAGCTACAGAAACTCAAGCCATTTCATCCTCTAGAAACTTTAATAGATACAGTGCTTACGATACAGAAGAAGGGATGGTTCTTAAGGCCTTTGAAAATCGTTATGGACGAACGGATGGTTCAACACGTCGAAAACTGGTTCAACTGATTCATCGCTACGGTTCCACCCGTGTCTCTATTGCCATGTTCACATTACCTGAAGATAAAGAATTTCCAAACATGATGGCCCACTTTCTAGAACGACATCTTGAGAAAAAGCAGTCTTTTTAAATCGGGCAAAGCGTGGGGATCACTTACCCGTGCTTTGCTTTTTTTATGAGGGACTAACCTACATAAAAATAAAAAGCTCGTCACAAGAGGTGACGAGTTGTTCAATCTTTATCATCACGTAACCGAATTGGAATACTTGCACGTAGAATTGTTGTTCGGTTCTGATTTTGGGTTTGCGGACGGATCTCAATTTGACCCACAACTTCATAACCAAAGTCGTCACACAATTCTATCAAACGTGTTTGAAACTGCTTTAGTTTCTGTTCGTCAATATCTGATCTCTGATAACTTAGCACCAGTGAAAGCCGATCATCGGCCGTGGCTGCGGTGGGTCTCTCTTTCTCCTTACTAAACATATTGAGAAAATCCAATCCTCCCACACCCTTTCAACTATTGCGACATCGATTAGCGCTCTTTGTTCATTAGGCGATGCTAAAAAAGCGCTTAATACGATGAATTAAGCCGGGTTCCTCCAGTTCAAGAAATGGAACCTCCTCACCGATTAACCGACGTGAAATATTGGCAAAAGCTCGTCCAGCGGGAGACTTTTCATCGAGGATGACTGGCTCCCCAGTATTGGATGAACGAACAATCCGTTTATCCTCTGGAACCACTCCTAAAAGATGAATCGCAAGGTGGTTCTGGACTCTTTCAACACTTAACATATCTCCATCCTTTACCATGCCTGGTTGGACCCGATTAACGACAAGATCAATTTCATGAATTGCCGCTGTTTCTAATAAACCAATTACCCGATCCGAATCACGAACAGAAGGGATCTCTGGATTAACGACCAAAATGGCACGATCCGCAGCGGCAATCGCGTTGCGAAAACCACCCTCAATCCCAGCAGGTGAGTCAATCAAAATCACTTCAAATTCATTGCGCAATTCATCTACCAGTTGCTTCATTTGGGACGGGGAAACTTCTTCTTTATATCGGGTTTGAGCAGCAGGTAAGAGAGCAAGTTGTGGATAGGATTTGTGTCGTACAAGCGATTGCCGTAAACTACATGTCCCTTCAATCACATCAACTAAGTCATAGATAATTCTATTTTCCAATCCCAACATTAAATCCAGTTTGCGTAAACCGATATCGGTATCTACCAAGCACACTTTTTTGCCCAATTGAGCCAAACCAATTCCTACAGAAGCAACTGTTGTCGTCTTTCCTACACCCCCCTTACCACTGGTAACAGTAATCACGATTGGTTCACTCATCACGATTGCTCCTTTCACCAAAGGTGCTTTACAATTTAGTGAGTAACCCCGCTGATGTACCAACCTTCAGATTCATTGGAGTTGAAGCTATCCTTAATAAAATGGTTCTTTTCTGAAAGTCAAAGACAAGAAACACCGTGATGGAGGTGACCTGTGCTATGTCCTTCCTCGCTTTTGAATAAAAGTGACTATAGCCCAATTCACCTCCTTCGTCAATCAATTTTTTCAAATTTGCTAAAAAGAGGTTCCACAATGGGGACAAGTAGATTTGTTCTCATCTACTTGATGTCCACATTGGTAGCACACAAAAATAGGAGATCCCCCTAGAGACAACTCTTCATTTTCTGAGTCATCCACTTGTATGGATGGCTTTTCCTGCTGATTCTGATCGTTGAGTTGTACCTTCTCTTCGACTGAGGTAGGCTCTTTCTTCTCAAGGTCCGCTTTCACCACTGCTCTCTTTCCTTTAGGCAAGGGATTCGCCTCTTGCTCCTTTTCATGATCCAGAGAAGTTTCCATGCTGCTGTCCTCTTTCGCCTCTGCGCGAGCTTCGCTGGTGATACTTGGTTTATCTACAGTCGGCTCACTTTCAGAGGGTTGATCTATCTGATCCACTACTTCTGGTTGTTTAGGCGAATCTGTTTGAGAGCTTGTTACCTTTTCTTCACCAGATTCTACAGTTGCTTCCTGTTGGTCATTGGAAGACTCAACGGTTTCCTCTACTAAGCTTGGCTTATTTAGTAAATCTCTAACCGTAAGCTCTTTTCCACATGCAGGACAGGTCGGCTCGTCTTTAGGAATTACTTTTTTACAACCAGGGCATTCCATTTTTCCTTGTAAATCCATTCGCTCTCGCTTCAGAGCAATGATTTCCCGGTTCAAATCCCGGATTCCTTGAATAATCTCATCAATTTCAGGGGTGGAAGACCCTCGTTTAATGGTATCCCAGGATTGATAAACCGCGATCCCCAACCGACGATGCAGGCGGCTAATATCGTCTTCTTTTCCTTTTATGGCTAAATTAAGCCTACTAATATTCATCATTTGCTGTGATTTTATATTTGCAGTTGCTACACCTTTACCAATTTTATTTGCTATACCTTTAAAGAAGCTCATCCTACCCCTCCTGTGGAAAAAAAAGCGAAAAACATTTTTCTCTGTTTACTTCTATTTTACGGCTGGACTCTCCTTCCAGCAACCCAAACCAACTTTATCAGACAAAAAAAGCGCCTCGGAAATCCGAGGCAATAGGATTAAAAATCATCACCAAAAGGGCGGGGAGGATAAGGGGGTCTAAAGCCATCCAAATCCGGACCATCCCAATCATCATCATAATAGAAAGCTCCTGGTGGCGGTGGAGGAGGTGGACCCCAGCCATAGGGGGGAACTCCCATAGGACCAGGACCATCCAGTTCAGGATCAAATCCAAACCCTTCTGGACCGGGTCCTGGTCCCCTAAACCTTGGCCCACCAGGTCTTATACCGCCAAACAAACCCCTACGCGGCCGGGGACCTCTCCCTCGAGGCCCTAAACCTTTCGGACCAAATAGTCCTCCTTTCCTTCCAAACAAAAGGTTAAGCACATTGACCACTCCTTTTCTAAATACCGACGACAGCCTCTATTTGTCTGATGAAAACCTTGCAAACCCAAAACTCCTAGGATAAACATGGTTTTCACAACCATCGGCTTTGCCGGCCATTCACCACTATTGTATGCGTCCTTCAAGTAGCTGGAGTGGTCACACCACCTTAGACACTCGTGGATCTTACAACAAAAGGGAGGCTACTCTCCAGAGAACTAACACCGTCAACACATTTTTGATTCAAAAGATGCTAGGCAGTCGCCTCCTTACGATTCTTGGATATTTTCAACCCATAACGAAGCCAGAGTGCTCCTAAGATTAACAGCAAGCCTGCAGTAATAAACAGCCCCCGAATCCCAATAAATCCAGATAGGAAACCACTGGTAATCGGACCTAGCATATTCCCAAGAAAAGTAGCGCTAGTACTGTATCCAAAAACTGTACTTAGCATCCCTGCAGGTGCTTTGTGACGTACCAATGCATTTAAAGAAGGCAATAAACCACCTACACAAAGCCCCAGTAAAAACCGTAGGAGTAGGAGTTGCCAAATCGATGTCACAAAAGCATGTGGAATATAAAAGAGAGCCGCTCCCAACATAGCAAAAAAGAGAACATGTTGATAACTAAACCGATCTCCTAAACGACCAAGCAGGGGAGATGCTGTCATATTAGCTATACCGGTAATTGCAGTAACCAATCCCGCAAAAAAAGCAACATAGCCTCCTGGAGCACCAAGCTGAGAAACAAATAAAGACATTTGTGGCATAGGTCCTACCATGGCAAACTGAAGAATAAATCCAACCGAAAACAAAAGCAACAATGGACGCTCTTTCAAAATAATGGAGGCACCTTCTAGTAAGCCCTTATTTTCTTTCGCTATAGGGTTTGGCTTTACTTCCTCACGAATGGCAAACAAAACAACCAGTGTTGCCAATATCACAAAAAAACTGGTCACAAAAAAAATCATCCTAAATCCGATTAATTCAGCTAAAGCCCCACCAATAAACGGACCGGTAATTGAGCCCGCTACTGCTCCCGATTGTAATAAACCAAGAGCATAACCCGATTTTTCTTTTGGGGTAATTGCAGCAACTAAAGCTGTAGCAGCAGGAATAAATCCAGAAATAACCCCATTGAGGAAACGAAGTAAGAATAGATGAATTGGAGAAGTTGCCAAACCAGTTAAGAATATTACAATTCCCATCCCAAATCCCGAACGCAAAACCATAATTTTACGTCCATATTTATCAGCCATTGTTCCCCATATAGGGGCCATTATAAAAGCGGATAAAAAGTTAATTCCAAAAATTAAGCCAGCCCATAATTGAGTTTGATCTGGGTCGGTCATCCCCATTTCTACCAAATACAGTGGTAGAAAGGGGACGATCATGGTCATCGCCCCCATAACCATAAACTGCGCAACCATTAGAATATATAAATTCCGACGCCAGGATTCCATCTCCTGTTTCATCTCCCCTTCTCTTAGCTATTTCGTAATACGAATTAATTAGACAAAAAAAAACTGCCCACAGGGTGTAGACAATACTTCAATCATAAAAAGTATCACTTAAAGCGATCACATCAGGTCATCACTCCGAAATCTATATCTTCATAATACCAAAGATCCATCAGAATTACGAGAACGATGGATTTCGTTCGTTGAAACATACGTACTTTCAATTATATTTCCTAAGGTAGCGGAGGTCTTTACTTTTGTTAGACTCCCGCTACCTTGAATCAAGTCAATCACTAGAAAAATCATATGAAGGATGATTCAGAGACTCGGTTAAAAGTCGTTGCCAATTCGCCTCGAAATGATCGTTCAACCCGGGTTACAAAGGGCAATCGTTCAATTTGAGAAATTAACCGATCAGCCTTCTGATCATCAATATATAAATAAACATAACGCAATCGCTTTGAGATATAATGAATGTTACCCAAACGACCCAAGGTGCGGGCTTGTTTCAAATCTTTTACCCAAACGGCCAAACCGAGTCGTTTTGCGATTTTCCATTCCATCGCTCATAACCCCTTTGCAGATTCACGCAATTTACTCTATTGCATGAACCAAATATAAGAAGTCCGAAGTCTAACCCGTTTACATTGACATACGTAACTCCTTTGAGGAAACCACATTCGCATAAAAAATTTGTTTTGTGATAGGAGCAGAAGGATGATGGAATCCCTGTACTCTAGGTTCATCGAAAAATTGAAGGAAACCGATCAGTGTATCGAAATATCCCGTCGAATCCACGCAGGAATAACCTTTTTATCTATCCAGCCTAAAGAAGGAACCACGCATCAGAAAATTGAACAACTCATCAGGGAAATTGCCTCCCAAGTAATCGGCCAAAGAAGTCTCTATTATGACCTTCATTATGTTCGTACCACTTCAAAAGGGAAGATGATTTTCCGATTTCGCTTCCGGGTTCCTAATGAGAAAAGCTTTTGTTGCGGAAATCAATGTGTTAATTGTATTCTGTTACAGTCCAAAAAATAACTCCATCTATAAAAGATTTCCTCTTAACCACAATGCCTTCTTATCAAGGAAGGGCTCTGGTTTACAGGTACCTTTATTGTTTTAGACACTGAATAAGCGATGGTTCTGCTTACTTCAGCAAGTAAAAGATCCAATGCTTGTTCAGCATCAAGATATTCTCGAATCACAGGGTATTTAATCATCTCTTTTTGAAAAGCATGGGCTTTCTTCTTGGCATCATGATAATCTGGATGGAAGTGACCAAAGCGCTGACATTCCTCAAATTTTTCTTTCTTTTCTTTAAAAAGGCGGATTAGTCTCTGCGCTTCCTGATCTTCTTCCAGTCTCTTTTTCACTTCTAAGTAGCGTACCATCTCTTCCGAAGACTTGATCGCGTCTGCCAGTTGATACGCATCAAGCAAAATATCTGTCATATCGAGCGATGCCATCTGCACCCCTCCAAATTTAAGTACAAAAAACCACTTACTGCTCCTTAGCTAGAGCAACTTATATTAATTAATTATGTCAAAAAGATGTAGAAATTGCAAGTGAGATCCGATCTCCTTTACTTTCCAGTAGGCACCACGATCTGGAGACGCTTAATTTTTTCTAGATTTAACCTTTTGATTTCGCCGGTTTCATTACGCCCTTCCACCATCCAAAAGCCACTCGTATAATTTAATTTGAAAGGGGTAAACAAAGCCGGCTTACAATCGTTTTCCTCAATTAACAAGTCCAATTGAAATTGTGTTGCCTTACGGAGTATATCCCGCATTGTAGCACGATGATAAGAGCGTAATCCTGTTTTCCATATTTGAGGTAAAGAAGATAGGCCTGGGACTGCTGTTTCCAAATTGGGATATTCATCCACGATTTCAGGAACATATTTGTTGGGCATCCAATTCATTTCGAGTAAACCAGACTCACGCTTCCAAAGGGGTTTTTCCTCCTTCTCGATCCAATTCACTGTATATCCTTCATTTTGAAGAGCAGTAGTTAATTTTTCTGCTGTCTTCTTTTCCACCAAAAACCTGTTTTCACCTATTTCCTCAGCGTGTTTTTTTACTTCTGGATGTAGCTTCGCTCCTTCCCCTTCCATTACAACAACTTCACGGCATAATATACGTCTGTGGCTATTTCCCCATTGTAAAACAGCATCCGACACATTTTGAGGGAGTGGATTAATAGAAAGTTTTTCTAGAACATCAATCATCTCCCCCTCCTCCATTCCTTTCTCTTTACCCCGGGCAATGGACTTGGCACTCAAAAGATAAACATGCATCTGCTCTCCCCCTGCATAATCTGCAAACTGAGCAAGAATCCAACGTTGATCCAAAGGATAGTAAGCTGGTAATAAGACTTCAAAATCTGCTTTTACATACCCGCCCTCTGAAAAAAGAGGTTTCTTAATACAAGGCGCCGGTATCTTCCATCGCCAAAGGACCTCTGCTCCTGATTCTCCAATTTCAATCCACCCCAATCCACAAAGAGGATGTATTAATTGACGCAAGACCTTTTTCATTGATATTTTTCCTTTTCTATTCCATCGATTCACCACTTCCGACCACGCCGCGATTGTTTCTGTCAATCGCACCCAACCTTCTGTTTGCTGTTCCATTATCCACCATAAGGTATACCAGGCGGGCTGTCTCGCTAATAGCTTCCTTTTAGTCCAAAAAAAGAGAATCTCTATAATCTCTTTCCAACTAAGACCAAGCCAGGCGGAAACATGTTCAGGTTGAACCATCAGCTCATTATTCTCTTCCTGAGTCAATCGAAATTCTGCTGCTAAATCCATCACTAGTGCCACCGAAGCAGGGACCTCCTTCGCTCCCCACTCAGTATCTACCAACCATTTGGAGTCCATCTCCAATTCCAAATCCAATCTTTTAAGCATGCGCTTATAAATTTTTCCTGTAGAGGTTAGGGGTACCGGTTCACGGTCAAGATAGATCAAAAAATGAAATAGATCGTGACCAATTCCATTGGGCGTTCCATAAACCGAATGAACTTTTTGTATCGGAGAGTGACGAACCGGAAGATCAATCAAAGCAAGATGCCAGGCGGAAAAAAGATCCTGTGGACAAAAATAATGGGACTCACCCCAAGCAGCTTTTTGAGCAAAGAGTAGCCCCATCTGACGCAAACGAGCAAATCCAAGCCGAAGTTGTAAGGGGGTTAATCGATTTTGCCCCGGATAAAGAATACTTGGGTGAAAGCCTCCTTCTCCACCGTGAAATAATAACTCTAATAACACATTTTTTTCTATATTACTAAATCCCTTATAAAGCTTCCGAAGATAGGCGGGATTCGTCAAACGTTCCACCAAAGGATCGATCGCACCCTCTTGTAACCCATGGTGGCTTGCAATCCGTTGACAAACCTCCAATGAAAGTGCAGATAAACAAGAGCGCAGTGAATTCATAATTAATTTACCTCACTCCCATACCTCTGCATCGATAATCCGATATTGATAACCTTGTTCCGTCAAAAATAATTGGCGACTGGCAGCATATTCTTCGTCTACAGTATCTCGAGTAACCACCTGATAAAAATAGGCTTTATTCCCTTGGACTTTCGGGCGTAAAATTCGCCCTAAACGCTGAGCTTCTTCTTGACGTGATCCATAGGCTCCAGAAACCTGGATTGCTACAGATGCATCAGGCAGATCCACTGCAAAATTAGCCACTTTGGAAACCACCAATACTGGAATTTTCCCCTGCCGAAAAAGTGTATATAGTTGCTCCCGCTTCGCTTGTGACAATTCTCCCGTAAGAAGGGGCGCGTTGAGTGATGTCGCAATTTCCTTTAGCTGCGTAATGTATTGACCAATAATCAACACATGGCCTCCGGGATGTCTCTTTAAAATATTTTTTATCACTATGATCTTGTTGGGATTTTCCGCAGCAATTCGATATCGCTGACGTCGACTAGCTGTTATATATGTACTGCGTAAGCTTGGAGACATCGGGGTTCGAATCTCCGTACATTTTGCTGTTGCAATCCACCCCTTCGATTCAAGTTCTTTCCAGGGGACATCATATTTTTTGGGTCCAATCAGTGAAAAAACATCCTCTTCTAATCCATCCTCTCTTACCAGTGTTGCTGTCAATCCCAGCCTCCGTTTCGCTTGTATCTCAGCTGTCGCTCGAAAGACTGGCGCTGGTAAAAGATGTACTTCATCATAAATAACTAAGCCCCAATTACGTTTCTGAAATAAGTCCATATGGGGAAAGGAACCATCTTTTCTAGATCGATAGGTTAATACTTGATAAGTGGCTACCGTAATCGGTCGCACTTCTTTTTGTTCCCCTGTATACTGGCCTATTAAGTGAATTGGTATATCTGTTTTATCCTTGATTTCTCTCACCCATTGCTGAACAGATGTATGATTGGTGGTTAAAATAAGAGTAGCTTGTCCTACCTGCTCCATGACTGATAGGCCAACGATGGTTTTTCCTGCACCACAGGGTAAAACAAGCACCCCACTTCCTCCCTGTACCGAACCCTGCTGATAAAAGGCAGACACCGCCTCCTGCTGATAATGCCGTAAGGAGAAAGGCTCTCCTTGGCGACTGACAGATCGTAAACGAATCGGCACACTTTCTCCAGTCACATATCCTGCCTGATCCTCAACAGGAAAACCGATTTTTAATAGTTCTTGTTTTATTTGTCCCCGTACTCCCTTGGGAATTCGCAGTGTATATTCATCCAATCGCTCTACTCCCAGTTGTTTCACAAAGGGATAAGCGGTCACTTCATCAATCATCTCTTGTTCTTCACTAATCAATAAAAGTTGTTCTGCTTTCTGTTGCAGCTTTAACTTCCCATAGCGTAAGACAGTCTCTCTTACCCGCTCTACTAAACTTGCTGGTAACTCGAACTTACTATACCTTGTTAGCAAATCGATGATTTGCTCAGATTTCACACCAGCTGCAGCCGCATTCCATAAGGACAAGGGAGTAATCCGATAGGTATAAATATACTCAGGACTTTTTATCAATTCTGCAAAGGTAAGTAATTGATCACGGAGATACAAAAAATCTGGGTGATTTGTTTCCAATAAAATGCTTTGATCACTCTGGACAATCAAAGGATTTTCCGGACGATAAGACATCGATAGCTCCTTTCTAGACACACAATGGCTTCTATTGATAGAATGACCCCGTACCAACCTTTTTATTACCATTTTTGAATGCAAAGCGCTGTACACTAAAATCGCAACGAAAGAGAGCCCAGCAAGTTACAGAATACATCGCTTATCCACATGCAACCTAATACCTAATTTCTTCGTCAATAAGATTGAAGAGATAAAAAGCTAGAGAAGGAGGTTCGTAGCTACAAAGAGAAGTAGGACTATCAAGTCTTTTGTTTAAAAAGTATGTAAACACTTCTTTTTGTGGCAGTCATATTATGCGGATATGGAAGGTGGCTCCTATGTTGCTTTTTACACTGCTTCTCAGTATTACTGGCTGCGGCGATTCAACACCTGAAAAAAAAGGCTCAGTAAAAACTGATCTTGTTGTTACCCCTGAGTCGGAATTTGAGGTACCCGAAAAGGTGCAAACGGAACTAAACAAACTAAGACAGTCTCCAAAGGGCGGACACAAAGCGGTCATTGACGAAGACCGTATTTATTTGATTGTTGCCCTTGGAGAACGTAGAACTGGTGGGCACTCGGTTGAAATTAAACGGGCGGAACTGGTAGATAATACAGAATTACATGTATATGCTCAAGAAGAGGCTCCTCCCCCAGACTCCTTCACAACACAAGTCATATCCTATCCTGTAAGTGTAAGCTCAGTACAGATCGAATCCCCTTCCACAATCAAAAACTTCGTGTTTCATGTGAAGGAAGCAAAAGATAATAAAACTCCGGATCGGTAATAACATCCTCTGATGTAAAAACAACGCGTGGGTTGCTCTGTTTTAGAAAACTCGTTGAGGGGACAATATAGGCAGCATCACATACTAAAAAGAAAGGATGGTATAAGCATGCGCATTCCCGATGTAGGTACTCCCCTTGGCGAGCCTGAAATTACAACCCCACGTGAGCCGGAAATCGTTTCACCTGATTCGGATCCAAGGCGCCGCCAAGATCCTAAGCCAGAACGTAAGAAAGACCGGACACATTCATAAGTCATAAATAAAATATCCCATTAAAAAGCGATCGCCTGTTTAATCAGGCGGTCGCTCTCTTATCTTTCAATATTAAACTGATTTTTTCTCTTTCACATAACATACCAATTTGCTATGATGGGAAGAGTTTTATTCTACAAGAAAGGAGGCAACAAAAAATGATGGAAAGAAAACAAAACTTTTATATAGAACCCATTATTATTGCTTTACAAAAACGAGATAAAAAAATGCTCCACCAACAGCTTGAGCGGTTACAGCCCTATGACTGGGGACAAATCTTCTTTCAATTAAATACTGTTTATAGACGATACTTTATTGAATTACTTTCCATTGATGACATCGGTGAACTATTAAAAGAGCTAGATCCAACTGAACAGCAGGAGGTACTGCGAGTTCTTGGTCCGGACAAAACGGTACAAGTACTAAACCAGATGCCATCAGACGATGTAGCAGATCTGTTAGGAGAATTGGAAGAACCCCATGTTCAATCCCTTCTTAAGGATATGGAACGAGTTGAAGCAGATAAGGTCCGGGCACTGCTCCATTATCCTGAAGACACTGCTGGTGGGAAGATGACCAGTGAATTTGTGGCCATCTATGATCACTTTTCTGTAGAAGAAGTGATCCAATACCTCCGGCGGGAAGCACCAACTGCTGAGACGGTCTATTATGTCTATGTTGTTGATGCAGATGATCGATTAGTAGGAGTTGTTTCACTAAGGGAGCTCTTAATTGCACAGCCTGAAACAAAGGTTAGGGATATCATGTATGAACGGGTCATCTCTGTTCCTGCAGACATGGACCAGGAAGAGGCCGCGAAAATCATGGAACAGTACGATTTTCTTGCCGTTCCAGTGATTGATAGCGACCAGCGGCTGTTAGGGATTATCACCGTTGATGACATGATTGATGTATTGATCGAAGAAGCCCACGAAGACCTATCCAAACTTTCAGCAGTAAGTTATCCGGAAAAGGAAGTACTGATCCCACCCTTCGCTTCGGCAGGTCGACGATTACCTTGGCTCATACTCCTATTGATCATTGGAATGATGACAGCTTCTTTAGTCGGATATTTTGAACAGACAATCGAAAAAGTGGCTGTTCTTACTTTTTTTATGCCTATGATTGCAGGAATGACAGGAAATACAGGGACCCAATCCCTTGCATTGGTTATTCGTGGTCTAACCTCCGGTCAATTAACCCGAGATAAATATTGGCAAATTCTAAGACAAGAAGGATTGGCTGGTATCATCATCAGCACCGTATGCAGTTTGTTAATTGTAGGAATGATCCTGCTCTGGCGGCAAGATTTATACCTCGGTCTTGTAGTCGGTTCTTCTCTGTGGTTCACCCTATTAATTGGAACCTTAGCGGGTACCATTATTCCTATCTTGTTGCAATTGTTAAAGATAGATCCTGCTGTTGCTTCTGGTCCTCTAATTACAACCTTAAATGATGTATTTTCTCTCTTGATTTATTTTGGAATCGCTACATTGTTTCTTAATCACTTGCTTTAACGACTAGGCGGCCGATTTTTCCCACTTCTTCCCGTTCTGTGAAGTTGCGTGAAAAATCGACCGTCTTTTTTCCGTTATTGAGAAAAAGATGCGGCTTTTTATTCTGATCCCCTTGGTGTATGCTATAAGAAACTAGATAGACGATTTTATTATGGGAGGTACCCTTCTTTTGGAAATCTTTCTTGGACTGAAACTCTTACTGGTTATTTTCCTTGTTTTCCTGAATGGATTTTTCGTTGCGGCAGAGTTTGCTATTGTTAAGGTACGGGAGACTCGGATCGCTTCTTTGATCGAGCAGGGTCATTCACAGGCTAAGGTAGCACAAAAGGTGATCAACAATTTAGACGCCTATCTTTCTGCAACCCAACTGGGGATCACCTTTGCCTCCCTTGGTCTTGGTTGGCTTGGAGAGCCTACATTAACCCGATTTATTGGACCCGCTCTCACAGCCATTGGGACTCCTGCATGGATGATTCAACCGATCTCCATTATTATCGCCTTTTCAATCATAACTTTTCTGCACATTGTCCTAGGAGAGATGGCTCCCAAATCACTTGCTATTCGTAAGTCCGAGCAGACCACTTTGTGGACAGCAAAGCTTCTGCATCTATTTTATAAGCTGTTTTATCCATTCATTGTGATTTTGAATGGATCAGCCAACCTGATTTTACGCTGGCTAGGAGTACCGATGGACCCTGAGCAACAGCATGCTCACACTGAAGAAGAGATTCGCATGTTGGTAGCTCAAAGTCATCAAAGCGGAATGATTGACCAGACGGAGCTATCCTTGCTTGATAACGTTTTCGAATTTGCCGACCGTGTAGCACGAGAGGTGATGGTTCCACGGGTTGACCTAGTATGTCTTTACACCGATGATTCTCTGGAAGAGAATTTACAAACAATTAAAAACTCACGACACACCCGATTTCCTTTATGTCATGAGGATAAGGATAATATTATTGGGATCGTCCATATCCGTCATGTATATGAATGCTTATTAGAAAATAAAAAGCCAAACTTAGTCGAATTAGCACGTCCAGTACTCCGTGTTCCAGAGACGATTGAAATAAAAGACCTCCTACATATACTACAAAAAAATCGTATGGGAATGGCAATCGTCGTGGATGAATACGGAGGTACTTCAGGACTTGTAACCACGGAAGATATCATTGAAGAGATTGTCGGCGAAATCCAAGATGAGTTTGATGATGAACGTCCCTTTTTCCAAAAAAACGGAACCGAAACCTCAATTGATGCCCGTCTGTTAATCGAAGAGGTAAATGAGTACTTCAACATTGACATCCATGATCCAGACAATGATACCATTGGAGGGTGGGTGTTCTCCCGATTACAAGCAATACCACAAGTTGGGGACTCCATTCAATATGATAATTATCACTTTACAGTAGAGGAAATGGATCAACACAGTATCACTCGACTCTTGGTGAGATCTTCATCCCAAGAAGAGGATTCATCATAAAACACAAATGGCGGTAGGATCGTTGCATCCACCGCCATTTGCTCATATAAACAGCTCATTCCTTACCACACCTGGACCAAACCTACACCTGTATAAGGATCTTTTCCTGCAGGAGGTAAGTCGATCGCTCTTTTGAGTAACAAGTTCTTAATCGCTTGAGGAGAAGCTTTCGGATATGCACTTTTTAATAGAGCTGCCACTCCTGTTACGTGGGCAGCGGCCATAGAAGTGCCACTTAGTACAGCGTAACGGTTTCCCGGATAAGTGCTGATAATGTCTACGCCCGGCGCAGCAATATCTACGGCTGAACCTGTAGCAGAAAAAGATGCCCGTCGATTGTTCCTTTTCAATGCAGCAACTGCAATTGTTTCCTGAATTCGTCCAGGTACCTCTACCTGATCTCCTTTCCCCAAAGGGGTGCCACTATTCCCTGCTGCTGCGACAATAAGGATGCCCCGCTTTGTAGCGGCGCGAACCGCTCGCAAAATAGTTGGGGATACATAAGTGCCGCCACCAACGCTAATATTAAGAATATCCATTCTATTCTGTATACCCCATTCAATTCCCTTAACGAGTGTTGTTAATGTCCCCATTGCATGGGAATTGAGCACTTTAATCGCAAATAGAGAGACTTGAGGAGCAATTCCTACCCCTGACGGTCTCCTGGCAATGGCACCAATTGTTCCCGCGATATGTGTTCCATGACCATGATCATCCCTTGGAGAAGAATGGGGGTTCACTAGATTAATTCCTCCCTTAACATTGGGAGCAAGGTCCAAATGATTAAAATCGATCCCCGTATCCAATACACCTACACGAACCCCTTTCCCAAGACTGGGCCGAGGTCGATTACCTAAAACCCTGGCAATATTCCAAGGCATTTGTTGGTGAGTTGCACGCCCACCAATCGATTCCTCGTGATTGGTAATCCAATGAACTTGTGGCCGGGGTAAAGGCATCTTCCGATCCCTTTCCACCGATAATATATCTGGATCACTGCGAAGCTGCTCCAAATGGGTATTTATGTTAACAATCGCTGTAATGCTTCTACAATAGCGATTGATTTGGCGAACAATTCCTCCATACTTTTGTATTTTTTCTGGATTCGGTTCTCCGCGAAACAAAAACGAATAGGTGGCATAGCCATGCTTATGCATTTGGATCACCTCCTAAAATATCATATGAGGTGACCAGTTTAATAGTTTGGACCCTATTACATTTCCGCTATTCTCTATGGTAAATAAAGGGGATTCTTGATATACTCTTGACGGAGCAAAACTCGCAATTAATCAAAAACCCCAATGATTCGTCCAAGAAGATAGCTTAGCGAATAAGAAATAGGCAACATAAGAAGAACGCCAATCCACTGATAGGTAACCAAACCTATTAAAATACTTATCACGAAAAACCCCGGGAATGTCAGCCATTGGATCACTTTATGCCTCGCTTTTAACAGGTCCTCTTTCGAAATATAGAAGAGATGAAGAAAAGAAGAAGACTCTATATCCTTCCAAAAATTTTTGCACCAATAAGCTAGATAAAGTCCAATTAGAGGCCACAAAAACCACTTTAATGTCAGAGGAACTTGCAAGATCGCAAAAATAGAAACTCCCATAATCCGGAGATAGGAAAAAAGTTGATTTCGATCACGTAAAAAGGTTTTGATCCCCAGTTCCACTAATACTGTTTCTACCCTTCGATTCCGAAATAAGTGATTCGATTGACGAAAGAAAATGAAATGTTTGTTGCGTAATTGGATCGGTTGATGATCAAGGCTCATCGACATGCCCAAAAACAGTCGGATATAACGCGTTCGTTCTTTCCTCTCATGGACAACGTCTGCAAAAAAGCTTCCTCTGAGTTGCAAACGAGCCCAAAACAATAAAATGATGATCCCAATGGGAATTGCTAAACCAAAAATAAAAACAAGTATTCCATGATAATAAAGGACTATCATAAACGAGAAAAGGATTCCACCACCAGCAAACATCACCAGGAGAAAAGAGATCCGCTCCCAGGTATTCGTAGAGATAACTTCGATCAATTGCTTCCCTAAAGCGAGAATTCCTTTCATTAAGAATACAAAAAATCCGAGCAATGCAAAGGATAGCAAGGATACTTGATAGTGAAGCAGAAAAAAAGGAGCAATCAATGAAAAAAATACGAGTGTAGAGAAAAAATGAAAGAGTAAAGAGTAAGCAATTCCTCTTTTGATCAGCCCTTGTGACCACTTATCATCGTGTATTAGAAACAAGCGGTCTGCCTCCTGAAAAAATAACCGAACCCTGCCCAACCAACTAAATAAAAAAAGCAGGCCCAGCGCCAACTCAAAAGGAATAGGAAGTACCCAGCTAGGTACACCCTGCCACCAAGTATAATAATGATAAAGTCCGATCAGAAGAAGTGGAGTAAGAATATAAAGGGCTATCGTCCAATCGATCACCGTACGAAATACGCGCAATTGTAACTTCAAATCCTCAGTGATTCTCCGCTTAAAAACAACATTTATTTCCTTCATTCTGCCGCCTCCACTAATGCGATAAAGCAATCAAACAGAGATCCATCAGGTAAATTCGATTCCTCTCTGATTTTATGAAGCGGCCCCTGAGCGAGTAGCCTACCT
>CALJVA010000162.1 GCA_937975135.1 uncultured Thermoactinomycetaceae bacterium | reverse complement strand
CTCAAAGGGCGGGTTTCATGCACAAGATGGAGCAAAGAAATACGGCTTGCCTGCAGTCACATTTAATGCTCCTGGGTTAAAACCTCACCCTCTTCACAAAATTTCGGGCTGGCAAGCGGTGAAAACTGCTATTAACCCCTATATGAGTATTTTTAGAGATCCTTTAAATGCGTTGGGAGTTTACGATAAAAGAGTCGTCAACTATGTAAATCAGGATGATGTTGTGGGGAATTACGGTGTTCATTTTGGTAAAGTCGTAGTGACTGATGATGGTGAACCACCGGTGGAACGAAATGATTATTTGTATCCTAATAAAGATCAAGTAAGAACGGTAATCGCAAGAGCGGTTAAACTTCTGCGTGAAGGAGGGACGGAAAAATTCCGTTTCGAACACAGTTTGGATCCCTTTGATGCTCACTTTGGTAGAGAGGGGAATATCGCACGATAATTCTAACCGCCGACGAAAAGGGTGAGGAGATTTTGCGACTGTTTATCGCAATCGTACTTTCGCTGCTGATACCCGGTTTGGGACAATACGTGAATGGACAGCGGTGGAAAGGTCTGGCCTTTATTGGTCTGACCCTCGTAGGGATCGTCTTGGAGAATACGGTTTTGGTCATGTTTCCGTATATCGTGACCCTCCTGACACTTGTATCGATCATTGATGCCATCCTGATGGGGCTAAAGATCCGACGGGGACAGCGGGAGGCACCAAAAGGAACAAGGTTTGTCGTCGAAATCATTGTCCTTACTGTGGTGTCTTTGTTGGTTGCTTTGGTAGTCGATGAATGGACGATCCAATATATTCCTAATCCTTTTGAAGAGCTGCAAAATCTAGCAGAGCCTTCTGAAGAAGAAAAGAAAAAGGTAAAAGAAGAAGCGGAGCAGTATTTGAAGGACCGATATGGCGAGGAATTTTATGTGGATAATCTCCACTACACTTGGCAGACGGATCGATGGAGCATGAGGGGACACTTGAAAAATGAAGAAGGATGGGACTTTTGGGTGTCGAAGGACAATGGTCAGTTCAAAGATAGCTACTTTACCCATCGCATCTCCAGAGATGCAGAGGAAGAATTTAAACCCATTATTGAGGAAGCGTTTGATAGCCTTATCAATTGGCAGACTTCAGTCATTGCTGAAGATGAGGTAGAAGATAAATATGCGAAGTCGATTCCCAGCTATCAGGAGCTTCGAAAAGAAACTCGGAAGTATCGGCAAATAATTAGAATTGCCTTGGCCACTTCCTTGACGGAGAAAAATCAGGAACAGGAACTTGAGAAAGTATTTCGCTTGGTGTCGTATCTGAATCAGAACCACATTCGAGCAGAACTTGAGATATTCTA
>CALJVA010000161.1 GCA_937975135.1 uncultured Thermoactinomycetaceae bacterium | reverse complement strand
CTTCCTTTGTCAAGAAGCCCGGGCTAATTTTACACCACTACTTGAGACTATAACTTGAAATGAGTCAGCTTTTTCGAAAAATGAGTAAATGTTCATGTATAATTGGAATAAACGAGCCATGATACTTAATCTTTTTGGATTTGACATTGTGCTGTATCTTAATAATGTGCGACTCCAGTGTTCCAAAATAGTCCATATCTTTAATTATCGAATAATATACCCCATTTTTCCTACAATCTCCTATTAAAATTGCCAGTCTCCCTCCTCTGTTCAAACTTCGGAATAGTTTTTTATGAACAAAGTTCAACTTTTCAATGTAATCTTTATAATCACGAGCCCGTGATAAATCATCCTTGTGAGCCTCCCCCCAAACTTCACCCGAATAAATTATGATGTCAAAATAGGGTGGATGGCAAAAGATAAAATCAACGCTGACTGGCACTGCATCTTTTAAAGCATTCCAACCACCCCAACGAGGATTTAAGTCTAAGTGTACGGAGTCAGTGTAACCCAATTCCCTTGCTACATCATAACCCGTTCCACCACCTGCAAAAACTTCAAGAAATGTACGAGGCTTAAAATACTCCAATAATTCTTTAATAACATAACCGGAACAGTTACCTCTATAATTTGCATCTCCCCATTTTCCACGATGCGGATAAGATATTACACTTTTCATAGTTCTTTCGCCTCCAAAACAAAAAGCACGCCTGAACACGGGATTCGGGCATGCTTTGCACCAATGATTGTTTTTTATTTATACATTCAGCAATGCTGATGGATAAACCTGCTTATAATTTAATTTCATTTATACCACAAAGACTTAACGATGAAAAGTCCCTTTCTCATTATCTGGCATTAACCTACAAGGAATTGTTCTACAACTTTTTGAATTTCTCTTTTCCATGCAGGGGCATGTGCATTCCTCGGTATAAGACAACTATCCAACACTCGTCTAAACTCCCTATTGTCAAAACGTTTGGTAAGAAATTTCTCCATCATTAGAATAAATTGCTTAAGTGTTATAGGAACAATATTAATAAAATCAGGCTCATCTCCATTATACCAAACGCCAATTCGGAAAGTTTCAGCAGTATTGTTATCTATAGTTCGAGCTAAAAACAGCCCATAAACAGGTTTGCCTGTCGTTGCATTAACATTAGCTTTTTCTTTCGCAACATGCCTGCGAACCGGCTCTCCTTCTGCCGCTTCTTGTCTTGAGGAACTTGTTAAAGTAACTTCAACTACAAGAACATAATCTTCAAATTCAAAAATCATGTCAGGCCCATTACCTGGGGCACATCCAAGCGGAAAAAAATCTTGATCAACCCTAAATCTACGTGCTTCATGGGGCTTATTAACCAACTGGTTAATTGCCAAGAACGCTCTCCAGACTGCCCATTCTAAATATGCCGGTTCGTCATCGATCTCAATGTCATATGCATCATCAATTGGTTGCCTATCGATGCTCTTTAAATATGCTATGATTTCCTTTACTTGCTCATCAGCATTTTGTTCGGAGGCAAATTTTTTCTCAAGAACCTGCTGATATAACACCTCAAGACGCAAGCGAATTTGGTTTAATTCTGCAACATCTTGAGTATCAGGAATTAACGGAATTAACTCTGGTTGGACACCTGAATCAATTAGTAAGTGTTTAAATCGTAAAATTTCTTCTCTTGCAGTTGCTTCGTTATCAGTCGGAAGTTCAGCGCCTTTCCAAAGACGCAGAAGATATTTATGATGATTCTCCTTACCATATATTTTAGGGCCACCAGCTAGAATGGCATCAATCACAGGCAGTTTCTTTTCATTTAATACTAACCTTTTATCTTTCAAAGAAACTAATCCGGTTAATCGAGGATATCGAAAATTAACATCCGTGTAATCCTTAATAGAACCTCTCTTTAATCCTGCGGCATTGGCAAGATTTTCAAGTAATTGATTATCTATTTTTCTTCTTGCTACTCGACCAATAGCCGCATCACGTTCGGCTCTAAAGTTAAGAATTTCCTGTACAACTTGATCAACCTTCGAATGATCTCGATATGATTGGACTATCCCCATTTCAACACTAGATAAGCCCCTTGGATTTTCTACCGCGCTTAATTTTTTCAGAACTTGAAGTATAAAGATAAAAGGATTAAAGGAATATTCGCCGTTATTGGGCTCAATTAATGAAGGAATCTCATAAGCTAATAATGCTCGAAGCATACATTCCTGTTGTTCCTGAACAGTTTCCGCTTCAATCATCCTTAGACCACTTGGTGTCAATTGATAAGGTTGCCCAGTCAAACCAAGTTCAGGGTGATCTTTAATGACCTCTATTATTATCGGGTCTTTTTCACCAGGGTTTAAGTTCCTCGTGAATTTATGTGTAATAAATCCCAATTGGGAGAAACAAGAACGCCATTTTCGTCCCATAAAATCAGGATCGGTTTGGCCCAGGTTAATAACTCCAGCCTTATCAAGCTCATAAGCTAATAGACTTTCCTGCTCTTTTCCAATAAGATGTCCATTTAATGTTGGATTCTTTAGAACTGCCAGACCATCTCTAATCCTCATAGGATTTCTTACGGTAGTATTGCCGAAATGCCAAGGAGAATTCATTTTGACACCTCAACTTTTAGTAACCCACAAAAATATACTCTTGTACTTCATTGTGATTGTCATCAACTTTGTGTCCCTGATTTCCGAATGAGTATCTATGATCGATCTGGTTGACTTCAACTTTATCTTTATATTTGCATAATAACTCTATCATTTCTTCCATTGTTGGATAGGCGTTCGATGAGTAAGACACCATTATAATGCTATCTTTGTGTTTTGCAAAAAGTTTGTCAAAAGCATCATATGCACCTACTTTACTTCCAAAAGGAGTTGGATACTTTTTGAATTTCCTTGTTTTTGTATCCCACTGTATTTCAAGCCCATTCCAGTTTCTGGCCAGTCCCTCTACAAAGTGATAACGTCTTGTGTATTCATTGTCGCTCAAAGGACTATAGTATGGCGGATCAATGTATACCAAGTCTGCACGACGTCTTAATTCCATTGTATCTTTATTTGTTGAAATGTTGATTTTTCCATTATCAAAAACCGCATCGTTAAAAGCCTTAACAGATTCAACAAAATGTTCCATGAGGTTCATTTGCAAATCTTTACGCCCATCATCATAACGATAACCGACGTACGTAAAAACTCCTCTGGGTCTCCTTTTCAAACAGGCACGACATAAAGCTGATATCGCCAAAGCTTTTTTGTACGGACATTGAAGTTTATCAATTCTGGCTCTTACATTATCGAGGAAAATATTCTCTTCGTCACTAAAATATAAACCTTTAAACGTGTTATAAATGAAACCATTACCATCCCCGGGTTCTAGGAGATAGTCAACATCTTCTTTGGTAAGTGTAACTGAATTATTCTCAACAAGTGCTTTAGTTATATTCGCGGCAAAAGTCATAAAATCATTGGAATAGACCGTTTTTCCTTTTGTTTTAAACATATAGCTTACTACTCCGCTACCGCTAAAAGCATCTAGTACGGATTCAAATCTAAATTGTTTAGCAATATCCCAAATGCTATCCAACAGATTATATTTACTTCCCATATACCGGGTTCCTGGAAAACGATCAAGTTGATTATTCGGTGTTTCCGGCTTGACTATTTTGAAACTTCGACGCCGGGGTTGTGCCAGCACAATTACATCCTGTCCATTTCGTTTACTTGCAATAGAATTGATGTACCTCTTCGTTTTATGAACTTCTATCTTATAATCACGATAAAGTTCATAAACAAGAGGGTGATTAGAATTCGTCAAAATAACCGTGCACCCTAACTCATATAATCGATGAACTTCGTTTGCCAGTTTAACATGATCTTCTTCATAGAAGAACTCCTTCGTATATCGTTTGAAGTCTGAATAGGTGGATATCGGGAGATAAGGAGGGTCAAGGTAAATCAAATCCTCCGGTTCAGCATACCGATTAAGAACCTCTATGTAATCTCCGCATACCAGTAATTTTCTTTGTAAAGCCGAACTGGCAGATCTTAGTGCCTCTTCATCACATATTGTTGGATTTTTGTACTTTCCGAATGGAACGTTAAACTGTCCTTTTTTATTAACCCTGTATAACCCGTTGTAACATGTCTTATTAAGGAAAAGCATCCTTGCCGCACGTTGAACCTTACTTAACTTTTCCGGATTTTGCTGTCTAACGTAGTAGTAAAAATCTTCATCGTTTACATATTCTTTAAGCTCTCTAATTAAATCATCAACATTATCTCTGACAACTTCATAAAGCGTCATCAATTCCGGGTTAGTATCAGAAAGAACTGCGCGATCAGGTTGCAAGCCGAAAAAGATAGCGCCTCCTCCCATAAATGGCTCAATATACTTATTAAAATGGTTGGGAATATGCCTAACGATTTCATCCCACAGTTGTTGTTTCCCGCCTGCCCACTTTAAAATTGGCCGAGCCAGTGGTTTTTCAATTCTTTGCACCAAAATTTGCTGTTTTTGAATATTCATCGTCTATCACCCTTGTTTGTCTGACCTGTCATTTTTATTGTATCATTATTGGTCTCGGTGGTCATTGATTTACTCTAAGTTATATATAGGTCTGGTGAAGGTTGCTAAATTATTAAACGATAAGTTCAGTTCATGGTGTTCGATCCTTTTTGTGAATTATCTTGCTTCAAGGTATTCATTATACACTTCAATTTTCGAAATCCAATACAATCTGCTGGGTTCAATATTGTCCCTATCGTATCATGTCGATTTGTTATTCTTCATGTTTTCATAAAAACCCTTCACTTACCGTTGAATGGTACTCAACCTCCATTATTTGTTGAGGTGCCAGCATGTACACCATCAGAAATTTTTCGTATTCGAAGTCAGATAAGCAAAAAATCCAGTAATAACGCGGTTTTCTAACTACCACGCATACCGAAAATGCAAAAAAGAGACCTAACACGATCTCTTTTCTGATGGTATTGGTGGAGGCGAGGGGATTCGAACCCCTGTCCGAAGACATCGCCACATGAGCTT